>CAZUIH010000139.1:0-1571 GCA_964620365.1 uncultured Desulfobacterales bacterium | reverse complement strand
AAGATAAATATTGTTTTATCAGGCCGATTTTATCTTGAATTACAATTGACGAAACCAAGATAAAAAATTATTAATAATTATTGTCATAAGAGGTACTCACGTGGAAAATAAAAATTCTCTTTACGCCCAGGCTGGCGTTGATATAGACAAGGCGAACGAATTGGTCAAACAGATTAGCCCTCTTGTTGCATCCACCTTTAAACGTGGTGTTATCACTGAAATAGGCGGATTTGCAGGGCTTTTCGCACTGGATACATACCGCTATCATGAGCCCGTCCTGGTGTCTTCCACTGACGGAGTGGGAACGAAAATCAAGATCGCAATCATGGCAGACAAGCACGATACCATTGGTATCGACCTAGTCGCCATGAGTGTAAACGACATAATCGTATGTGGAGCCACTCCTCTTTTTTTCTTAGACTACTTTGCAACGGGAAAGCTAAAGCCCCATGTGGCTGTGGATGTCATAAGAGGAATCGCGGAGGGTTGTAAGCAGGCCAGCTGTTCCTTGATCGGCGGGGAGACGGCTGAAATGCCAGGACTTTATGCTGAAAACGACTACGACCTTGCTGGGTTCGTAGTTGGAGTCGTGGACTGGCAAAAGATCATTGATGGCTCGGAGATAGGAGTTGGCCATGTCTTGATAGGACTTGCATCTAGTGGCCTGCACAGCAACGGGTTTTCCCTTGTAAGAAAGATCTGTTTTGAAGAACTCGGCCTTTCAATAAATGACAGGATCTCCGAGTTGGAGGGCGCCACCTTGGGAGAGGTACTTCTAACCCCCACAAAGATATATGCCGCACTTATAAACCATCTCTTAAAGACCAAGGATATCAAGGGGATCGTGCATGTTACAGGAGGAGGCTTTCTTGACAATATACCTCGAATTCTACCTGATTCATGCAAAGCAGTCATAAAGAAAAACAGCTGGTCCATCCCTCCAGTTTTCACATTTCTTAGAGAAAAAGGTTCAATATCCCAGGAAGAGATGTTCAGGACATTCAACTGCGGGATCGGCATGATTCTTGTCGTTCCGGAGGCAGAAGCCCAGGACATAATCTTTCAGGCAAAGGCCATGAATGAAAAGGCCTTTTTGTTGGGATACGTCGATGAAAAAAAGGATGATGAACCCCAGGTGCTCTTTGTGGATTAGGTCAAACAATTGATACTGGTAAGCGCATGTCTTTTGGGAGTCTCATGCCGTTATGACGGACAAAGCAAATTTGATGCTGAACTTGCCGACTATTTAAGGACCAGGGGCGCGGTACCAGTTTGTCCAGAGCAACTCGGCGGCCTTTCCACTCCCAGGCCGCCAGCCCAGATCAAGGATGGAGATGGCCTGGACGTCCTTGACGGAAACGCCCTAGTCATCACACTTGATGGCAGAGATGAAACCAGGGCCTTTTTAAACGGAGCGATTCAAACCCTTCACATTGCCAACGTCTTGGGAATAAATGAATGTATCTTAAAGGCCAAAAGTCCTTCCTGTGGACTTACTCCCAGGATAGGAGTAACAGCAGCGCTCCTAATTAAAAATGGACTTCACATAAGTGAAAGGCCATAAACCCAAA
>CAZUIH010000138.1:0-2417 GCA_964620365.1 uncultured Desulfobacterales bacterium | reverse complement strand
CCGCCTACCCTGTGTACAAGTTCAAGTAGATCTTTTGTCGTTTCCCCGTTTTTTAACTCCCTCTGGCTGGCAGCCTGAATTGTCGGTCCGTCCGCAAGGGGGTCTGAAAAAGGAAGTCCCAATTCAATAAGATCTACTCCCTGGCTGGACATTTCAATGATGAGTTTTTCTGTAGTGGAAAGATCCGGGTCTCCACAGGTGATAAAGGGAATCAGAGCTGTTTCTCCCCTTTTCCTCAAGTCCGAAAACATCTTGTCAATTCGGTTCACTGTTTTTCCACTCCTTCAAATATTTCTGACACCGTGGCCACATCCTTATCCCCTCTGCCGGAAAGGTTCAGAACCACAATGCTATCCTTTTTCAATTGCTTGGAAAGTTTTATCAAATAAGCCACGGCATGGGCGCTTTCAAGGGCAGGGATTATGCCTTCGGTCTCGGAAAGGAGTTTGAAACCTTCAAGGGCCAGTTGGTCATCAACAGCTACATAGTCCACCCTGCCTGTGTCCTTGAGAATGCTGTGTTCAGGGCCTACGCCAGGATAGTCGAGTCCTGGTGCCACTGAATGGGCTCCTTTTATCTGGCCCCATTTATCCTGCAGGAGATAACTCATTGTACCATGCAGTACCCCTGGAGAGCCAACCGTTAGGGTAGCACTGTGGTGTTCAGTGTTTACCCCCTCTCCTGCAGCCTCAACCCCTATCAGTTTCACATCCTCATCCTTGACAAAAGGGTAAAATATGCCCATGGCGTTACTGCCACCGCCGACACAGGCCACTACAACATCCGGAAGACGGCCCGTGGATTGAACTATCTGACGCCTTGCCTCCTGACCTATTACGCTCTGGAAATCCCTGACCATGACAGGATAAGGATGCGGCCCGACCACCGATCCTATAACGTAATGGGTATCCCTTACGTTGGTTACCCAGTCTCTTATTGCCTCATTGATCGCATCCTTCAGAGTCTTGGTGCCAGAGTCAACCGGTATGACTTTTGCCCCAGTCAGTTCCATACGGAACACGTTCATTGCCTGGCGGACGGTGTCTTTTCTGCCCATATATACTTCACACTTAAAGCCCATCAAGGCAGCGGCAGTGGCTGTAGCGACCCCATGCTGGCCTGCGCCGGTCTCAGCAATGATTCTTTTTTTCCCCATGCGTTTGGCAAGCAGGATCTGCCCGATGGTATTGTTGATCTTGTGGGCGCCTGTGTGTGTAAGATCTTCTCTCTTCAGGAAGATTCTTATGCCACCCAGCGCTTCGCCAAGGCGCTTGGCCTCGTAAAGTGGGGTAGGGCGTCCTACATAATCCTTTAGTATTGCCCTCAGTTCTTTTTTAAACTCCGGATCTTTTTTGGCCTGCCTATAGGCCTCCTCCAGCTCTTTTATGGCTGGCATCAATGTTTCCGGGACGTATCGGCCTCCATAGAGCCCGAAATGTCCTCTTTTGTCTGGCCCACGGTATTTAGTTGGTTTCGTTTTGGCTGCTGCTTTCATCTTCACTCCTGACTGCCTTTATAAATTTTCTGACCCTAACCAGATTTTTCTTGCCAGGTGAATCCTCCACTCCCGAGCTGACATCAACGCCCCAGGGTCGTACCTGTTTTATGGCTCTGGAGACATTGTCTGGATCCAGGCCTCCTGCAAGGATTACCGGTTTGTTGGTGATGGCGAGCGCCTTTTCGGCCAGCGTCCAGTCAAAGGTCATGCCGGTTCCGCCCATTGCACTGGAAGACCAGGCATCAAGCAAAAATCCCCTTACGTGTGCCTCATATCTTTTTATGTTCTCCAAATCACTTGAAGAGCGGATTCTTAAGGCCTTGATCGCGCGGTTCTTGAATAGTGCACAGAAATCAGGGGATTCATCGCCGTGCAATTGGACTATATCCAGCCCACAAAGGTCTATTAATTGCGTTAATTCGTCGGGATCCGGGTTGACAACTACGCCTACCGATTGCACAAATGGAGGCAGGACAGAGATAATTTCTCTTGCCTGATGGCTGTTTACCTGCCTGGAACTCTTCGCAAAGACCAGCCCGATAGCGTCCGCGCCTTCATGGGCTATCACCTCGGCCTGGGCGGGATCAGTAATTCCACATATTTTAATTCTCGTTCTCATGAGTAAATCAAAATCAAGCTACAGAAACGAGCTTTTCCAAAAGGTTTCTGTCCCTTACCACCGCTTCTCCTATGAGGGCACCGGTGATGTTTGCATCCTTTAGTCTCTTGATGTCTTCTGGAGCCGATATGCCGCTCTCACTTATTACCGGTACCTCATCACCGATCATTTCTTTGATGGAAAATGTCGTGTCAAGGGATACAGTGAAATCTTTGAGATTTCGATTGTTGACTCCAACTAGATCAACAGAACACTCCAGGGCCCTTTCAGCTTCACGATGATCATGGACCTCTACCAATA
>CAZUIH010000137.1:0-2722 GCA_964620365.1 uncultured Desulfobacterales bacterium | reverse complement strand
TGCAGATGTCGTGGCTGGTTATTTTGTACCCGTCGTCATACTCATAGCCATTATAACATTTTTGGTATGGGTCAGAGTAGGCCCTGAACCAAGGCGTGCCCACGCACTGAGAGCCGCGGTTTCCGTTCGCATAACCGCCTGTCCATGCGCCCTTGCCCGTGCCACGCCCATGTCCATCATGGTTGCCACCGGGAAAGGCGCCACCCTGTGAGTCCTTTTCAAAAACGCCGAAGCCATCGAGACAATGCGCCAGGTAGACACCCTGGTGGTAGACAAAACCGGGACGCTTACCGAGGGAAAACCAAGACTGACACAAGTGGAACCTGCCAAGGGGATGGATGCCAAAGAACTTCTCTCCCTTGCAGCAACTCTTGAGAAGGGAAGCGAACATCCGTTGGCCGAGGCCATTGTCAAAGGGGCCCATGACCAAAACCTTGAATTAAAGGATGTGAAGGAGTTCTCCTCACATACAGGAAAGGGGGTTTCCGGCCTGGTAGATGGTCACATTGTGCTCCTTGGAAACCAAAAACTCCTGGAGGATTTCTCTGTTGACGTCAGCGCTCTTTCAGACAAGGCCCAAACAATGAGGAAAGAAGGACAGACAGTCATGTTTGTGGCAGTGGACGGGCAACCGGCCGGGCTTGTTGCCGTAGCAGACCCCATCAAGGCAACCACCCCTGATGCCATCAGACGATTGCACGAGGAAGGATTAAAAATCGTGATGATTACCGGAGACAATAAAACAACCGCCGAGGCAGTTGCTGCAAAACTCGAACTTGACGAAGTTGTGGCCGAGGTGTTGCCTGATGAAAAGGCAGCTCATGTAAAAAAATTCCAGGATGAAGGACGAATAGTAGCCATGGCGGGAGACGGCATCAACGACGCCCCTGCCCTTGCTCAAGCACATGTCGGAATAGCCATGGGCACAGGCACCGACGTTGCCATGGAAAGCGCCGGTGTAACACTGGTAAAGGGTGACCTTACAGGTATTGTACGGGCCAGGAAACTGAGCCGCGCCACCATGCGGAACATACAACAGAATCTATTCTTTGCCTTTGTCTATAATTCCCTCGGCGTGCCAGTTGCCGCAGGTATGCTCTATCCCTTTTTTGGGATTCTGCTGTCACCAATAATAGCTGCGGCGGCCATGAGCTTTAGCTCTGTCTCCGTAGTGGGAAACGCCTTGAGATTGAGGAGAGTCAAGATATAAGAGATCCTACCTCGACCAGGAATAGAATTTGAGGCCAGCGAGGTGAAGGACTAGAGACAAACTTACATAGGACCACAGGTGAAGACACCAGCCAAAATCCAGATATGCGGCAAGACAGACGTTGGGCTTAAACGATCACGCAATGAAGACTGTTATCTCATTATAGACCGGCCGGAGAAGAAATGCGACACACGTTTTCTAGGCATCCTGCTGGCCTTGGCAGACGGGATGGGAGGCCACCCCGCTGGAGATATAGCTAGCAGTCTGGCCTGCAAGAAATTCAAGAAATACTACTACAATGTGTCTCCATTAAAAAAAACCTTGTTTGCCCTTACGGATACCTTTGTTTTGAATCACATGAAGCGGGCAATTGAAAAGACCCAGGAAGAAATATCCTCTTACGAATCCGACCATCAAAACTGTTTCGGCTTCGGCACCACCTTCTCTGCACTGGTCCTTTTAAATCACAAGGCATTTATAGTCCATGTGGGAGACAGCAGAATATACAGGTTAAGGGGCAATGGTCTAAAGCAGCTCACAGTCGATCACACCTTTGTACAGGAAATGGTGGATATGGGGGAGCTGAGACCAGATGAGGCCCGGCAAAGTCCCTACCGTCACGTATTAACCCAGGCGCTCGGCGTAGGCTATGAAAAAGTCTATTTGGCAAAAGAAGATGTGAGACCAGGGGACTCCTTTTTGTTGTGCAGTGATGGACTTCATGACCTGGTAAGTGACAGGGAAATCATGAAGATAATGCAAAAGGAGGATGAGAACAAAGAAGTATGCAATCAACTTATTGAGGCAGCCATCAAAAAAGGCGGCAGGGACAATATAACCGTCATCGTAGCGAAAGTGTTATAAAAACATAATAGACAGGACTTATTATGCCAAAAGATACAGGCCACAGTCTACAAATCGGAACCATCCTGAATGACAAGTGGGTCATTCTAGAATTTATAGCAAAAGGCGGCATGGGCGAGATATACAGGGCCCATCAGTTGAATCTCAAGCGCGATGTAGCCATAAAAATCGTATCTCAGGAATGGCTCAATGAAATAAGCGAAGACAAAGAAGAAATCGAAAGGACTCTGAAACGTTTCCGCCAAGAAGTTCACACAATGGTGCAGATACGCCATCCCAATGTAATACAGATATATGACTACGACTCAGCCCAGATTGCCGACGAAAACAAAAAGACATCCATTGAATACATAGTCCTCGAATATATCCCTGGAATAACCCTCAGGGGCACCATGCCGGAGGAAGGCTTCTATCCGGAAGAGATAGAAGTGACAAAGTGGATTCAACACTATTTCCTGCCCATCCTTGATGGGGTAGAGGCCATGCACAGGGCCGGCATCTTCCACAGGGACTTAAAACCTGAAAATGTTCTCATGGACGGAGACATTCCCAAGATTGCGGATTTTGGGCTTGCAAGGTCATGCCGCCTGGAATCCATGACCTGCTCCCTGGAAATCAGGGGAACACCGGCCTACATGGCACCAGAAC
>CAZUIH010000136.1:0-2810 GCA_964620365.1 uncultured Desulfobacterales bacterium | reverse complement strand
GGTACACCGGGTACGTGCAAAAACACAGGTCCCGCTGGTAGTCATGGGGTACTACAATCCTATTCTTCAATATGGATTGGAGGAATTCGCACGAGATAGCAAGGAAGCGGGCATAGATGGGACCATAATACCTGACCTGCCCCTGGAAGAGGCAGATGAATGGTTGAGTGCGACAAAAAAATACAAGCTGGCCAACATATTTCTTGTAGCTCCCAACACACCGGAAAATCGGGTCAAGAGAATAGCCGGGGCAACCAGGGGATTTTTGTATTATGTCTCCATTACCGGTATCACCGGAGCAAGAAATGATCTTCCCAAGGAACTTTCTGAGGGCCTGAAATCTGTAAAAAAGCTTACTAATAAGCCTGTAGCAGTAGGATTTGGCATATCCAGTCCAGAGCAGGTTTCAATGCTTTCCAATGCCGCAGATGGTGTGATCGTAGGCAGTGCAATAGTTCGTGTTATCGAATCCAACACCATTGAAGAAAAAGGGGAGTTTAAGCCCGGGCCTGAACTGGTAAAAAAAGTTGGAGAGTTTGTAAAAAAACTCAAGGAAGCGACAAGGTAGTCCAGACGATCGGATCGACCAAGAATAAAGAGGGTGGCTACCAGGTCTTTCTCCTTATCAAGACCTGGTATGCCAATGTTAGCGCTATAAAGGCGTCGTGATCCCCTCCCTTGTCTGGATGAAGGTCCTGTGCCTTTCTCCTGTAGATCCTTGTGAGTTCCTTGTCGTCCATGTTTTCATAATCCCTTGCGCTGATTCCCATGATCCTGAGATGTTCCGCATCAGAGGACTTGGCTCCAGGCTGCCATGATGACGGTCCTTTCCTGTGAGAATTCTTGGCCCCGGCAGCCCCGTAGTTTGGTGTTCGATATGATATGTCAAAATATTGGATGAGATACCTTAAGAGATAATCGTGAATCCCGTTTTCCACGGGGCCTCCGGCCCCTTTGAAAAACTCTTTGTCACTGTTTATTTTGCAAAGCTCCTGAAGGAAGTATTCATCTATTTTCTCAAGGGGTTGAACATCGGGAATAAAGCGGGAGAGCTTGGGATAAAACTTCCGGGGCACGTCAAAAGCAGCATACAAATAACCCCTCATGTCCCAGGGCCTCAGTTCGAGTTCCATAAAGAAAAACATCTGTTCGATCTCGTCCCTCGACTTATCGAGTAATTGGTTGAAAAACGCAAGTGGCCTGTCAACCAGCTTCTCCATATTGATTTGTCCATATTTCAGGAAACACAGTCGCCTCCTGTCAAAGGGATGTATTCGGGACTGCAACGAAGCCAGTTCTTCAGGATTGGCATGGACTTTGTCCCCTTTTCTCCTACCCCTTCTGATAAAATTCTCCAAAGTGCTCTTTATGTAGGGATCAAGAAAAGGCCAAAAAATCTCCTCCAGTTCATCGATTTCATAACTGACCCCCTTGGATGATATTGCCTCTTCAACAGCCGAATCGAAATAATAGCCCCTGGCGCCGACATAAATTATATATTTCTCAGGATCTTCTCCCAAATCAAAAAGATCATCCGAAACCCAGTCTCCATTTTCATCCTGGTACGAATAACGAATGAAAAACCTTGTTCTGCCATTTCTGCCCCGAACCTGTGCAAGATACATATTCTTTACCCTTGGCCTTGTCCAAAATGAAAAATCTACCCGCGTTTCAGACAATATTACTATCAACGAATAGTCGTTTTTTCAGGGTGCGCTCTGTGTTCCGATCAACTCCATTATTTCTTTCCAGGAACGTACCCTTAGAAATGGTTCAGGCTCCTGATTCCAGGGCTGATCAAAGACTACTGCTCCGATACCGTTGGAATAAAGGTGTCGGCATGTCTCCATGTGATCCTCAATAAAGTATCTGATTTTCATCTCTTTTAACACCCGTGCTTTATCTTCGTGCCTACCTGTTGCGACGACATTAATATGGTTAGGCGGAAGTTCAGGTAAAAGGGCCTCAAGCCATTCTCTTATTGGATCTCCGACCGGTCTGGCAGTAACAAAGGTTAGCGGGGTATCGGAAGCTATTTTCAGTAGCCCTTCTCTGGCACCAGGGATGGGCTCAAGCCCTATACCACAAGGGTCGTGCAAAATCCGGGAAACTATTTCCTCAACTACGTGGGACTCGACATCGAGGCTCTTTTCAAGCCAGTAAGAGGTAATCTGCTCCTTACTCAGATTATCAATACCGTATTCCTCCCTGGCTATTTTGAGAAACACCTCCATGGTGGCAGCCACCACACCATCAATGTCAAAGGCTAGTTTTAGAGGATCAATGGATTTTTTTGATGGTATCATGGAATTTCCTTGTACCTAACGGAAGAACCCGTGGCCGTTTTTCCACATCAAGAAATTTTAGGTATGAAATTGCTAATCTCCTCAAAAGGAGTTAGTTTTCTATATTATGGTATTATAATAAGGAGCTTGAAATATGTATACAAGGATGCTTGTTTTAAGATTTCCACCAGAAATAACTGACAAACCCCTGGTATGCAACTTGAGCAGGGAATTTGACCTTTGTTTCAATATATTAAAGGCTGAGATATTTCCAGGCCAGGAAGGTCTCATGGTGCTGGAGATTTCAGGACATAAAAAGCATGTCACAGAGGGGCTAAAATACCTCAGGGAACAGGGAGTAAAGGTTAAATCCGTTTCACAGGAAATCAGTCGTAATGAAGAACTTTGCATACAGTGTGGCGCCTGTACAGGAATATGTCCTACTAATGCCCTCAGGATCAATACTGCAACCATGGAGGTGGTGTTCGAGCCACAAAAATGCCATGGATGTGAGCTGTGCGTGGC
>CAZUIH010000135.1:0-2896 GCA_964620365.1 uncultured Desulfobacterales bacterium | reverse complement strand
GGGAACAACTGCTGAAGAAGACAGGATGCATGAAAAGGAACTACTGGCAGACCCCAAGGAAAGGGTGGTGCATTGGATGCTTGTAGACCTGGGCAGAAATGATGTTGGAAGGGGGTCGGAAATGGGAAGCGTGCGGGTGGATGATCTGATGGTCGTGGAACGCTATTCCCATGTTATGCACCTGGTTTCAGGGGTTACAGGCACTCTTTCAAAAGATAAAGACATGTTTGATGTGATAAAGGCATGTTTTCCAGCCGGCACAGTGTCTGGGGCGCCAAAAATTAGGGCCATGGAGATCATAGAAGAGCTCGAGCACGCAAAACGGGGCCCATATGCCGGCGCGGTAGGTTACCTTGGCTTTTCAGGCAACATGGACATGGCCATAACCATAAGGACATTGTGTCAAAAAGGAGACCAGTTATCCCTTCAGGCAGGTGCCGGTATAGTTGCTGACTCAGATCCGACAAAGGAATGGGAAGAAACACTTAACAAGGGCAAGGCCCTGATGCGTGCTATAGATCTTGCCCACAATGAATTGTGATGGGCTCTTAAAAAGAGCATCGTAGCGCTAAAGATGGCTAATAAAATGAGTGATTGTATTAAGTAACAAAATATAAAAATGAGGGTTATGAAAAACAATTTTCTTGCTCTACACCGGGATATGAGAAAAAAATAAAAGGCAGTGAGCCGGGCACCATGAGTTTCTGGTCGCCTAAGACAGACGCTGTCATCGGATAAAGAGGACAGTTTTTCACGAATCTCAAGATGTCGACTTCAGGGTAGATATATGCTGTTAGTAATAGACAATTATGATTCCTTCACCTTTAATTTGGTTCAGGCGCTTGGGACATTAGGAGCTGATATAAAGGTAGTGCGCAACGACGAGACAACCATCGACGAAATTGAAAAACTTGCTCCGGATCATCTCCTGATCTCGCCAGGCCCATGCACGCCCACTGAGGCAGGAATTTCAGTGGAAGCCATAAGGCATTTTGCCGGTAAATTGCCGATACTGGGTGTATGTCTTGGACATCAATCAATCGGCGTGGCCTTTGGTGGCCAGATCATAAGAGCGCAAAGGTTGATGCACGGAAAAACTTCCATGATCACCCATGATGGAGAGGGTGTATACAAGGGGCTTATCAATCCATTTGAGGCAATGAGGTACCATTCTCTTCTCGTGGATGAGAAATCTCTGCCGGATTGTTTTAAAATTACTGCACGCTCAGAGCAGGAAGAGCTCATGGGTATACGCCACAAGACACTTCCAATCGAGGGAGTGCAGTTTCACCCTGAATCAATAATGACTCCCGAAGGGATAAAACTTTTAAAGAACTTCCTGGAGATGTGAGATGAACGTGATGAAAGAAGCCTTGTCCAGGGTCGTAGCAAAAGGGGATCTGTCAGAGGCCGAGATCAGGGATGTAATGAAAGTTATAATGGAAGGAAAGGCCACTGACGCACAGATAGGGGCTCTTCTGACAGCCTTGAGGATGAAGGGTGAAACTGTAGAAGAGATTACAGGGGCAGCCAGGGTAATGCGTGAAAAGGCGCTGTCGATTCCCGTCAATATCGCAGGTAATGAGTATCTCGTGGATACATGCGGAACAGGCGGTGACGGTACAGGCACATTCAACATATCCACTACGGTGGCCTTCGTGGTAGCCGGTGCAGGGATCAAGGTTGCAAAACATGGCAACCGTTCCATATCAAGCAAATCGGGTAGTGCCGACGTACTTGAAGCCTTGGGTATCAAGATTGACCTCACCCCCGAGCAGTGCGGAAAGGCAGTAGAAACGATCGGAATCGGCTTTTTGTTTGCTCCTTGTCTTCATCCAGCCATGAAATATGCAATCGGTCCAAGGAGAGAGCTAGGCTTCAGAACCATCTTTAATGTTCTTGGTCCGCTCACCAATCCAGCGGGTGCAAACGTACAACTGATGGGGGTATATGACAGGAGCCTGACAGGGCCTCTCGCAAAAGTACTGGGCAACCTTGGCTCCAAAATGGCATGGGTTGTTCACGGCGCAAACGGTATGGACGAACTGAGCCTTACAGGTGCCACCACCGTGGCCCAATGGGATGGTGAATGCGTCACCAATTTCGAGATACACCCAGAGGAAGCCGGGCTTGCTGCCTGCCCTCCTGATGATCTCAAGGGAGGAGACGCAGAGGAGAACGGTAAGATCCTGGAATCCATTTTAAAGGGAGAAAAAGGTCCCAAACGTGACGTTGTGCTGCTAAATGCCGGGGCTGTTCTCTACCTTGCCCAAAAGGCTGACACGTTAGAGGAAGGGGTAAGGAAAGCAGCTGAGACCATTGATTCTGGAAAGGCATTGGAAAAACTGAATGCCTTAAAAGCCTATTCCAATTCTCTGACCTGAGAAGGACGCTTCATAAGATGAATATCCTAGACACCATCGTCGCCCATAAAAGAGAGGAAATAGCCAATCTTAAAAAAACCGGTGTAAGGGAGCCTGAGGCCGACATCCCGGGCCCACGAGGCTTTCGTCAAAGGATTGTTGACGATCCGCACCTGTCCATTATTGCCGAGGTAAAAAAGGCCTCTCCCTCAAAGGGTATCATTTGCAAGGACTTTCATCCTGAAGATATAGCTGCTTCTTACGAAAAAAATGGTGCAAAAGCGGTATCGGTCCTGACAGACGAGAAATTTTTCCAAGGAAGTCTTACGTACCTTCCCATGATAAAAGAGAAAATATCACTGCCCCTTTTGAGGAAAGATTTTATTATCGACCATATTCAGGTGGAGGAGGCCTTTGTCTGGGGGGCGGACTCAATATTGCTTATTGCCGCAATACTGGAAGACACGCTGTTAAAAGAATTATATCTCCACGCAAAGGAATTGGGGATAGACGTATTGGTAGAGGTCCATGAT
>CAZUIH010000134.1:0-3083 GCA_964620365.1 uncultured Desulfobacterales bacterium | reverse complement strand
GTTCAGGATCCTGTGAGGGAATTACAGTCTGAAAGGGAGATTGGTTAACAAAAACTCCGTTTAACCTGTCCTTGTAGATGACAACCCGTTCGACCTCGCCTTTTTCGACAAACTTCATGAAATCACTATATGGAATTTCCTTGACCGGGTTCTGGGGTTTGTTGAAAAGATTGAACAAAAAAACCATCACCAGGCCTATCACAAGCCAAAGACTCAAATTTTTGTAAAAGGTGTTCAAATGTGGCCCTCCAAAAGCACCTAAATTTTTAAAGGGATCAGCCAACCAGCCCCTTAAAATTGTTACTACTATGAACCAAGAAGTCTTTATATGCAATAATTAATTATTCTAACCCAATTTGAGGAAAATATCTCCCTATAAGCCGTTTCGGGGCATCCCAATAGATCCTTAATCCATTTACGCACCTGCCTGTTATCCTGTAATGGTGAGATACCTCCGTCCCTGCCACTGCCAATATTTCATCTCCCTGGACAAGGAGGGGAATCATATCCCGAACCTGTCTTGGGACCCTTCTTGAAATCAGGAACTTTTTCAACTTGCACTCCCCTGGTGCCCCAAATGGACGAAATCTGTCACCAGGCCTTCTGGAACGCACTTTCAACGGAAATTTCACCTTGGCGCCATCGAGAAACAGTTGTTTAAAAGGAATTTGTCCGCACTCTGTCCTAAGTGAATTTTCGCTTACAACCCCCTTACTGATCTTCAACACCCCGATGTCTGATCCAAGATCCCACGTGCCAGGCCCGTCGACCTCAAAAACATAATCAGACAAAAACTGCTGATCTGAAGAAGAGACACTAAAAACTAGGAGCCCATACTGCCGCCTCACCCTCAAGGTACCTGGAAGCATGATCTCGGCACCAGGTCTGTGGGCCCGCATAATCTTGTCTATTGCCTCAAAGTGGCTCGACCTTGTTTCACCACTCATTGCCCCCAGCTCAATTACGGCCTGCCGGAATATCCACCGCCTTATGGCCGCAGGGAACAATTCCAACTTCTTTATCTCAAATACCAGTTCGTCTTCCTCCCGTCTTACCAGGGCCGAACTAAATCCTTTTTCTGCAACTTGTGATAACGCTTCCCTTTCCTCGGACAGCCTTTCTGCGGTCTTCGTGAGCGTTTCATTTATCGCTGGATTAAACTCCTCTTCTATGAGCGGGATCAACACCTTTCTGATACGATTTCTCACATATACAGTACTTTGATTAGAGGAATCCTCCACGAAATCCACATTGAAGGCCTTCAAATGTTCCAGGATCTGTTTGCGGGTAACATCAAGCAGGGGGCGGATTACGGAACCACGTCTCCAGGGTATTCCGCCAAGTCCGGCAAGATCCGCCCCTCTTATGAGCCTGAGCAGGACCTCCTCAGCCTGATCATTCGAGGTATGGCCAGTAGCCAGCCTGTCAATCCCGTACTCTTCCATGATTTCATCGAAGAAACGGTATCGCAGGATTCGAGCTGCCTCCTGGACACTCATTCCCTTTTGCCTGGAGAGGGCCTTGACATCTCCAACCCCCATGTGGAATTCAAGACCCATCTGCCTGCACCTCTCTTCAACAAAACAGGCATCTTTTCTCGACTCCTCGCCCCGAAGACCATGCTCGAAATGGGCCACCCTAAGGTCAAGATCCCACTCTTTTCTGATCAGGGAAAACAGGTGCAGGAGGCACATGGAATCAGCCCCTCCGGAAACCGCCACAAGGACGCTCTGCCCTGGTTCCAAAAGCCCTTTTTCCCGCAGGGTCTTACTGAAATGCCTGATAAGGGCCTGCTTCTTTGATGCTGGAGTTTCGATCTGGAAGTGGACTGGGGCCCGACGGGCCCCGTTATTCAGCAAGCTCACCCGCCTCCCCGGTTAAGATTCATGGATGCAAGGATCTCCATGGCGGTTGCGGCCTTTACTTCCTCCACCCTGGCCTTGAGGAGCAAGGTCTTTCCAGCAGCTGGATGATTGAAGTCCGCCACCACGTAATCATCGTGAATTTCCTTTACAAGAAATCCGATTGGCCTTCCTCCCGGGCTGAATTCTTCATAATAAGCGCCTTTCTTGAGACGCTCCGGATGGGCGAGCCTTGTTTTGGGTATCTCGTTCACCAGTTTGGGATCATATTGACCAAACGCCTGTTCAGGCGGGATGGTCACCTCTATGGTGTCATCGGGCTCAAGACCAAAGAGTTCCTTTTCCAGAACCGGCAAGACCCTGTCACGCCCGTAGATAAACCGTGCAGTAAAATTGCGGTTAAGGTCTGGCGGGGTCTCGCCATCCTGGACTGTCAATGTATAATTGACTACCACTACTGTATCTCTGTCTACTCTCATGGCTTACCTCATGCAAAATTGATCTTTTCTGTTTTTCCACATATTATCCTAAAGATATGATGTATGCAAAAAGAAGCGCATTTTGGCCCAAAAAAGTTGTGGGACTTACCGGGGGGATCGCCACTGGGAAAAGTACCGTGATGCAGTTATTCCGGGAAATGGGATTCCTTACCGTTGATACGGACACCCTTGCGAACGAGGCAACCCGGGCCGGGCAGAAGGCCTTTGACAAGATCGTAAATCTCTTTGGAAAAGAAATTCTCGATAAAAACGGGGAACTGGACAAAAAAAAATTAAGGGACCTCATCCTGAAAGATGAAGATGCCAAGAAACAACTCGAGGCAATAGTTCACCCTCATGTTTTCAGGAAACTAGACCGGCTTTTGACCAGATTGGGCAAATCCGGCATAGACACAGTCATAGTGGAGGTGCCCCTCCTGTTTGAAGCAGGCTGGGAGAAACTCTTTGATATCGTTATACTGGTTACAGCCGATAGGGAGATTCAGCTAAATAGGCTGTTGTCACGGACACCAGAGGCTAAAAAGGTCGCATCCAAGTGGATAGAGGTCCAATCATCGACTGATGAAAAGGTGGCGGCCTCTGACATTGTCATCGACAACAGCTCTAGCCTGGAAGAATTAAGGGCAAAGATAAGAGAAATTTCCAGCCGTTTGTCGAAAGTTTAACCCAAATTATTCACTTCAAATGCCGAACAAAAAATAAATTGGTTTAAATTTCAGTA
>CAZUIH010000133.1:0-3267 GCA_964620365.1 uncultured Desulfobacterales bacterium | reverse complement strand
CCCGCCTCTCATGAATTTGCCGCGAGCGGATGCCGCAGCCTGCATGACATAATCCGCTTCGTGCACGAAAAGGGTGTAAGCACAATGTTTTTTCTGAGTGACAAAAGAAGCGGCTCTGCCAGAGGGGCAAAAAAGCTGGTATCACAAGTGCCTATCCTTTTCTATGTGCTCGACGTGGGCGGAGGGTTAAAAAAGAAGGCCAGGGAGAAAAAGGAAATAACCCCTGGAGATATCGCCTGCCTACCCATGAAAGCATTATGGAAGGGACTTACCGATGCCTCGATCCGCTGGTCCGGAATACATCACTTTGACTGGGAAGACTATGACAATATCATGCTGAGCGGGGGTATAATAAAGAAGGATGCCCCCAGCCTTGCGAGCTATGCAGTACTATCTTCAGACTATCTGAACATCAACATCCGTTTTGGATACCACTTCATCATCATAGATGCGATATGTTCGCAAAGTGCGGCGGACAGCCACATTCTATTCAGGTTTACCGGGGGAGGGGGGGATATGAAAGGCCGGTCCCTCAGGGCTGAATTTATACGCAGGGTGCTCGACCACAGCGGCTTTAATGTCGAGGTAAAAGGGGATTTGATAGATGGGCAGCTCAAAAATGAACCTCTGGACACCCTTGAGAAACAGCTGTCCATGCTGGGACGGCTTCTGGGGGCTACCAGGCTCATGGACATGTATCTTGACAACCAGACAAAACTTGAAGAAATGGTGGAGAAATTCATAGAAAAGAAAGGCACCATGGGGCCGGAAATCTGACCCGGGTCCAGAGAAATATCACCATTCGTGAAATTGACCCTGAAATATAAAGAAAGAAAAATGACCAATAAAAATGCCTGAATACTCTCTTACCTGGATCACCCCTAACCTGGCAGTTGGATATGCCCCCATGTCTTATGCGGAACTGGAATCGATCAGGGAGCAGGGTATCGATGCGATAGTCAACCTTTGCGGCGAATTCTGCGATCTACACGAAATCGAGGAAAAATCAGGATTCGACGTCTATTTTCTGCCGATTCCAGATGAGGGCGCACCCGACATGGAGAAGATGGAGAAGGCCCTGGAATGGCTTGATGAGGCCATCTACCTTGGGAAGAAGGTGCTCGTCCATTGCAGACACGGGATCGGAAGGACGGGTACGTTCGTGACCGCATACCTGATACGGCGAGGGCTTGGCCTTAAACTGGCGTCCAAGAAGCTCAAAGCGACAAGGGCAAGCCCAACCAACTACAACCAGTGGCGTCTTTTAAAAAAATATGGAAAACGGGAACGCAGGCTCACCATACGGGAACCTTCCCTTGAGGAAAAAAACATTGTTGATCTCCAACCGTTCTTCAACGAATATGAGTCCCTGGTAAAAAAAATCGAGGCAGACATAAAGGCGGCGAATAAAGGGAGCCAGGAACCGAGATGCGGTCATGACTCCGATGAATGCTGCAACAGGTATTTTGAACTCACCCTTATCGAGTCTGTCTACCTCAGTAACACCATAAACCGGATGCTCAAGTCTGCTACACGAAAGGAAATCATAAATCGGGCCACGGACATGATAAAGGTGATCAGGAAGATCAAAAAGGAACTGGGACAGACCTCCATGGATTCTTATGCAGGCCTGAAGAAATTCAATGAGATATTCAAGGAGAAAGGGATGTTCTGCCCCTTGCTGGAGTCAGGCAAATGCATCCTTTATGACTTCAGGCCGATAAGATGCCGGTGTTACCGGGTGACAGGCCTTTCCATGAGCAGGGAAGAGATCGATGCCCTGCTGTTCAATATATCCCGCAATATGTTTTTTGCGCTCTCTGGTACATTTCTGGATAAAAAAGCGTTACATTTTTCCATCGCAGATACTGTATCAGGGCGTTTTGTGCAGGAATATTTTCATTACCTTTCCAGAAAAGAGCGCCCCGTTAGTGAAATAAGATAATCCAAGATTGACGGCATTGAATCCAAATTATTCATATAGCCGTCTTTAGCGGTATGACGTATTTCTTACGAGTCCGTCAGGATTATTTGTTTCAACTATTGAAAAAAATCATATCAGGCAGGGACTCGTTAGACTAGACAACAATGAAAAAAGATATTATTCAGGAACTTATCCGCCTTCGGCAGCGAGTCGCCGAGTTGGAGGCACTGGAGCTCAGTAACAAACACACCCAGGAAAAACTGCGTGAAAGCGAAGAAATATCCCATGCCATCACCGATGCCGCCACTGCCGCCATCATACTGATGGACAGCAATGGAAAAATCTCTTTCTGGAATCCTGCAGCAGAAAGGATGTTCGGCTATTCAAAAGAGGAAGCCATTGGGAAAGACCTCCATGGACTGCTGTCACCCCCAAAATATCATGAGCAGTATCTTGGTGGATTCGAGCAGTTCAAACAGACCGGGAGGGGCCCCTTTGTCCGTAATATCATTGAACTTACGGCTGTCCGAAGGGATGGAACAGAATTTCCAATCGGTCTCTCACTTTCGGCCGTCAAGATAAGGGGAAAATGGCACGCCATCGGAATCATAAGGGACATTACCCAACGAAAGCAGGCAGAAAAGGCCTTGAAAGAGGCCTATGATGAACTGGAAAAAAGGGTGCAGGAGCGAACTGCCGAACTGCAGGAAGCAAACAGGCAGCTGGCCGAGGTGAACTCAGCATTGAAAGTGCTGTTACAAAAAAGCAATGAAGCCCGGCGTGAACTCGAAGAAAAGGTACTTGCTAATATCGAGGAACTTGTCATGCCTTACCTGGACGAGCTGACATTGAAATTGGCAGGCCAGCCCGACGAGCTTTACATAAAAATAGTAAAAAACAATCTCAAGCAAATAACTTCATCTTTTTCACAAAACTTAGCAGCTAAATTACGCAATCTGACCCCCAGGGAAATCAAGGTTGCAGACCTTATAAAGCAGGGATTGTCAAGCAAGGAGATAGCAGAATTACTTGGTGTTTCACTACACACCGTCGAGACCTATAGGGCAAACCTGAGGAAAAAACTGGGTCTCAAAAACAAAAAAATGAACCTGCGTTCTTTTCTCCAGTCCCTACAAAATTGACTATTTTTTTTAGTCATTTTCTCCATGTTTTTTCGTCATTGAACTGAGTTAACAACTTTGAGATACTTACAAAAAGTGAGCTGCGCACGGGTGTGGTCACCTTTTAACCAGGAGGAACTCTTATGGCAGACAAAGATTTTAACGTTAAACTCATCTTTAACAGTTTAGGAAAACTTATTTAGCAAAATCAAATAGATATGG
>CAZUIH010000132.1:0-3431 GCA_964620365.1 uncultured Desulfobacterales bacterium | reverse complement strand
TGTCCCCAATAAAATTCAACTCCTTCACAACGTTCCTTCTGAGATCCTAAAATCAAAGGGGGAAAAATAACATCTCACATAGCCCAACTTTAACCCTTTACTAGGTGGGGCCAAATTGTTGGCCATTAGCAACATAATCAGTGCGATGGTGTGGCATACCTCTCGATATGTTGATGGGCAAGGATGGTTCTCTAATGAGGGAGTTGGGTTGCATTTTTTTAAAAAATGTGCTACGCATAGACCGCTTTATCTAAATGCCCGGGCTAATTCGCTCAAAATAACATGAAACAATAGGTTCTTTTTACGTTTAAGGCCTGAATTATGGAGGCGTAGGGGGCTGTTTGCGGCCCTGAGTCGCCCTAATGGGGGAGGAAAATATGCAGAAGGCTTATTTTCCCTCTGGCGGGTTTCTGCGTTCTCAAAATAAGATTGAAAGGCCTGACGTAGAGGAAGGAGGGAGGAGTTTTTGTGGTAATGAGAGTAATGAGAGGAGTTTTTCTTGTCTTAACACTGTTATTCATCCAGGTTGGTACAGCATTGGCCGAGGGGCAATCTTCTTTGCAGCCTGTTTCCTATAATCTGGGAGAGGTTGTGGTTACTGGTACCAAGACCTCACATACCCTTAAAGATGTTCCGGTAGATACCATTGTGATCACCTCCGAAGAAATAGCCCGCACAAACGCCCAAACCGTCCTGGATGTGCTTCGGCAGGTGCCGGGAATAGCCACTTCGGTTCACGACGATATCTTTGGTAGTTACACGTGGCGGGCCACCATGCGCGGATTAAACTTCAATGACGGTTACGGACTGATCCTTGTGGACGGTCATCGCATGGTAGGTGCCGGGCAAAGTGGAGGAATGGGAGAATATGGCATAGGGCTTAACCAGATTCCAGTCAGTATGATTGAAAGGATTGAGGTGGTAAAAGGGCCCAGCTCCGCGTTGTATGGAAGTGACGCCATGGCGGGCGTCATAAACATTATCACAAAGGGTCCGTCCCGTGAACTCACTGCCTCGGCTGGTGTTTCCTATGGTTGGTATGACGTGAAAAGCAGGCATAAGAATGGCGAAACTACCAAGCCCAGTGACAAGGGAGATTACCGGCACCTTTCGACCGCCTATGCCTCCTTTGGGGATTCACCCTTGGAAAATCTTCATTTTCTGATCAACTACAACTATGAAAAGGCAGAGGATGTTCGGCAAGATCCCATAGATTCCTATCGTCATACAACACTGGGGAAGATAGAGTTTGAGCCAACTGATCAGGTGGAGGCCGGACTTTCATCCCTGATCAGCTATTATGAAAAGGAAGGCTATCGCGCTGAGGATACCTGGCGTATCGACGCCTATGTGAATTTCCATCCCTGGAAAGGGCACACACTTTCTTTAAAGGGCAACCTTTATGAGTGGGACTTCGAACATGGGTATCCAGGTTATCCTTACGGCTACAAACATGGGTATCAGCAGAGCCATCAGGCGGAATTACAGTACAGTTTTCCCATTGGAAATAATCAATATCTGACCGCCGGTGGGGAATATAGAGAACAGGTCCTGGATTATGTCATAGAAAACAGGGAGAATTTAATCCCTGTGGAAAAGAATATATCCACACGCAGTCTTTATCTCCAGGATGAATACGCCGTGGTCGACTGGCTCACTGTGGTGCCTGGCATTCGCTATGACGATCATTCCGTTTTTGGTGAGGAAGTGAATCCCAAGCTGAGTGTCATGGCGGTCTTGAATCCCAAGACGACGGTCCGCGCCTCTGTCGGCAGGGCCTTTAAATCCCCTACGATACGGCAGTTATACTACCAGGCCCCGTATGAACATGGCAGTTATTTTATCATGTCCAATCCCGATCTTAGCCCAGAGACGTCGGTGGGCTATTCGTTCAGCATAGAGCGCCAGTGCCTGGCGGATGCCCTTGTCATATCAGTGGCAGCTTTCAGAAATGACGTGGATGATCTGGTCCAGCGGGTGGATACAGGTAGGACCTTTGAGGACAAACCCCTTATGACCTACAAGAATGTAAGGAAGGCCCGCATCCAAGGTCTGGAATTCCTGGCCAAGGCAAATATAGGTAGATTTTTTAATATATCGACCAGTTATACATATACAGATTCAGAAGACAGGGACAGTGATAGGCGGTTGACCTATGTGCCAGAGCATGCTTTCAGCCTACTGGCCTCCTTTGATGATCCTGACCTAGGCATCGGGGCAAGTGCGACACTGGAATATGTAGGACGCCAGTATACACGGACTGACAACAGCAAGACCATAACTGATAACGCCGTTGTTGGATGCAAGATATACAAGGATATAGCAAAGATGGTCAGACTTTCCTTTGAGGCGGACAATATTTTCGGATCTAGCAAGGGAGACGAGGAAAATTTCAGGACCAATCGTACTTATGTAGTGAAAATGGATGTTAATTTTTGATTTAAGAGGAGGATAAAATGTTTTCTCGTGAGATAAGATTAAATCGCATCTTTTTATTTACGGCCTTTATGTTTCTTTCTTTTGCTCCATATGCCTTGGCCCATGACCTGTGGCTAAATATTTCAAGTCATGCCGCTGGACCGGGGGACACAGTAAAGGCCTATCTTGGATGGGGGCATCACTATCCTTTCTCCGATTTTCTGTCTCCTGACCGTTTGGCCTCCATGGAGGTTGTAACTCCCAAAGGAACAGTCCTGAAGCTAAAGCCCGAGGAAGGGACACCCGGTACTGCGATCCGTGCGGTGGATGAAGGAACTTATCTGGTGGGTGCTGCCATGAAGGCAGGTTACTATACCAAGACCGTTTCTGGCCATACGTTCAAGAGCAAAAAGGAATCCCAGGACGTAATAAGCTCTGTATGGTCCGAAAAGTACGCAAAGGCCGTATTTTATGCGGGAAAGCCAGGGGGAAAAAACTATGGCAGGTCACTGGGGCACAATCTGGAAATAATTCCTGTGAACGATCCTGCCTCTCTGAAATCAGGAGACTTTCTATACGTAAAGGTAATGATGAAGGGGAAACCTCTGGGCAAGGTCTTTGTCTATGGCAGTTACCTCGGTTTTCCGGAAGAAAAGGCCTTTGCTTATGCGACCAGGACCGACATGAAAGGGATCGCACGTATCCGACTCTTACACCCCGGAATCTGGAGACTGATGGTCACCCACAGAGAACATCCCGAGGACCCGGCCCTGTGTGACTATCGCAAGTACACCGCTTTTTTTACCTTTGAGGTGCAGTAGGAGGTGCGGTGTTGAAATGCATGCGGGGAAGAAGCACCTTGTTGGTCCCAGGCGTGGACCTTGCGCCCCGCGTGCCATAACTGGTGCCATTCAGAAATGGTTTTTGTGTCTGATGGCCGCGTTGTCCGTTGACAGATTCTTCCGGCGTCACCATCTGCTTTGCGAAGTTCACTACTGGTGGCGCCTTTTTCC
>CAZUIH010000131.1:0-3505 GCA_964620365.1 uncultured Desulfobacterales bacterium | reverse complement strand
TTTTCAAACAGTTAGCTTACAATTGGAATTGACAGAAAACCAGATATTTGTTTTGAAGAAAAAGACGATTTTAACTTTCAGGTATATCGGGATGTAGAAGATTGGGGTTATCCGAACATAAATTCCTGTAAGGTCTCATCATTGATTAACCAGGGCATAAAATATCCTTCTTTTTTATGGCATCAAGGCCAAGAACCAGCAACAAAGCATGAAAAAAAGGGAACAAGCGCCTAGGATCCATTGGCCTATCTGGCCTGGGCGACCGCAACATGCCAGATACCTTCCAGCCCCTAAACCCGCAAATATTCCTGCTGTAAATCCAAATAGATGGGCACTGATATCGGAATGCTCCCCCCCTGTCCCCATCATGGCCAAAAGAGCTGCTCCTGCCGCAAGCGGAGCTATCGCTTCACGACTAGATATCAATGACGCACGGTACATTGACACACGCAACGATGCAATCACACCCACCATGCCCATGACCGCGGTAGATGCCCCAACTGAAACGTGGGGAAGGGAGACAATCAATCCATTCAAGAAGTTTCCGCCCAGACCCGAGATGAGCGCCAAGAACCACGCAAACCCGTTACCGAAAACCGCACAAAGAGACCAGAGCAAAATGGCCCCGATTCCCATATTTGACAAGAGGTGAACCGGATCGACGTGAAGCGTAAGGGCAGTAGCCAGCCTCCAAAATTCTCCGCTTCTTATCTTCTGGGCATCCGCTGCACCCCTTTCCATCAACCCTAAACCAAAAGGATCTGACATCAAAAAGGCCATTACGGCAAAAAACACGAGAAAAGGTCCCCAAAATCCTTTAACCTCATGTTTGACAAACACCTCTCCGTTCCCATGTAAGGACTCGTTTTCCTCCTCATAACTACTGATTTCTTTTAAAGCCCTTTCGTATGATGAAAATGGAATCTCAAACCAGGACCTTTCATCCTCATGCACTATCCTGAAAGCAATGGACCTTGACAACAGGACCAGTGCCCAGATATCAACTTTATCCTCCGGAACAAACATGAGCATATGCCGGGAGCAAGATGTCGAGTCACCATTTATTCCAGAGTGTTGATTGTTAGACATGACTGTGGGTCTTCAGAGGCGAAAATTCTTTGATCATCTAAATACACCATGACAGACATGGTACTATATTAATACACAAACATGGATCTCATTTTTTATGTCTCACTCTATACCAAACAAACAAAAATCTACTAACCATATCATTCACCTGGATATGGACGCCTTTTATGCGTCCGTTGAGGTCATGGACAACCCGGCGTTACGGGGAAAACCTGTCATTGTTGGTGGGGCCAGGAAAAGAGGGGTCGTTTGTGCCGCCTCCTATGAAGCCAGAAAATTTGGTGTCCACTCCGCTCAGCCCATGGCAATAGCCAGACGCCTGTGCCCCCAAGGGACATTTCTGCCTGTCAGAATGAAGCGGTACAAGGAGATTTCAGAGAAAATATTTTCCATCTTTCACAACTACACCCCGTTGGTGGAACCCCTGTCCGTGGACGAGGCATTTCTGGACGTGACAGGGTGTTCGGCTTTATTTGGCGATGCCGTTGAGATTGCAAGGGCGATCAAAAATGATGTGGCAACGGAACTGGGACTTACAATATCCGCTGGGATCGCACCGTCCAAACTTGTCGCAAAGATTGCTTCCGACATGGACAAGCCAGACGGACTAACCGTGGTAAGAGAAGACGAGGTGCTTGAATTCCTCTCACCACTTCCAATTAAAAGACTATGGGGGGTAGGCGAGGCAACAAGACGCAGGCTCCGGTTACTTGGTATCAGGACCATTGGAGAAATACGCTCTATCCCCCTAGAACTCCTTGAAAAAAAGTTCGGCAAACACGGCACCCACATCTATCTTGCTGCCCATGGAATTGACAACCGTCCAGTTGTAACCGAGAGGACAATCAAATCGCTTGGTAAGGAACAGACCTTTGAAAAGGATCTCTCCGATCTCACAGACATGAAACGGGAATTGCTGTCTCTTTCCACAAAGGTGGCAAGAAGATTGAGACAACTCGGGCTGTCGGGAAAGACTGTGGTCCTCAAGGTAAAGTATAATGACTTCACCATGGTAACCAGGTCGCGAAATCTTGGTGATGGAACCAATGATGACTCCCTCATATATGCCACCTCAAAGGAACTTCTCTCTTCAACCAATGCTGGCTCAAGGCCGGTACGGCTTTTGGGCATATACATGACATCCCTTGACCGGCCGGGTTCCTCCTTCCAGTTTTCCATTTTTGACAATGGCAAAAGGAAGAAAGAGCGCATGCGACTTTATAATGAGATAGACAGGCTGTGTGACCGTTACGGGGAGGACGCCCTCATCCCAGCAACTCTTGTCAGCCCTAAAAAAGATGGCGGGCATAGCCCGCCACATAATCAATAATTTTTTTCTATCAATCCTCCACTAATTAATTCTACATACCCCTTGCCTCGAAGGCTGCCTTCAACCGTTTGAGATATTTTATGACCTCGTCTCCAAGGGGAGCTATATTATTATCAAATATGTCGATGGCGCCCTGTGCCCCCTTGCCGGCCTTTATATGCTCCTGGACTGCTATAACGGAACGGTGAAGGTCGTCGTGGTAACCTCTCATCTGAGATATGATCTCCCTTATTTCGCCATCAGGTATATTTGCTTTGGCCAGCCAGCGGCCCAATCCACACTTGGCTGGATCAGTTTCCACCTCAGGCGAAAGACCGGCGAGAATGGCCTCGAGCACCTTCTGACGCCACTGCTGATGCTGGAATATGACTCCTCCTATGTATATGGAATCCCTGGAGCATGCCCCCGCCTCTTCCACAGCAGAAACATTTACCGAATACATATCGGCTAACAGACTTACTTCCTCTGCAATATCTGTTACTGCTGCCTGCACATTGGACACCAGATAGGCAACATCAGTGAAATCGCCTGCCTGCTGAGCCATATCCTTGGCCTCATCCTCTACCTGCCGGACGCTTTGTGCCCCGCTATGGACACTATGGTTGATTTCAGACACTGTTGCGGTCTGTTCCTCGGCTGCGCTGGCTATGGTATTGGCCAGTTCATTTACCTTGGCCACTATGTGGGTTATCTCATTCACAGAAGAAACAGCGGAATTTGTATCCTGCTGTATGGCAGTTATCATCTGGGTAATCTCTTCCGTGGCCTTTGCGGTCTGACCGGCAAGTTCCTTCACTTCATTAGCCACCACGGCAAACCCCTTTCCAGCCTCACCGGCCCTTGCCGCCTCGATAGTGGCATTGAGGGCAAGGAGATTGGTCTGCTCCGCAATGGAATTGATCACCTGTATTATATTCCCAATCTTTTCCGAACTTTCATCAAGTCTCGCAATCACCTCACTGGTAACCTCGGCCTTTTCCTGGGCCTCATCGGACACCCTGGCTGTTTCAGCTACGCTCTGGGCAATCTCTGCCGTTGCCGTGGAAAGCTCTTCTGTAGTGCTTGCCACATTGGACAGGTGAGACG
>CAZUIH010000130.1:0-3552 GCA_964620365.1 uncultured Desulfobacterales bacterium | reverse complement strand
AGTTTCATGTCCAGAACTTTTGGGGCGTGCGTGTCAGGTGGTCCTTTCAATGCCGTAGCGTTTAATTTTTCGCCTGAGAGTATCTTTGGAGATTCCAAGTTCCCTGCAGGTGGCAAGTTTCCTCCATCGGTTTCTCTCAAGGGCCTTGATGATCGCTCTTTTTTCGATTTCTTCGAGGCTCATGGGGCGGTCCAGGGAGAGCTGGGCGGACTGACCTTTCTCTGTCGCCTCCAGACCAAAGGGTTCGGGTAGGTGTTCTGGTTCTATCAGCCCACCATGGCATAAGATAAAGGCATATTCTATGATATTTTCGAGTTCCCTGATATTACCGGGAAAGTTGTAGCGCATTAAAAGATCAAGGGCCTTGTTGGATATGCCCGCGATTTCCTTTCCCTTTTCTGCATTAAATTTTTGGATGAAGTGGTCCACCAGTAGAGGGATGTCTTCAATGCGGTCTCTTAGCGCTGGTAGCTGGATTTTGACCACATTGAGTCTGTAAAAGAGGTCTTCCCTGAACTCTCCCTTGCTTACAAGGTCTGGAAGATCTCTATTGGTGGCTGCGAGGATTCGTACGTTGGCCTTTACAGGCTTGTTTGATCCAAGGGGCTCGTACACCTTGTTTTGTAGGACCCTTAATAGCTTTACTTGTAAGGCCTGGGATATATCACCGATTTCGTCAAGAAATATGGTGCCGCCTTCGGCTGCTGCAAATCTGCCGGGTCTGTCCTTTTTTGCATCAGTGAATGCCCCGGCCTTGTGTCCAAATAGTTCAGATTCCAAAAGGGTGTCAGGAAGCGCACCACAATTTACCGCAACAAACGGACCGTTTCGTCTATTGCTAAGGCTGTGTATCGCCCTGGCTATGAGTTCTTTGCCGGTGCCACTTTCTCCAAGGATCAAGACGTTGCTGTCACTTCGGGCAATGTCGGGCATGATGCTGAATATGCGCTGCATCATCGGGCTCTTGCTGATGATATCTCCGAAGGTGTAGCGCTGCGAAAGTTGTTTGCGCAGGTTGGTGAGTACGCTTAGATCGCGGAAGGTCTCCACGCCTCCGATAATGTTTCCCTCGTTGTCCATTAAGGGTGCAGCGCTTACACTTATTGGCACCTTTTTGCCATCGGATCTTTCAATAGTGACAGAGCGGTTCGATACGGGCAGGCCGCTTTTCATGCTTTTGGCAATGGCGCAGGAGGTCCCGCATATGTTTGACCTGAATATTTCGTGGCAGGTTTTTCCGATGGCATCCTTTGCCTTGTAGCCGGTGATGGTCTCGGCGGCCTTGTTGAAGGATGTGATCCTGGAATGTCTGTCTACCGTAAATACACCATCGGCTATGCTGTTAAAAATAAGTTCCTGTTCAACGGCACGGGTCTGGTCTCTGAAAATTTCGACGCCTCCGATGATGTTTCCCTCGTTGTCCATTAAGGGTGCAGCGCTCACACTGATAGGAACACTTTTGCCGTCGGCACGTTTTATGAAAACCAGTTCCTTTGACGCAGGGGCGCGGCTTTTCATGCTTTTGGCAATTGCACAGGAGGTTTGGCATATGTTTGACCTGAATATTTCGTGGCAGGTTTTTCCGATGGCATCCTTTGCCTTGTAGCCGGTGATGGTCTCGGCGGCCTTGTTGAAGGATGTGATCCTGGAATGTCTGTCTACTGTAAATACGCCGTCGGCCACGCTGTCTAAAATAAGGTCACGCTCTATGGTAGCAGTAATATCCCTAAAGGTTTCCACTCCACCGATGATGTTTCCTTCATGATCCAGGAGGGGAGACGCGCTGATGCTGATGGGTACACTGGAGCCGTCAGCCTTTTTAATAAATATTGCCTTGTTGATGACCGGCTCGCCGTTATTAATACTTTTGGCCAGTAGACACTCGGATCCGCATACACTTGATTGGAATATCTCCTTGCATGGGCGACCGTATGCCTCTCCTTTCCTCCAGCCCGTAATGGTCTCGGCGGCCTTGTTGAAAGATGTTATTCGCCATTCCCCGTTAACTGTAAATACTCCGTCTGCCACACTGTCCAATATCAGATTGGCCGTGGAAGATTCCTTGGAGGTGCTGCGAAGGACGAGGGCTGATCCTGTAAATGTGGCATCGGCATCGAAGAATGGGATAATGGTAAGAAAAAAAATCGAGTTTTGCCCTCCATCGCTTGGAGACACGCTGACCCGGAAATCACAAATTGCCCTTCCCGATACTATCCTGTCTTTGAGATCGCAGGTCTTTTTTACCAGGTCGTCGCCAAGCGTGGCGCGGAAGATATGTTGACACTCTTTTCCTATTATGTCCCTGGGGGATTTACCGAGAAGGGACAGGGCGGGAGCGCTACAGTAGGATATGCGCCATTTGTTGTCTAATATAAAAAGGATGTCGGGTTCGACTATTTGGTTACAAAGTTTTTTGTTTTTGTCTTTAGGCAATTTGGCTCTCTTATTTCCAAGATCGTATTTTAATTAGATTACATTTTTCCATGTAGAAAATTATCATTTTCTTCTTTCTTTACAAGTGAAGTATGCTGATTGATATACAATATATTGATTTATGGTTTTCTGCAGATAAATCAAATAATGATAACTAGCGGATTTTTTATGAAAAATTGGTTTTGTGATATGTTAAATTTTTAGCTAAATGCCCTTGACAATGCGCATTGCCCAATTAAATTGTGCCAAGTGTCACAGTTGAGTTCATCCCTCTTTCCGGGTGAAACTCAAAGTTTTCCGTAAAACAGTAAATCGTTTTGCGGCATAGATGCTATAAGCGATATAAATGGAGGCATTCTCATGAAGATCGACGAACTTGAAAAAATGAAGAACGAAGGGGTGGAAAAACTGCCTTCTGAAGAAAGAAGGCGCTTTTTGCGTATCGGCTTGGTCGTTACCGGTGTTTTTGCCGGTGGCTCCGTCTTGTCTTTGACTTCAGCCAGAAATGCCATGGGGGCTCTTGAGAGCGGGAATATGCATAAATTCCCTTATAAGCCTCACTACAGCATGGTGATCAGACAGGATCGGTGCATTGATTGTGAGCGTTGTAAGGAGGCATGTAAAAAGACAAACCATGTGCCTGAGTATGGCTACCGGACTACGATTCTGGAGAGGGAGTTGATTGTAGGCCCGGATGAAAAACAGCGGGAATTTATGCCTGTTCTCTGTAATCACTGTAACCGTCCTCCATGTGTGCGTGTATGTCCTACAAAGGCCACTTATAAGGACAAGAAGACTGGCATTGTCAGAATGAACAGTAAAAAATGTATAGGCTGTAAAACCTGTATGGCGGCTTGTCCATACAATGCCAGGTATTTTAATGAAGAAAAGCGCGCCATTGACAAATGCGATTTTTGTTTTGAGTCCAGGTTGTCCAAAGGGGAGACTCTCACCGCCTGTGCGGCTGCCTGTCCTGCTGATGTACGTATATTTGGAGATCTTTCCGATCCTGACAGCCGTGTCTATAAGCTGGTACATGAACCGGAGAGGGTGGTATGGGTTTTAAGGCCTGAAACAGGTGCGGTCCCCAATGTGTTTTACACTAAAGGATAATCCTTG
>CAZUIH010000129.1:0-3650 GCA_964620365.1 uncultured Desulfobacterales bacterium | reverse complement strand
TCGTTGTTGAAAAGAAAGGGGTGCCATTTCAATACCTTATAGGCAGGGACTGGATGAAAAATGGAAATTTCCTAATCCACGAAGGAACTAGTGTAGGCATAATAGAAGAGGTCAAAAGTAGCCTTTTGACCTCTTTAGAAATAGGTTTTGAACTTAACTTACTTTATATATGGCAAAAGATTTTTGAATTCTCGGGTTCCGGCCCTTCCTAATAGCTCAAAGACAAATGTTTCTGCAGGACATACCTTAAAACCCAGGGCCCTGAAGTTTTGGATTGCAATCTTTTTGTGGCGTTTGTTCCTTGAAGATACTGCGTCTTGGCAAATTGCTATATGGTATCCATGCCTTTTGCCTGAAAGCGCAGTCTGATGAATGCATATGTGGGCCTCAACTCCAGTGAGTATTAATGTGTCAACAGAAGAGGGAAGGGCCTTTAAGGCAGAATAGAAATTATGGTTTAAAAAGGCATCAAATTCTACTTTATCGATTTCGTTTACATCCTCCAGTAATTCCTTTAGTTCAGGAACTATTGGTCCAATTCCCTTTTGATATTGTGTTGTAGCCATTATGGGAATGGAAAACTCTTTGGCAGCTCTGATCATTAAAGCAGTGTTTTTAATCACTTCATCTGCCTTATGTATTGCCTTCATCAATTTTTCCTGAGGATCTATAATCATCAGCGCACATCTTTTGTGTTCGATGGTCAAGTAGGCATCCATAAAAAACCTCCTTATTTTTCCACTGTGATGACAGTATGGACGTTTCCCCTCGGATTAAAGTCCCCTATTACCTTCAATTTTTTAGGCTTGAGACATTGATCCAATGCCTCAAAGATCTCACAGGTGGCCTGTTCATGAGAAATATAGCGTTCTCTATATTTATTGAGAAAAAGTTTTAGACTTTTGAGTTCTATAATCCATTCATTTGGAGTATAGGTAATCTTGATAGTTGCAAAATCCGGGTATCCTGACCGTGGACACAGGCACGTAAACTCAGGAAAAAATATGGATATCTCGTAGTCCCTTCGGGGACTGGGATTAGGCCACGGTTCGAGTTTGGCCTCTTGTATTTCTTTTTCACCATATTTCATCTCTGATCCCCCTTGAACAGTGCAATAAGGTAACTTACAGGGACAATCTTCACCTCTTTTTGAACTAAGGGCAAGTCCTTTTTTAATACATTGTAAGTTTCTTTGAAAGGATGGGCAATTGCAATGGAGAATCCATGTTGTTTTGCCAAGTCAATGAGCCTTTCAAGCTCTTGTCTTACGATATGCTCTTTGGGCTGGTAGTCTAGAAATACCTGCCTTTCAAGGGCTGGGACCCCTAAACGGATTGCCTCTGAACAGGCAATGGAATCTTTGGTAGTCCTACTATCAATGAAAAATAGACCGCGTTTTTTCAATTCTAGGAGCACTATATCCATCCCCTTTTTTGAGGTAGTAAATTCGGATCCCATATGATTGTTTGCGCCTTCTGCATAAGGGACCAAAGATATCTCTTCTCCAATAATCCGTATGATTTCTGCAGGATCCATATCTGTACGAAGTGCCCCAGGGCCTGGATTTACGTCCTTTTCAATAGGCTCCATGGGAATGTGTATGAGGACATCACGGCCTAGCCTATGAGCAACCTCTGCATATTTTCTGGTAAAAGGACCATATGGTAGAAAGGAGAAAGAAAGAGGAGCACTCAAGTGCAAAAAATGGTAGTCTATTTTTTCGTGGTAGCCCATGTCATCAATTATAATTGCCACCAGTGGCAGGCTATATGACGAATGGGCAGTCTCAGTTTTTTTTATTATTGGTGCTCTGGGCGGAGGTATTGATTTATTCTTAAAGGACTCGAAATTTATCTTTCCCAAGGTAAACTTGCCCGTACCTTGAGGGACTATTACTACGATGGATGCAATGAGCCCACCAAGTAGAAAAAAAGCTATTAACAATAGAATAGGGACCTTGTAAGGCCGTGCTTTCTTACGAGATCCCTTCCTTTTATGAGTGCTCACAGGGCACCCGTTCTCCTATGCAGTCGAATCTTCGAGCTACAGATAAGACACATCAATCCCTCTGCCTCGCCTCTTGGTGCACAATTAGTGCTTGGTTGTTGGTCACTTTGTCCAAGTTTGGAGACCGGGTACGCAACTTTTGGAAAAGATATTCCAGGCCTTTAGTATTCTAAGGCCTTCACGTATTTGGTTGTCCATCTTGAAGCCATTTTTCGGGTTTTTGTCATTTGGATGCTCGTCGTTTTTCACGGAGTCAGCCTGTTTATTCTCAGCATCATTTTTCTCTGAAGCCTCTAAGTCGGTATTGTTTGGCAGATGGCCTTCAAGGTCTTTTTCCTTGATAAAATGATCCTGTGGAATCTTTTTCTTTTCCAGATTTTCATCTGGAATAAATGGCACCTCGATATCGGGGATAATGCCTTTTGCCTGTATAGAACGTCCACTGGGAGTATAATAGAGTGCTGTCGTGAGCCTAAGAGCTGCTCCATCGTCCAATGGTATGACAGTCTGAACAGAGCCTTTTCCAAAGGTAGGCTCGCCAACTATTATCGCGCGTTTATGGTCTTGAAGGGCCCCGGCAACGATCTCAGAGGCGCTGGCACTGCCTTGATTGACCAATACTACAATGGGATAGGCATGTGCTCCATGGTCAGGATGGGCTTCAAATTTCATTTCCTGGCTTTTGAGTCTACCTTTGGTGTAGACTATAAGTCCCTTGTCAATGAATTCGTCGGATACCTTGACTGCCTGTTCCAGGAGTCCTCCTGGATTGTTTCTAAGATCGATGATGAGTCCTTTGAGCCCACCTTTTTCATTTTCCATTTTATGGAGGGCCTCTCTTAATTCTCCCACCGTCTTTTTCTGGAAGTTTCTGATTCTTACATATCCATAACCTTTGTCAATTATCTGGTATCTTACACTTTTTATGGGGATAACATCTCTTACTATTGTAATGTCTTTAAGGTTATGCCAGCCTTCTCTGAAGATGGAAATGGTAACCTTTGTACCTTTTTTACCTCTCAAAAGTTTTACTGCCTCCATGAGACTCATATTTTTGGTGGTCTTTCCATTGATTTTGACAATTTTGTCATTGGCCTTTAGGCCAGCTTTGTAAGCAGGAGTCCCTTCAATTGGCGAGACCACAGTGAGGACTCCATCTCTTATAGTTATTTCGATTCCAATACCAGAGAAACTTCCTTTGGTCTCTATTTGAAGTTCTTTGAACTCTTCTGGTTTCATGAATGACGAATGGGGATCGAGAGATTGGAGCATCCCGTCAATGGCCCCATAGATTAGCTTTTGTGTCGGCACTTCTTCCACATAATTTCTCTGCACCATGTCCAGAACACTGGCAAACATCTTGAGTTCTTTATAAAGATCGTCATCTTCTTTAGCAGAAGAAATATCATTCACTTGATAGAGGCCAAAGCCAATAAAAAGGCATAAAAAGAAAAGGGTTGTCAGGATCACCTTAATACTTCCTTGGGGAAATACTTTCATGTTTGATACTAAGCCTCCAATCTTTTTCAAACTTTAACATATATACGGCAACTGCCGGGTTTGTCGAGGACATGAGGTGATAAAATTTATTTTTTTTAACTATAATCCATCGCACGACTTTTCCAACCAAAAAACCTAAAAAC
>CAZUIH010000128.1:0-3824 GCA_964620365.1 uncultured Desulfobacterales bacterium | reverse complement strand
AGGGGCTCGCAATTTTACCGAATCTCGGGTGTTGTCGGGGGCTTGAAGTACCAAAGTACGTCTGCACCCCCTCCGCCTTGAATCTTCAGCAAACTCGCGTTGGGTTAAGGTTGCCCACGGCCAAGCGGACATTAAGGCCATGCCAGCGGACTTTCGCTGTTAAAGGCCAGCTTTCCGATTACTCTTCCCTTTATGGGCTCAAAAACAGGTAGCGGGATCTCCGGAGAGGCGACAATTCTGAAAAACGAATTAAGAGACGTCGAGACAACCTTACCGAAAACAGGTCCTCAGAAACAAGATTAAAAAAACCGGAGATTCCGCACCATGTTTAGCAGGCCCGGGTCCATATACTTCTATTGAAACGACTGGACTACCGGCCAGCTATGCTCCCTATTCCACCGCTGCCGCCTCGGATCCAACGCACATTCTTTCTTTTCGTCTTCCATCCTAGTGAGGTTGCAAATGCCATATGCGAGACTGTCAAGCAACACGGTAAAATCGACATACTGAACAATGATGTTTCCAGGCAGATCAAGGCGTGTTGGAGCAAAATTCAGTATTCCCCTGACACCTGCCTTTACAAAGGCATTCGCAACACTCTGGGCCTGATCCACGGAAACAGCTATAACACCTATATCAACACTTTCGGCATTCACAACCTCGAGAAACTCATCCATGGGCCTGACTTTCAGGTCCTGCCCCACTTCTTCGCCGATCTTTTTGGGATTGTTGTCAAAAGCGGCTACAAACCGATATCCCTGTGACTGAAGATGACGGTTTGTCAAAAGTGCCCGTCCGACACAGTCCACTCCCACCAAGGCCATACGCCATTCACGCACCAGCCCCAAGATGGCACGAATGCGTTCGGCCAAACGCACTACATCATAACCGATGCCTCTAACTCCAAAACGGCCAAAATAAGACAGGTCCTTGCGTAGCTGTGCGGCATTTACGTTGGCATAGCGGGCCAAGGCCGCTGATGATACCACTGAGGTACCGTTTTGAAGCAGTCGCTGAAGATAGCGGTAGTAAACTGACAAACGTAAAATGGAAGCTGCTGGAATCTTGTTTCTTTTCAATGTAACGTCCTCCTTACTGATAACTTGATTTTAAAAACAATCCACTACTATCGGCGATTTGGTTGGAGGTTATATTAAAGCAAGGTTGATGCCAGAATCCGGATGAAATTAGACCAGTCCTACCGTGTTTTCCTCACAACAAATTGTCACAAATAACTCCTTTAAAAACAATATGTTATAAACACCAAAAATTTATAAAGTCATCCTGAAGCTGTAGGTAAGGAGATAACAAAGCAAAAAAGTCCGGTTGAAAGGAAAGGGTACTGCGATGATCCTGTAAAAAATGTTCCCTATCGAGGACATTAAGCCTGATTATGTTCCCTTATGGGAACTTAATTGTTATTATAAGAAATATAGTACAATTTTTTAGTTTTTTTTGTGAATTTTTTCAAAATATGTTGAAACAGGCAAGAATCCTTCCTCAGGCTCAGGAGGGGCAAAAAAAACTGAGAGGAGGGCCATTTGGCCCTCCTCTCAGATCCATAATATAATAAAAATCGTAATAACCTTTTCAGACTTTAATTAGAATTCCATCTGGAAACGGGCCTCAAATATGTTGGCATCTCCATCTGATATCGCTGCTTCGCTGTTATCCACGTTGGCTTTGACATAATTTAACATTACCCGAACGTTCGGATTGAGATACCAGTTCAGCCCCAGGGTCAAGTTGTCTTCTTTTCCGCCTCTGATATCAGCATCATCAAGGTCTATGGAAGAATACCTGACACCGACTTCCCAGGCGCCCCATCCAGACTCTCCAAAGTCAAAGTTGCGGTTGGGGTTAAGCCTGCAGAACTTTCCAGAGGGTCGTATATAATGGCGATGTTCGCCGGTCAAAAAGTAGCTTACATATGCGTAATATCCGTCAAAATTAGGATCTTTGCCGGAAACGGAATCAACCGAGGCGTAAAAATATTCGGCCTGAACCGAGAGTGGCCCATAGATCAGAACAATCTCCGGATTAAATAGATCCACGTCCTCTGCCATGATATCCCCTGTGTCCACCAGTCTCACAGGTGACAGATGGGCCTCTGGCCTTTCCCTGAAACGTATGGGGTTTCTTCCGTCGTTGTCGCGGAACCTATGACTATAGGAAAAACCCAGATGAAGCAACTTGCGACCATTCTCTTCAAGCCAGGGAAGTCCAGTGATACGGGCTGTCAGGTCATAGTCAGAAATATCGCTAAAGCTGCTGCCTTGGCCATCCGTGTCCATGAACAGGCCCACAGCCCAGGTCAAACGCTTATTGAACTCTGCATCGTGTAACATGACACCTGTATTGTATGCCGGGGCAAAGGTATTGGGCAGGGCCCTTTCCAAAAATGTGAGATATTTGCTACAGGTTACCTCTTCCAGGGAAAATGGCTCCTTCATATGCCCTATCCTGAATTTCCCTACGTACGGGATATTTCTAAGCTCGATCCAGAGCTGCTTGAAATGAACGTCTCCGTTGGCAAAATCATACTGCCACTTGAACTTGACGTTTTCATACATGGTCCCTGCTATTTGAATACGGGCACGCCTGAATTCAGTTCCATGACCCTCCAAGGAGGGGAAAGCCCCCCTAAGGTCGTCATCAGCCTCGATAAAGGCAAAATCGGACTGTATACGCCCGCCTATCTTGATCTTGTACTGGTTGTCACGGCTTTTGAAACGAAGACCGTTTCTCCAGTAAACCTGGAGATCCTTGCCAGGACTCGCCTGCTCAGCCTTCGCCTGCTTTAGCAGTTCATTGTATTGCTCTTCGGTAATCTGGTTATTAGTCCGCAGGATTTCCAGAATTTTTTCTGCTACACTCTTTTCCTCGGCAAATACCGGTTCCACACTGCAAGCGCAAAACACTACTAGAATCAGGACAGTCAACAGACTCAGCCATCTGACCTCTCCTATTTTTTTACATGCGCCTTTCATCCTGGTTCCAAACTCACTCATAAAACTTCCTCCTTTTTTGATACCTTTCCTCTCTAACTTTTTCTGTAAAAAATCCTTTCCAGCTGGCGGACTCAGCTTTTCATTACAAAAAGAATGCCAAACGAGCTTGAGAGCAGATCAAAAAAAGAGGAAATCAGAAGATCAAAACAAGTGATTTTTTTCTCATGATAACTTTTAAAAATTGTAGTTAAAACAGTAGATTACAATACACAACCTCTGAGCAGACCTTTCTCGATCCAAGTGTTGTACTACCCTATGGACAGGTTATGGAGGAAAGTGGGAAAGGTGGACTATGACACTATTGAGTGACCAATTATTTCATGTTCCTTTTCAAGGACAACATCTCTTTTAATGTTCCCGATCGGGAATGTAAGGATCTACCGTACTCCGATCGATGTCCCATCAATCAAGAGATTTGGGTGGTAAAGAGCTGTCGAGGTTTTGGAATCAGGCCTAGATATGCAATTATACCGGATTATGCAGATAGCCGAGTTTGCCGAAGATGGAAGGCGGCCCTAAATATCGATATTCAGCTCCTTGAGCTTCTTCCACAGGACCTTTCGGCTTATACCCAGTTTTGCTGCTGCTTCTATTTTCTTTCCCTTGGTTTGCTCAAGGGCCTTGAGGATTCTCTGTCTTTCATAGCATTTGACACCCTCCTCCAGGGGAAGATCCTCGGATATGCAGGGGAGATCTTCAGCCATTTTTCTAAAAACCGAAGGCAGATGTGTAACATGAATATGGCTTCCGGTAGACAGTAACACCGCCCTTTCTATGGCATTTTTGAGTTCCCTCACGTTACCAGGATAATCG
>CAZUIH010000127.1:0-3855 GCA_964620365.1 uncultured Desulfobacterales bacterium | reverse complement strand
TCTGTCCGATGGTCTAAGGGTTTTAATTTAGCGATGTTGGCCTTCCGCAAAAAGTATGTCAATGGCGCGGGTGGATTTGCATGAACCGGACGGACCCGTTATGGCAACTATCTTTCCAAGTGGAATAGACAGGTCTATATCCTTTAGATTGTGATGCCGCGCACCCCGTATTTCAATATATTTGTCAGCCATGGATGTTTGACTCCAGGATCGAAGATTCAGCCGGATTTTTTTAGAATATCAGCTGAGCAAGGAATTGTCTTTTCCTGACGCTTTTATTATAGTGATTTTATCCATCAGCGGAAGCGGAAAGGGCACTGGTGGCCCTCCCGGACTTCAAATCCGGTGCACGGGGTGAGGAGCCCCGTGGGTGGGTTCGATTCCCATGCGCTTCCGCCATTCTATGGTGTGTTCACACTAGCTGCTATCGATCTCGTTATATAATCTTATTAATCTCTGGCTTAACCCACCTGTTTTCATAGGAAAATTACTTGCTACAGGATGAACACTAAGTTATCCGGATTATATGGCTGTTAGTCCGTTTAGCTCTAAAGGTTTGAATCAGAGGGAAGCCTATTTTTGAGGCCTTCTTAAGGTAGAGGGCTGTTTTTTTAAAAAAAATGCTTAGTAATGACATGATACTGGTCGATAAGAATAATAAACAGCATGGAGGCAAATGGAAGGACACCCTTGGAATAGAGCAAGGAGGCTCGCCATGACTATTTCTCATTGCCACCGTTCATTTAAAGGTATGTTGGCCCATTATCTCTCCCCTCTTCACCTTTTTTCCCCTATAATCTGCCGGGCGTACAGGACCCAAAATCCATATATCAGAAGTGTGATATTTTGTATCATTAAGCGATATGACCGTCTGTTCAGATTTTTTATCTGTTGATGCCTGCAGCGGTATTTGGCCTGGTCACTTCGTATAGAGGATCAGATCCGATAGGTGCTTTTCGTTCCAAGGCATAGCGTCTTAGGGATAGGCATGAGTGAGGTTGGAGAGGAGCAGTTATCTCGATGGTATCGGATATGAAATTATTGTGCCCTTTTCAGGATCCCTATATCGGATTTCGCCTCGTAATTTTTCCAATGTAATCCTGTTGGAAATGGTCATCTTAATAGTAAATCTACCTGGTCTTGCGCCTTTTAGAAGCCATTTGACTTCTCTCTTTTTCGCATTGAATTTGCGGTACATAGGACTGGTTTCTATCAAGTCAACACCAGGGGGGAGCTTCTGTATTACTATGATATTATTGGGCCCATGAGGTGAAATGTTGATAGTGAGCAGGATATTCCTGCCATCTTTGGTTTCATAGTTGGCTGTAATGAGTTCCTGTGACCAGGCAGTAGCTGAAACAAACAGCGTGGAAAGTAATATCAAGGTGGACATTCCAAGATGCAAAAGGAGGGCCATGGACAACCGTTTTTTTTGTACAAAGGCCGGATCGTCTGGTAAAAAATGTTGATGGAACTCGCCTGGTCGCCTCTGTTTGTCCGCCTTTTCGCTCTCAGATCTAAAATGAAACGGTAGCATTTCAAAATACTCCAGAAAGTATCCTTTTAATCGGAACAGTTTTTCCGCCATGATAGGCCTCTTTTATTAGGTAACGTAATTAATGGATTTATTCTATTACAAATTGGTGTCTCAATGGATCCCAGTGATATCCGGAACTCGACCATATCTCTTCTATAAGTGCCCTTTCCTTCCCCAATTCGCTGATTCCAGAAAGGGCGTCATACGCTGTAAGAATTTCCTGATCGTCTATTTTATTGTCCATATTGAGATCCGCCCAGTGAAATGATAGGAGTTTGATATTTGAAGAACCTTCAACAGGCTTAAGTTTTTCCTTGCTGTGCTGCGCAGTGATTTTCCCTTCAAAAACAAAGAGCTGCCCCTGCTCATGTTGGGCTTCGATACGGGCAAGATAAAATATAGTCGATTCTCCCCCCTTGATTTCCCTGATCCATTTAAGGGTACCTGAGTTCGTATCTGTTTTTTTTGAGGAAGGAATAGCCTTGACAAGGCTCACCCCCTTAGGCAGTTTTTCCGACAGAATGATTGGCTGTGGTTTGTCTGAAAGGTTTTCTATCCGGATGATGACTGGAAACGGGGTCATTGGTGGTGTGTGATGTGGGAGCCAACGCTGGGCACTCACCTCTACCGTTGAATTTTTCATGAAAAAATATAGAAAAAAAGGAGTGATCAATAACAAGATGATTGCTGGTATTGTTGTTTTTTTCCATTTGCTACTATAAATCCCTTGTAGGGGGAATGATTCCTTTGTCTCTCCAGATTTGGTCCTTTCTTCGTCAACTTCTTTATCATCACTTTGTGTAACCACATGTGCTTCGTCTGTCTCCAGGATGGTTTCCAGGTCTACTTCAAGGGCCTGGGCCAATTTGACCGCATTGTCGTATTTTATGGTTGGATATCGGCGGTTTTCCCAGCGTGATATGGTGTCCGTGGTTACATTTACGGCAGTCGCCAGATAGAGCTGGGTTAAGCCCTGTTCCTCCCTGATTCTCCGGACTTTTTCCCCGTCGATTTTAACTACTGCGGGTTTGAGGTTTCTTTGCATGGTCATATTGGATCCCGGTCTGACTGCCTATCTATAAATCACGACTCTGATCTTATCAGAATTCAAAAAGCGACGCACGAAGTTATATAAAACAAAGAATTTTGTTGAGGCCGGTGTCATATCAACCCGTCATTATACCCGACATTGTCGACATGAGGTCGGTTTAGGGCCGCATGTCACCCGATGTAGGCTGTCTACCATGGAATTTATGACATAACGTAGGGTTAAAAGCCATGCGGCCGCATGAGTTTAAAAAGGAGGAAAAAATGATGAAAGCAATGGTACCGGAGAAAACGGTTTATATGGCCCTGGTAGCCCTGTTGGTTTTTTCGGTCTTCACCGAGCGATATGCCATGGGGAAAGATCTTTCAGACAATGGGACTCTACCTTCTTATTTGGACATAAATATCCAGGCCATGTGCCCGGACACAGAAGGTCTTCCCAAGGATACCAAGTCGGTTCCGGCCTTTAGCCATGAAAGGCACATAAAAGAATATCTCAAGGGTAATGCCACCTTTTCAACACATCCTTACAAGGATGATTTCGTATGCGCTGCCTGTCATCCCGGGAGTGAAACTAGGCAGGAACTGGTAACCGGCAACCGGTGCGAAGGTCTTTTAAAGGCCCTGGAGGATGAAGGCGGCCCTAAAGGCATGAAAAAACATTTTCACCAGACCTGTCGTGGCTGCCACAAGAACATGGCCAAGGCTGGAAAGGCCACGGGGCCTGTAAAATGTAACGGCTGTCATGCAAAAACAAAAAAATAGGATAGGAGGAGTTACCATGAAAAAGAATGTATTCCTGATATTGCTTACTATCGGCTTGATCCTTGTTGGAAGTCACTATTCCTCAGCTGCCACATATAAAGGCAGCGTGGTTGCCGCTTCATATGAAAAGGGAGAAACCTTGTGCGACCAGATGGGGAACATGACAAAGGAGCTGGCTGAAGCGGTTTGTGGCTCCAACGCGACAGACATGGAGTTGATATTTGTCGAGGGTGCGCTTCCTGAAAGGATTAAGGAAGATACCTTGGTGATCCTAAAGGGTAAGGGCAAAGTGCGTCAAAAGACCGTGGCAAAAGTTATCTGTGTCTTCAGAAAAGGAGAGGTGCCTGAGTCCCAGCTAAAGGTCCTTGGCGACAAAAACGCAATCATTCTATGGGAGGACAAGGCCAGTTCCTCTGTGGCAATCCTCAGGGCAGAAAAGGAGTTCAGACCTTCTCTGGGGGACAAGGTAATACTCAAACTGAAAAGACCAACAAGAAGTATAGAAG
>CAZUIH010000126.1:0-4005 GCA_964620365.1 uncultured Desulfobacterales bacterium | reverse complement strand
TCCCAACCACGTAAAGAGTACCTCTATCGACCTGATCAGCCATGGGATCAACCTGTTGCCCCAACTAGCCAAAAGTGCAAGGGGAAATTACAAGAATCTGGACTGACGATAGACATGGATCATCCTGTGTATTGCTGTAACATGGGTGAAAATGGCAAGAAAAACCAGGACCGGGAAGATAAAGGAAAAGATAAGCCCGATGGCCAGAAGAAAAAGACGCTCAAAACGAGTAAGGATGCCTACTTTGCACTCAAAACCAAGCGCCTCAGCCCTGGCCCGCGTATAGCTGACCATCAAGGAGCCGGTCAAGGCTGTTAAAACCAGGACCGCCTCCTGGAGGCCGCCCGCCCGGTACAAAAACATGTAAACCAACAGGCCTAAAAAAAGAAAAAATTCAGCCAGACGGTCAAGAGAAGAATCAAGAAAGGCCCCAAAGGACGACTCTGCACCTATCTCTCGCGCCAAAAGGCCGTCAACAGCATCCAGGGGGCCCAAAACCGCCAGAAGACATCCTGCAATAGTGGGATGGCCACACCCGAGAACCAGCCCCACCAATCCATAGGAAAAAAGCCCAAGGATAGTAATCTTGTTGGGTGTCAGCCCCAATTTTCCGAGGAACTTGGCAACGGGCAGTAGAAAGGACCTTGACCACCCCCTGCACCAGTCGCTGAAAGACCAGGATGTCATAACTTTTTGGCTACCGATTCAACTTTACTCTATTCCGTGTCCCATCCAAGCCTGTGCAGAACGCCTGCGCATCTTCCACATACATCCCTATATGTTTCATCATTACCCACTTCAGTGCTCCATGTCCAACAACGTGCGCATTTCTTCCCCTTTGCAGGTGAGACGTAGACAACGAGACCTGGAATCTCTTCGCTTTTCCACTCCAGAGAATCACCTGTTGTGGATTCATCAACAAGTTCCATCTGCGACACGATAGTCACGTCTCTCAAAATACCGAGATGGTCGGATACAAACCCCTTGAGATCTTCAGGCGGCCTGATGCGAACCAGGGCATCAAGGGCCAGACCTATCCGCTTCTCTTTCCTTGCGAGCTCAAGGGCCTTGGTAATCTCAGCCCTCAAATCCCATAAAATCCGCCATTCTTCTTTAAAATCCTCATCGTAAAAAGAAAACTGCTCTGCCTTAGGCATAGAGGCCATAAAAATGCTTTCTGCTTTATCAAGACCGCCTGGAAGATGGGCCCATGCCTCCTCAGCGGTAAAGGAAAGGACCGGAGCCATCAAAAGCAATAGATCATGAGCTATCCGATACACAACTGTCTGTGCGGACCTACGAAGACGTCCCTCGGGATGCTCACAATAGAGACGATCCTTGATGATATCCAGGTAAAGGGCGCTGAGATCTACCGTGCAATATTGATACAGCTGATGAAATACGGTGTGAAATTGGAAGGTATTATAGGCCCCGACTACCTTCTCTGTGACCTCGTTTAGCCTTGCCAAGGCCCAGAGGTCCAGGGGTTCCATGTCATTATAATCCACCTGGTGTTTAGCAGGATCAAAGTCCGAGATGTTGCTCAAGAGATACCTGACTGTATTTCTTATCTTTCTATATGCATCGGTAAGCCTTTGAAGGATCTCATCCGAAATCTTTATGTCATCCCTGTAATCTTCGGCAGAAACCCACAACCTCAAAACCTCGGCACCACGCCTCTTTATAACCTCTTCAGGCGCGATGACATTCCCCACAGACTTGGACATCTTCTTCCCCTGTCCATCCACGACAAATCCGTGGGTAAGTACCGACCTATAAGGGGCCCTGTGACGGGTGGCTACGCTCGTTAAAAGGGAACTCTGAAACCACCCCCTATGCTGATCGCTACCCTCAAGGTATAGATCAGCAGGTGACGAGAGGCCCTCCCTCGCCTCGAGTACTGCGGCATGGCTCACACCCGAGTCAAACCATACATCCAGAATATCCATCTCCTTTTTAAAAGAAGCAGAACCGCACTTGGGACATACCGTGTCTTCAGGCAGAAGTTCCTCACAACTTTTTGCAAACCACGCATCCGCCCCCTCTTTCTGAAAGATGGAAACCAGCTTCTCAGCCGCAGCCTCATTCATAAAAGGCTCCTCACATCCTTCACACGTATAGATTGTGATAGGAACCCCCCAGGCCCTTTGTCTTGAAATACACCAGTCAGGCCTTCCTTCAACCATGCCTTTTATACGATCTTCACCCCATGATGGAATCCAAGATACCTTTTCAATGGCCTCAAGCGCTTCCTTTCGAAGATCTTTGTGCTCCATGGATATAAACCACTGGGCGGTAGCGCGAAAAATGACTGGTTTTTTACACCGCCAGCAATGGGGATAACTGTGCTCAAGTTTCTTGGAACTTACAAGTGCTTTCCGCTCCCTTAAAAGCTCAATTATCTTGTCATTTGCATCAAAAATATATTCACCAGCAAAATCCGGCACATCCTCAGTAAACCGACCATGATCATCTACAGGTGAATAGACATCAAGGCCGTACCTGAGACCGCTTTCATAGTCGTCTGCACCATGGCCTGGCGCGGTATGAACACATCCCGTACCAGCATCAAGGGTTACATATGGGGCGTTTATAATGAGGCTCTCCCTTTCTATGAATGGATGTCTCAAATGGAGATTTTCTATCTCCTGTCCGCGAAATCTTCCTATGATACGGATATCCTTCTGCTCTTTTCCGATTTCCGAAAGTACAGCAAGCAGCCTTCCCTCAGCCAGAATCCATATCTCCTCGTCGACCTCTGCCACCACATAGTCGAAATCAGGATGAAGAGCTACTGCAAGATTTGCTGGTAAGGTCCAGGGAGTAGTTGTCCAGATAAGTACATAAACAGGGGCTCGAAGGGAACCAAACCTCTCTTCAAGCCAAGAACACAGGTCTTTTTGCGCAGCAAATTTAACAGTAATGGAGGGCGATACATGAGACTCGTACTCAACCTCAGCCTCAGCAAGTGCTGTCACACAGGTCGGACACCAGTAGACCGGCTTTTTGCTCCGCTTCACATGCCCCTTCATATAAATATTGCAGAACTCTCTGCATATTGAGGCTTCATAATCATAGGTCATTGTTAGATAAGGATTATCCCAATCCCCAAGGACACCAAGCCGGGCAAACTCTTTTTTCTGTATCTTTACGAATTTTTCTGCGTATTTTCTGCAGGCCTTTCGTATAGCCAGCTGGGACATCTCCCTTTTCTTGGGACCGAGATCCTTTTCCACGTTATGTTCAATGGGAAGACCATGGCAGTCCCATCCTGGAACATATGGAGCATCAAACCCCATCATATGACGAGACTTAACTATAACGTCCTTCAGTATTTTGTTGACGGTGTGACCCAGATGTATATGGCCGTTAGCATAGGGAGGACCATCATGAAGAATAAACAGTGAACGTCCCTTGCCCTGCTTCCTTAATCTTTCGTAAAGGCCTATCTTTCCCCAGTGTTTAAGCATTTCAGGCTCTTTCTGGGTCAGATTCGCCTTCATAGGGAATTTGGTCTTTGGAAGATTCAAGCTCTTTTTATAATCCATTGGTAATATCCTCTTAACCTGCTAAAATAAATTACAAAACCTTATAGAGCTAATTTAACCTTGTAAATATGGCCAAGCCCCAACAAGGAAAGGACCTTTTGGGCGTGAGCATTTTTTATGCTTGCGCATCAAACAAAACCAGGCATTTCCTTATACCCTATACATGGCCAGCCTGATTAATTTTACAATTCTTTTGAATATTTTTAAGAACCTTCGTTCCATTTTTTAAGGCTAAATTGTGCAAGAGGCTCAATCATACACCACCATTAAACCCAATACCAGTGTATTAGCGTATGCTCATCAGCTGCTATCGGCAAAAAAAAAATTAATAGAAACTCTAAATTTTTTTCTCATATATTTCGATAAATACTTAGGATTCAACAACCAAGTGAATTTGACTAGAGGGAATCTCTAGAAACTACGAGCATTATTTAGGAGGGTGTGTTAAAATAACTAG
>CAZUIH010000125.1:0-4074 GCA_964620365.1 uncultured Desulfobacterales bacterium | reverse complement strand
TGAGCGGTAACGTCTGGGAGTGGTGTGAGGATTGGTATGATGAGGATTATTACAGCTATTCACCCCGCAATAATCCGAAAGGCCCGTCATCAGGCGCGCACCGGGTCTCACGCGGCGGTTCCTGGGACGGCATCCCGGGGGGCGTCCGCTCGGCGCTCCGCGGCAGGAACAGGCCCAGAAACCGGAGCTTCATCTTGGGCTTCCGCCTGGTTCTGCCCCCAGGTCAGGCAAGGTGAGCAAGGCAGGAAAGCGGTTTTTTAGAAAGAGACACCTGCCCAAAAGGGCCTCATCTCCTCAGGAGAAGGTGCGGACCCAGACGCTTACCGACGCACCCTCCTCGTCATGTGGAAATAGGGGTAAGTGGGCCTGCATTAACCGGGCCTGCAACTGATTACAGGATGTCCAATAAGGCCAGCTTGTCTTTGCCTGTTTGCTATACCCTCGTTGCAAGGGACTGGACGTCTACATGGAAATATTGTAATTTTTTATGCTGAAAGGGTTTCGTGACAAGAGAGTGATCCTATTGGTCGTATTGATCCTTTGCCTTTGAGATGGATAAAATTCTGTCTGGTGCGCCACCACAGCGGTGATTATACATTTCGCTGTTTGTAAGGCCATTATTGGTGATTATTTTCGGATCTATGGTCCACCTTTGAAAGGTGATATTGTCTTGTGTAACCGATACTTGATTAATGGTTTAATCTTTTTTTTTATATCAGCTTTATTTTTTGTTCCGCAGGCGATAGCCAGTTTCGGGGTTCCTGTCTCTAAGTTAGGCCTCAATGGTATGCGAGTGGCCTATTCCACATTTTATTCATCAACTCAATCCTTTATTCATCTGTTTAATATTAAAAAAATGGAGCTGGAAGACGAGCGGCTTAGATTTTATCGATTTAAGGGAATATCGAGGATATGGCGTGACTATTCCTTGAGTTATGTGGATGAAACCACTACCCGTGCAAGAATCGAGGTGAGATGGCTTGGAGAGCGCATCAAGCAGATCGATTGGCGTCATCTCCCAGGAAGAGAGCATAATATCTTTGGATTTGTCAAGGATGGGTATTGGGTTTCTGGAGGTCAAGAAGGTCAACTGTTTTTGTACAATAAAGAAGGGGAATACGTTGCATCACTGACAGGCCACAAAGGCACTGTCATTTCCCTGGCTTGTCACAGAAGGTGGCTGGTGTCCGGGGACGATCATGGGTTGGTGCTAGTATGGAATATTGACAAGCCGGGGATGCTTAGGGGGAAAGTGCGTCCATCATTATATCTGGTTTTCGATGAAAATGGGCGATGGGTCGCCTGGTGTGATGAAGGCGTATGGAGTTCATCTGATACTATTTCCACAATTGATCTGCAATCCGTCTCAGGGATGTATGATGTGACCTTTTCCGATCATTTAAAAAGCTCGTTTCTCTTGGCAGAGAAATTGGTCGATCCAAAGCGTTTCGCTAAGGAGCTGAGGCTGCGGTATGCAACTCACGGTATCATCCCTGTCCCCCCGCGGGTAGAGATTTTGGATCTGCCTGCAAAGATAAAGGGCCGTGATCTCCAGGTGTCCATAAAAGTATGCGATGCAGGAGTAGAAATCGAATCGGCTTCCATGTTTTTGAATGGCAAATTGATTTTGCTGGATGAAGATTCCAGGGGGATAAAAGTCGTTCGAGAAGAAGGGAACTACAGTCGATGTAAACTCTATTTGCGTAACATAACTCTGTGGCCCGGGAAGAATGAGATCACGGTGATGGCCAGGAATGAAATGGGGTTGGAATCGTCTCCTGTAAAGCGAGAGGTTTATTCTGATGGATTAGATGCTAGTGAAAGGGTTCTATATTTAGTTTTAATTGCTGTATCCAATTATGCTGACGCTGACCTGAATTTACTGTATCCGGCAATGGATGCCCGTTCTATTGCAGAGGCTTTTGAAGTGTTAGGTTCAGGATATTTTAAAGATATAAAAACTTACCTTCTTATTGATCACCAAGTTACCAAAAAACGGATACAAGCCCTGTTCAAGACATTGAATACTAGGATCCGTCAGGAAGATGTATTTGTATTGTATTTAGCAGGGCATGGATCAAGTAATAGTGAAGGTACAGATTATTATTTCCTGCCATACAATGTAGATATTTCCTCAGCCGCTCATTTGTATGACACTTCGCTAACCACGGCTTTTTTCAAGACGATTTTGTCGCAAATATCTGCTGTCAACAGTTTGATATTAGTTGATACTTGTCATAGCGGAGCCCTTGCAGAAAAAGGTTTTGAAGGAAGTTCACTATCATTGGTAAATGCAAAGGTTGTGAATGAGTTAGGTAAAGCCATAATTATGGCTAGCGCTAAAGATCAGGTCGCTTATGAGGGTTTCGATGGCCATGGGGCCTTTACCAGGGTGTTGCTTGAAGGGTTGGATGGAAAGGCGGATTACAGCAGTGATGGATTGCTGTCAGTAGATGAACTATCCGCCTTTGTTTCGCAAAGATTGAGTGACATTACTGAAAAAAAGTGGGGATATAGACAACGGGTTGTAAGGAACTTGAATGGTCATGACTTTATTTTGGGAAAAATTAAATAAAGGGAGGAAAACATGAAAAAGATTTGCTTGGTTGTGGCTGCAATTTTTCTTCTGACTTTATCGGTGGGCTGTACCAAGACGATTCCAATGCCTACTAATGATCATCAATATACGAAAAATAAACCTTGCTAATAAAGATGGAGGAGGGTTGGAAATGAGATACATAGTAGTGTTTTTTTTCATTTTTGCCGTTTCCCTTTCTGGATGTACAAGATATGTGGAAATGGCGGACATTACCTTGCAACCGAAGGAATACCCGAAGCCGGATCGTATCAGCCGCTTATCATTTGCTATAGCTCAGCCAGTGGTTCAGATTAAAACTGAACTTTCTGACACAGTATATGAGGGGCTTTTCGAGAGATTGAAATACAACCTGGATAAAACAGCCTGTTATTTAAACAAAGAAGTGGACAAGATTTTACTGACAAAAGGGTTTACTATCACCAATCGTTACCCAAGTTACAATGCGATGACATACTCTCAAAAGAGAAATACAAGCGCCCTTTTTTATCCTGAGATTACTATTTATGTCGAGGAAAAACCCAGGCTTGAAATTACTCGTTTTTTAATATTTTACAATACGGTTGTCCGCAGCAAAATTTCAGTTTCTGCTTCTGTAAGAATAGTGATGCTGGAACCGTTATCTGGCGAGATAATATGGGTCAAGATGCTGCCAATACCGGATGTGGAAAAGAGTTTTTCTTATGAGCGCGAAGTTTATTTGGACAGTACGGGAACATATGTACCTGAAGATCTAGTCCCGATGTCACGCGAATTGGATGCCATATTTGAAAATATCGCCCAGGAAGTGATCAAGGCGACTGAAACATATATTGAGGAAGATGAATTCAGTTTCCTGGACGAGGATATACGTAAATTGAAAACAATAAAGAGATATTAAGGATTCAAGGGCCAGGTTGCGCCTGGCCCTTTTCTAATATCTGGAGTAAGGTCTTGCCTTTCAGCATTTACTCTTCACTTGGGCTTTCGCCTGGTTCTGCCCCCAGGTCAGGCAAGGTGAGCAAGGCAGGGTTTCGATATCCAGGGATCTCAGAAAAATCGACAGAATCTTTCCAAACCAAGAAAAAGCCCTCCTGCCAACTCTTCCCATGGTGAAGAAGCCTCACAGGTAGAGTCCAGAATTTTTCACACAATTAAATTGGCGGAGGCCTCGGTATAGTTCTCAGGCAACAGCCATTTTTTTCCAGTTCTATTTCTCTCAGTATTTACATGTTGAGGTAAGTTTGCTGCTTCACCAGGATCGCTTTGAGGCGCTTTACCACTTGTTCGAGGATCGCTAAAAGACCAGCCTGCCCTTAGAGACAGATGGGGCCTTGACGATTCCCGTGGCTGGTTACGTGATCGAGTGCATGAGGATATTAAACAGGTGCTTTGTGCTGCTTTTTTTAGCCCCCTTTTGTCGTTTCCGAGCATGGAAGACCCGGGGCGCGCAAAAGAAATGAACAATGCAAACTTTAACGGTGGATTCTAATCAATAT
>CAZUIH010000124.1:0-4142 GCA_964620365.1 uncultured Desulfobacterales bacterium | reverse complement strand
ACTGGGGTGTCGTCAAGCGGTAAGACACGGGTCTTTGGAACCCGCATTCGCAGGTTCGAATCCTGCCACCCCAGCCAAATTTTTTTATAGCGGGAGCTCCAGAAAAGATGCCATTAAACAGCATTAAGGTTTTTAGTGGAAACGCCAATCCGGAAATGGCCCAGGAAATATGTGATTACTTGAATATTCCTCTGGGGTTGGCATCTGTTAAGACCTTCAGTGACGGTGAAACCTTTGTTGAAATTGGTGAGAATGTACGTGGTACGGATGTTTTTATCATCCAGCCTACTTGTCCTCCTGTGAACTATAATTTGATGGAGCTTTTGATCATGGCAGATGCCTTGAGAAGGGCTTCTGCGCGTCGTATTACCGCTGTCTTGCCTTATTATGGATATGCGAGGCAGGATCGGAAGGCGGCGCCAAGGGTGCCAATATCTGCCAAGCTCGTGGCAGACATCATAACTACTGTCGGTATCAGAAGGGTCCTTGCGATGGATCTTCACGCGGGGCAGATACAGGGTTTCTTTGCTATACCTGTTGATCATCTGTTCGCCGCCCCCGTATTGTTGGAGTATCTGAAGAAAAATCTTTCAGGCGATATAGTCATGGTATCGCCCGATGCGGGAGGTGTGGAACGCACACGTGCCTTTGCCAAGAGAATGGGAGCGGGACTGGCAATTATTGACAAGCGCAGGGAACGTCCCAATGAATCACAGGTGATGCATATCATTGGTGATGTCAAGGATAAGACGGTGATTATACTGGATGATATGGTGGATACAGCAGGTACCTTGTGCCAGGCAGCCCGGGCCTTGAAAGAGCACGGTGCAAAGGAGGTGCATGGCTGTGCCACGCATCCTGTACTTTCAGGTCCTGCAGTAGACCGCATAAGGGATTCGGTATTGGAATCATTGATAGTTACCAATACGATTCCGCTAGGGAAAGAGGCCAAAAAGCTTGACAAGATCAAGGTCTTGTCGGTGTCCAATCTGTTGGGAGAGGCCATAAAGCGTATACATAATGATGATTCAGTGAGTTCACTATTTGTATAGTATAAAGGAGTTTATGCAATGAAACAGGAAACAATGGAGGCCCAGGTTCGGACTGAAACAGGAAAGGGCGTTGCCAGGAAATTGAGAGCTTCCGGTAAGATTCCTGCTGTATTGTACGGGCCAAGGAATGAGCCAGTGGCCCTTGCTGTAAATGATCATGACTTCAACAGGATCTTGTTCAAGGCCAAGGGTGACAGGATACTATTTTCCATTAATCTCAATAATAACGGGAATTCAGAAACACGCCTGGCCCTTATAAAGTCTTTGCAGCGTCATCCGGTCAATGACAAGATCAGGCATATCGATTTTTATGAAGTGTTCATGGATCAGCCTGTGGAAGTGGACGTGCGTCTTGCCTTTGTTGGAAAGGCAAAGGGAGTTGAAATTGAAAAGGGTGTGCTTGACATACTGCAGCGCTCTTTGAAGGTCGCATGTCTTCCAACCAACATTCCCAACGAGATAGAGATAGATGTCACAGAACTTGGGCTTGGAGAGGCGATTCATGTATCTGATGTGGTTCCACCAGAGGGTGTAAAAATTCTGGATGATCCAAAGATGCCGCTGGTCACCATTACGGGATCGGCAGTTACATTGGCTACTGAAGAGGAAGAAGAGGAAGAAGAGGAAGAGTAGGGAAAGATTACTCCAAACCTGTGATGTTCAACATTATTGATAATTAGCTATTGTCGTTGTCCAAACTTTTAGTAGTCGGTCTGGGAAATCCAGGGAAAAAGTATGAAAAGACACGCCATAACGTAGGCTTTATGGCAGTAGAGCGTGTGGCATCCCGGTATGGTGTAGGGTTTACATCCTGGGATGCCGCATCCGAATATGCGTCCCATGCAATAGATTCGGCTTCGCTTTTTTTTCTCAAGCCTCTCACCTATATGAACAGGAGTGGAGAGGCCGTAGGGCCTTTCGCCCGCTTCTACAAAATCCCTCCTAAAAATATATTGGTAGTTCATGATGACTTGGACCTGCCTTTTGGGCGTATGAAATTTGCACGCGGAGGAGGCTCCGGTGGTCACAACGGTATCCGTTCAATTATTTCGTCCCTGGGAGACAAGGGGTTCCCACGTCTTAAAATAGGTATAGGCCGTCCTAAGGGACCCATACCTGTTGACAAATATGTGTTGTCCAGGTTTGACTCTGTAGAAGAAAAGGCTTTGGATAATTTGCTTGACACGGCTGTGGACGGTATAGTCTGCTTTATTGATGAGGGTATTGATAGTGCCATGAATAATTTTAACGGTGTGGTCGTCAATTCCTGAAAATGTTGGACACCCAGTAACATTTTTTTAAATATTTAAGGTAATTGGAGAGTGACATGCGCAAGATCTTTGGGATCTTCCTGATATTGGTGATAATCGCGGCAGGTCTGGCGGCAGGTATAATAGGTTATTTTCTTCTTGAGGTGACACCTCCCCGTATTGAGGTGTTGACCGATACAGGAGTGATTGGCCGCGAATATGTTTTGACTGTCAGGGCCAGCGATCAAAGAAGTGGTCTTAGGGGCATAGAGGTAGAGCTTACCCAGAATGACAAGAAAGTGCGCTTGAAACCCCTGGATTTTCAGCCAACTACATGGTGGAAAGGAACCGGGATAACAGAATACACTGCTTCATGGAAGATACATCCGCTTGATCTTGGTCTTGGGGAAGGTAGGGCTGTACTCAAGGTTATGGCAAGGGATTCGTCACTCAGGAATGGATTCAAGGGCAACCAGTCCACTTTCCAGGTGGTGATTCCCATAGACGTAACTCCTCCCCAGATTTCAGTCATAAGCAGCGTACATAATATAAGACAGGGTGGCTCGGGAGTGGTTTCCTATAAGGTCAGCGAGCCAAGTTCTAAGACAGGCGTATGGGTTGATGATAATTTCTTTCCGGGGTATCCCCGCAAGAACAGGCCGAAGGGGAGTTTTGTGGCCTTTATAGCCGTGCCCTATGACCTGTCAACTCCCAAAAAGATGGTCATAGAGGCCGTTGATGAGGCAGGCAATCGGTCACTTTCGGGTTTCCCATACCGGATATTGAAGCGCAGGCCTAAAAAGGACAATATCAGGATCTCGGATAGCTTCCTCCAGCTCAAGATGCCCGACTTTATGAGTCGATATCCTGAGTTGAAGGGTTCTCTTATAGACGTCTTCCTAAAGGTTAACAATGAGTTGAGGACCATCAACAACAAGGAGATAAAGGCTCATTGCAAAAAAAGTCGTCCCGAGATCCTGTGGCATGGTCCCTTTGTGCAATTGCCCCGCTCCCAGTTCAGGGCCGGGTTTGCTGATGAGCGACACTACCTTTACAAGGGAAAGGAAATAGACCAGGCCCATCACATGGGAGTCGATCTTGCGTCAGTAAAACACGCCAAGATTCCGGCGGCCAACAGTGGGATTGTAGTGTTTGCAGGATATCTCGGGATCTATGGCAACACTGTCATCATAGATCATGGTATGGGACTTTTCAGTACCTATTCCCATATGAGTGAACTCGCGGTTAAGGTAGGAGATAAGGTCAAAAAGGGTGAAATAATAGGCAAGACAGGCATGACTGGTCTGGCAGGAGGAGATCATTTGCATTTTGGAATGTTGATAAACGACGTTTTTGTGAATCCCATGGAGTGGTGGGATGGAAAATGGATCAAGGATCACATCATTGCAAATCTGTCGGAATCATAGAAAAAAAAGAAGTGATTTTATGTTCTTTGCCTCTACTTTCTCCTGGAGTCAGGGGAAAGCAGGGGCTTTTTTACTTGTGCTGATCACCTTTTTCCTCTGCACAGGGTTCAAGGTGTCTTCGGTTGACCAGCTTAGAAGGGACATAAGGCAAGAGCTCGAAAAGATAAGGGAGATGACTCCCACTGCCAAGGAAAGAGCGGCCTGGAAAAAGAAAGAGGAAGAGGCTTTAACGGCCTTGAATGATGCAAGGTTTGAGAGTGCATACAGATATGCCCCTGCACTCTGGAAAGAGGCATGCAGAATTTATGAGAGGGCAAGAAAATACGCTGCAAACAAAGAATACAGAACAGCCCCATACTTGACCAGAAAAAGAGTAGAAGTTACGGAACGGCAACCAGAACAGGGCCAAGAGA
>CAZUIH010000123.1:0-4355 GCA_964620365.1 uncultured Desulfobacterales bacterium | reverse complement strand
CCTTAATACTCCGGCATGAGTTTTCTCAAGATCCTGTGGGTAATCCACTGGAAAATGGCATCTGTACTCAACTGTTGAGGTCTGAAGGTTGATTTGGTCCATTGTTGCCATTGAACTTTGGAATCTGCCCTGTTATAATCAGTTATTTAACTCTTTAGGGGGACATTGTTAATGGAAAAAGTTGTATCTGAGGTAACGCAGGAACAAACTTCAAATGCAGCAGCTAATGGAACTGCTGCAAAATCAGAGATGGATAACTCTTCCGAACAGGAGGAGATGTCCATGGAAGACATGGCTGATATGAGCCAGTTTGAGGATCTGTTCGAACAGAGCCTCAAGACATTTCAGGCAGGAGAACTGATCGAAGGTAAGGTGGTAAGTGTCGACAAAGAGCACGTGATGGTCGACGTGGGATATAAATCGGAAGCACAGATTCCGATTCGTGAGTTTTTGGGCGATGATGGTGAAATTACGGTTTCACTTGGAGATACCATAGAAGTCCTTCTTGAAAGATGCGACACCGGAGAAGGGGATCTCAGGCTTTCATATTCAAAGGCGCTTAGGCGTCAGGTCTGGGATGATATCGTCAAGGCCTATGAAGAAGAGGTACCCGTCAAGGGTACTATAGTTTCACGGGTCAAGGGCGGTGTGTCTTTAATGATCGGAAAGAGACCTGGCGGAGTGAAGGCATTTCTCCCGTTTTCCCAGATTGATTTGAAACCCATCAAGGATCCCGAGTCCCTGATAGGCGAAGTGGTTGAATGTGCCATTTTGAAGTGCAACAGAAAAAGGGAAAACGTGGTCGTGTCCCGCAGGGCATTGCTGGAGAAGGAAAAAGAAGTCAAGCGCGCAGAGACCCTGGCTTCTCTTGCCGAAGGGCAGGTCAGGGAAGGCGTGGTTAAAAATATCACCGATTATGGCGTGTTTGTGGACTTGGGAGGCATTGATGGTCTCCTCCACATCACTGACATATCGTGGGGCCGCATAGAGCATCCGTCAAAGCTTTACAAGGTTGGTGACAAGGTCACTGTCAAGGTGCTTACCTTTGATCCGGAGACCGAGAAGGTATCTCTGGGAGTAAAACAGCTTTCCGAAGATCCCTGGCTCAGGGCTTCAGAAAAGTACCCGGTAGGGACAAAGGTTACAGGCAAGGTGGTCAGCCTTACTGATTACGGCGCGTTCGTTGAGCTAGAAGAGGGAGTTGAAGGCCTGGTTCATGTGTCCGAGATGTCCTGGACGAAGCGAGTGCGTCATCCTTCCCAGGTAGTGAATGTCGGAGACACAGTGGAGGCAGTGGTCCTGAACGTGGATCCCGATGCCAAGCGTATTTCCCTCGGACTCAAACAGGTTGAGCCCAATCCCTGGGATCTCGTACAGGAAAGGTATCCGGTTGGTACCGTTATTGAAGGCGCTGTAAAAAGCGTGACTGACTTTGGTATATTTATTGGTATTGAGGAGGGGATCGACGGTCTGATTCACATATCGGACCTTTCATGGAGCAAAAGGATCAAGCATCCTGGAGAACTGTACAAGAAGGGTCAGACTATTCAGGCAGTCGTCCTCAACATTGACAAGGAAAAGGAACGTTTTTCCCTTGGCGTGAAACAGCTCAAGCCAGACCCATGGGAGTCCGTACCTGAAAAATATCCAATGGGAAGTCAGGTGACAGGAAAAGTCACCAACGTGACTGACTTTGGAGTCTTTGTTGAACTGGAAGAAGGAGTTGAAGGCCTTATTCATGTCTCTGAGCTTGGTCCTGGAAAGGTGAAGACACCGGTAGGCATGTATGAGGTTGGCGACGAGATTTCTGCCAAGGTGATAAATGTCGCACCGCTTGAACGAAGAATCGGCCTTTCCATAAAGAGGATATCCGAGGACGAAGAACGGTCATATTATTCAGAATATTCCGCCAGCAGCCACCAGGCTCCCACAACCCTGGGAAGCCTTCTTCAGGAAGAGCTCGTGCAACAAAGCAGGGCCCGTTCCAAGGATGCTGACTCGGATGACAGCAGTAAATAATATCTATTTGTATGGGAGAAAATGTAAGCAGGCAAAAGCTCAGTAAAGGCTCCCATCCTTTTGTGATAATATTGGCCACTCTTGGAGGACTTTTTATGTTCTCCATAGTGGCCTTTTTTTTACTTGTGTTTTATGCAACAAGGGGAGGAATGACCGGATCTCCTGTCACTATTGATGGAGAGGGCGTGGGAGTTGTCGAGATCAAGGGAACCATTCAGGACCCGGAGGAAATTCTCAAGGCCCTCCGGGAGTTCAAACAGAATGAAAACGTCAAGGCCGTGGTGGTCAGGATAGACAGCCCCGGCGGCGCGGTAGGGGCTAGTCAGGAGATCTACCAGGAAATAAAGCGTGTGGATGCAGATAAGCCCGTGGTGGCATCTCTTGGAAATATAGCCGCCTCTGGTGGATATTATGTTGCCCTGGGTGCCCGCTATATTGTGGCAAATCCCGGGACTGTAACCGGCAGCATCGGTGTCATAATGAAAATTCCCAATTTTAAGCAACTCTTGAAGAAGGTAGGCATCGATACAACGGTCATTAAAAGTGGCAAACTGAAGGATTTGGGTTCTGTAACGAGGGAGCTTTCTGAGGAAGAGAAAAGGGTCCTTGAAGAAGTGATGAATGATGTACATCTCCAGTTCATGGAGGATGTCTCAGCAAGCAGACAGATCCCCCAGGACAGGGTAAGGACGCTTGCTGACGGCAGGATTTTTTCAGGTCGTCAGGCCCTTAAAGAGAAACTGGTCGATGAACTTGGAAATTTCAGCGTTGCTATTGATAAGGCAGCCTCCCTTGCCTCCTTGGAGGGAGAGCCTCAACTTATATATCCAAAAAAGGATCGTTTTTTCATCTTTAGGGAGATGTTGGAAAATGAAGGGGCCAGAATAATACAGAAGGCGCTTGAAGGCATTCTGGTCTCGGAAGAGGTTGAATATTTGAATTATTAATATTGCGGGAGCGGGGGGAATGCTAAAACAGGACATTGCAAATGAACTTCGGACCCTTTTTCCGGAACATCTGAAAAAAGATATTTCCGCTGTGGTAGAGCTTACCTTTGAAGCAATGACAAAGGCACTTGAAGATGGTAGGCGGATTGAGATAAGGGGATTTGGAAGTTTTGCTCTTCACAAACAGAAGGGACGCGAATTCATTAATCCCAAGACCGGCAGCTTGACCAAGTGTCCTCCCAATTACCGCATAGTTTTTAAGCCGGGAAAAGACCTAAAGACAGTAGACGATGTTTAGTTTTTGTGACGATTCTATGCAATTTGTATTGTCTGTTGCTGGCCAAGGTAGACTTTGCGTCATCATGTTTCAAAAGGAGAGACATCTCCTTTCCCGACTCGGATGATTTCTGGCTGGTCATCTATCAGAGAAATAACGCTTGAAGGTTCAGGGTAGATTATTCCGCTGTCTATGACTATTGCTACCCTCTTTCCGAGGGCTTCTGCGGCCTCCCTAGGGTCAGCCCAAACCGGTCCGTTTCTCACGCTTGCCGATGTACTTATTATGGGATTGCCCAATTCTTCTGTTATGGAAAGGCAAACCGGGTGATCGGGTACTCTTATGCCAACAGTACGTCTTTTGGTGAGCATCATTTTGGGTACCTGCCTGGAGCCTTCGAATATGAAAGTGTAAGGACCTGGTAGATATTTTTTCAGGATACGGTAGGCATAGTCGGTTATGTGGGCATAATTGCTTATGTGGCTGAGATTGTGACATACAAAGCTGAAGGGGGTAGAATACGGTAGTTCCTTTAGCTGGTATATTTTTTCTATGGCCTTCTTATTGAAAATGTCTGCCCCTATTCCGTAACAGGTGTCAGTGGGGTATACGATGATTTCTCCCTGTCTTAGGGCCTCTGCCGCCTGCTTTATGCGTCTGGGGTGAGGTCTTTCTGGATCTATTTCAATGATCATGACATGTTCCTTCCTTTAAAAAATTTTAATGGGAATCTAGGAAATGGTTATTCTTCGGGATTGACAAGTCACTCAATTGTCTTGTACCAATTCTGAATTCACATTCAAACTATTTTATTTGTCCTAGATCATAGTTTTGTCTCGTGGGGGGAGACCCACAAAATCTTATAAGGAGGTTTTATTTGATGCAACTTGATCCAACCAAGATGAAGGACTGGCAGATCGCTGAGGCAGCCGAGGAACACATGAAGACTGTCTATCAGCTGTGGGAGTAGATGGGTCTTGGGACGGAATAACTTCTTCCTTACGGTCCCTATCTGGCTACGCTTGATTATACCAAGCTACTTGCGAGTCTCAACGACAATCACACTGACAAGCACATAAATGTAAGATCCATGACTCCACCACCAACCTGAG
>CAZUIH010000122.1:0-4619 GCA_964620365.1 uncultured Desulfobacterales bacterium | reverse complement strand
TAAAAAACAGTGTGTTTTAATGAAGATGTCAGGAAAACCGCAATTTAATAAACATGACCAGGTAGATATGAAACTTAGTTAAATTGTTCATGAATAATCCGGGCTAGGTTATGACTGAAGGGGCCGTACGGCCAGTCCTTTCCTTAATCCCGGCCACCTCATCAGCTATTCTTACAAGGTCCTCAAGAGCCTTTTGCGTCTCGACATCATGCTGTAGGGGATCGGCCACATACCGCTCTATGTAGACCCTTAATGTGGCACCCTGGGTCCCTGTGCCGGAAAGACGGAACACAACCCTTGAACCGTTCCTGAAAACCAGTCTTATTCCCTGGTGCTCACTTATTGAACCGTCCACAGGGTCCCGGTAGCTGAATTCATCACCATAATCAACTTCATATTCTCCGAAACGCTTACCCTTGAGCCCCTTCACCTTTTCGGCAAGATCAGCCATCAGCTCCTGAGCCAAGCCTGTATCAAGCCCTTCGTAATCGTGCCTGGAATAATAATTGCGTCCAAACCGGCTCCAGTGTTCCCGCACTATGTCTTCAACGGACTGCTTCCTCACAGCAAGAAGATTGAGCCAGAAGAGCACTGCCCACAACCCATCCTTCTCCCTCACGTGGTCAGACCCTGTTCCAAAGCTCTCTTCCCCACACAAGGTTACCTTTCCAGCATCAAGAAGATTTCCAAAAAATTTCCAGCCCGTGGGTGTTTCATAGCATGGCACTCCCAGGGCCTCGGCCACCCGGTCTGCAGCCGCACTGGTCGGCATGGAACGGGCGATGCCCGCTATTCCCGAGGAATAGCCCGGAACAAGATGTGCGTTCGCAGCAATAACCGCCAGGCTGTCACTGGGAGTGACAAAAAAATTCCTGCCGAGGATCATGTTGCGATCCCCGTCTCCGTCTGAAGCCGCCCCAAAATCTGGGCCGTCAGCTCTACCCATGACTTCCACCAGTTCCCTTGCATATTTCAGGTTGGGGTCAGGATGTAGCCCACCGAAATCCGGCAGGGGCACACTATTCGAAACGGTTCCTTCAGGCGCTCCGAGGCACTCCTCGATAATGGCCCTGGCATAAGGCCCTGTAACAGCATTCATGGCATCAAATCGCATGGAGAAATTTCCGTCCATGAAAAGCTCCCTTATAAGATCAAAATCGAACAATTTCTCCATGAGTTCCTTGTAATCGGCAACAGGGTCGAAAACCTCAACCTGCATGTCCCCGCATACCGTTTCACCTAATGTGTCCAGGTCCACATCCTGCGTATCCACAATGAAATACCGGTCGATCTCAAGGCTTCTTTTGTATATGGCCTCTGTTACGCCTTCAGGGGCAGGGCCTCCATTCGAGACATTGTATTTGATGCCGAAATCACCCTCAGGACCGCCGGGATTGTGACTGGCCGAAAGTATGAATCCTCCCGCGAGACCTCTCTTGCGAATCACGCATGATGTCGCCGGAGTAGAAAGGATTCCGGCCTTTCCCACCATCACTTTGCCGACACCGTTTGCCGAGGCCATCCTGATAATGGTCTGGATTGCCTTACTATTATAAAAACGACCATCTCCACCGATTGCTATCGTCTTGCCCCTTAAATCAGGGAAGGTGTCAAAGACAGACTGGACAAAGTTTTCCAGATAATGCGGCTGCATAAAAACAGATACTTTTTTTCGGAGTCCAGAGGTACCTGGCCGCTGGTCAGAAAAAGGGGTGGTCTTAACTTCATTAATTTTCATCGCATGTCTCCGCTTCTCTTTTGCACATCTGGCAAATACGAAAAAGGCCCGTCTCTTTCATAACGGGCCTTATACCAGCAAGCAGGTCAATTACCCACGTTCACATGCAGGTGAGTCCAGATGTCTTTCACAAAGATTTAATTTTTTTCCCATGAACAGATACTCTCAGAGTGACATGTCAAAAAAGAGCGCGTTCCGACCTGACATTAATAAAAGTCATGGGTGCCTACAATAACCTCGGCTCCGGTCTTGTCTGCCAACATCTTGGGAAGTTCTTCCATATCGTGATTCTTGCATCCCGGCACACTCTTGACCATACAGTTTGTGATGTGAATTACATCAAAATCTGTTTTCTTTTTGGTGGCGGCCGCGTTATTTACAAGGGCACGACCAGGACATTTGCAACGGAGAAACCCTACCACCTGGATGTCGCCATCATGCTGGGCAAAAGCCCCCCTTTTTTCAGCAGCAGCCGTAAGACACTTCCAATCGGAAGGACAGTCATAGGAATTTTCCATGTAAGATCCGCATCCAACTATTAAAACCCTAGGCATAATAAAACCCCCTTTCCATTTTTTAGCGAACCTCTATAAGTTGCCATTTTGCCCGATGACCGCGTTGCTAGTCGGCAAAGAATGCTCGCATACAGGAAGTAGCCTGCGCTTTTTGTGTTTTGTCGCTTCGTTCTGTCTGCCCCCAGCTCCTTTTGGGGCGGGGTCTCCGAAGCGTCTCCTTGCGCCTTGTCATTGGACAAAAAAATTAATTATTAGAGGTCCCCTTTTGATTTGTGAATAATAGCAAAAAAAAACTTTTCCGCATCAGGGACAACCTTCGTTCACACCGGGACCGATATCAATAATAACGAAACTCTAAAACCGGATCATGCAACGCTATAATTCGACACAATATCTTTGCAAAATACAAAAAGAGTGGCGTATACTAAGATTATACGGATTATGCAGCTGCCGAGGTTGGTCGGAGCAGCTGGACAACACTGCGGATTCGATACCTTAAACGCAAGGCAGCCATCCGAAGAACAAAATGTTTCTCAACAATCTTTTCAAATATTGGACCTACCAGATCTTCGCACCTGGAACCGTTCTAAGGACCAAGTACGAGGCCTTTAAAAAACTGCTGGATGCCGACAAAAAGGCCCATGATCTCATGGCCCAGATTGAAGAGGTGTATTACAGCAGACGCAAGGTGGACATCTCGTTTATAGAGGCAACATACGCTGCGCTGTCTGAAGAAGTGGCCAAAATGATTTCGTGCCTCAACCAGATGGCGCCGTTGGAGCACCTGGATCTAAAGGATTATTACAAGAAGATAGACTTCTACATAAGATTTATTCTGGCTCCTCCTGATTATGATTTTTCCCCTCCATTTACCCTTAAATTCACCGAGTTGCCTGACAACTGCCATCATATCGCTGGTGGTAAAGGAGAAAGCATCTCGAGAATTGTGAAACAAATTGGTCTGCCTGTCCCCAGGGGATTTGTAATAACCACTGGCGCGTTCTATTATTTTCTGGAATTCAATGGATTAAGAGACGAGATCAAAGGCCTGCTGGCAGAACTCGACATCACCTCACCTGAATCTCTGGATTCCGTGTCGAGAAAATTGACGGCATTGGTACAGGACGCCCAGGTCCCCCCTGACATCGAACAGGAAATCCTTTCCTGCCATGACTCCATCTGGGAGGCCGATGGTGAAAACATCTTCCTTGCCGTCAGATCAAGCGCGGTGGGGGAGGACACTGCATATTCCTTTGCAGGACAATACCTCTCCCTTTTAAATGTAACCAGGGACACCCTGACTGATGCCTACAAGAAGGTGCTGTCCAGCAAGTACATGCCGGCTCCACTGTGCTACCGCATACATCATGGACTGGCTGACATGGAAACCCCCATGGCAGTTGTTGTACAGGAGCTTGTTGGGGCACGATCCAGCGGCGTAATCTATACAAGGTCCATTGAAGAGGAAACTGACGATGCGATCACGATACACTCCATATGGGGGCTGGGAGAGCTGCTTGTCGGCGGAGAGATTTCACCAGACACCATTCTGATCAGCAAAAAAGATCGGCGGACACTCATCGATCAAAAAATAGCGTCTAAACCCCATAAAATCATCCTGACACAGGAAGGCGAGACCAGGCTGATAGCCAACAGGGATGAAGAGAAAAACAGGTTGTCAATTTCACTGGAAAACGCCTTCATATTGGCGGACTGGTCTTTACGCCTGGAGGATTTTTTTGAAGTTCCCCAGGATATTGAATGGTGTGAGGACAGGGACGGCAACCTTTTTGTGCTTCAGTCGCGCCCTCTCTATGCCCTTAAAAAGGCTGCTGCGTCAAGTTATTCCGCGGCTCCAAACAAGATCCAGGCCCCGCTGCTTATTTCCGGCGGGGAGACAGCTGCAAGGGGAACAGGTTTTGGAAGAGTCTTCATACTGAAAAAGGATTCTGACCTCAAAAAGATCCCTGAACGGGCAGTACTGGTTGCAAAAAACGGACGCCCCCACTATGTAGCCGCTCTTGACAGGATATCGTGTCTCATCACGGATTATGGCAGCACTGCCGGTCACCTGGCCTCGGTGGCAAGGGAGTACGGAGTGCCATACCTGGCCAATACAAAAGTGGCCACCTCCGTGCTGAAACCAGATTCAGAGGTAACGGTATTAGCTGATGAAAAGAAGGTATACGACGGATATATAGACCCGGATGGCATGCTTACCGAGTCCCTAAAGGAACCGGATGAAAACAATCCCCTTCTGCAGACAGTCAAATCCATTCTCAAGCTTATCTCGCCCCTAAGATTGATCGACCCCGCCTCTCATGAATTTGCCGCGAGCGGATGCCGCAGCCTGCATGACATAATCC
>CAZUIH010000121.1:0-4738 GCA_964620365.1 uncultured Desulfobacterales bacterium | reverse complement strand
CGGGTGGGTCAAAATTATTGACCGATAATGGGTCAAAAAAAATGGCCATTGACACCGGGAATGGGGAGTGGGGTACTCCGGACGACCACTCAGGCCACGTTCGTCTTTCAGGTAATCTACCGCAAACGCCAGGCTCGGACCGTTGCCCGGAATATATTCAAATCTGCCACCGCCCCGCTGTTTTTTACAGTCGCTGTTGGTCTGATATCCCCTGGTATAGTCATAGCCGGCGCTAACGCCGAGACCGAAGGCCCCTTTTCTGGCACGGATATTGGTGCTGTAATGGGAGGTGTCAAATCTTCCCCAGTACGTCTTCATGTTTCCATGAAAGGCCTCGATCTTTCTGGTGTTGATCAGGATAACGCCACCGCTGGCATCATCCCCGTATTTCAAGGAACCCTTTCCCATGTGGATTTTGATGTTCTCCACATTTTCCACATGCACAAGATCGAATTTCACAGAGTTGTGGCTGGAGGTGGGGTCGTTGATTGGGCGGCCATCCAGCAGGACTTTTACTTTATAGGAACCCCAAATCGATACGTATGATTCACCGGCCTTTATGCCCGGGACTTGGTTGAGCACATCGGAAATTTTGTGCACGTTCATCTTTTTTATCTCTTCTCCGGTGATGACGATCGCGTCTGTTTTTTCCATGGCCAAAACCGAAAGGGCATATAGATGCATTCCCAGGGAAACAGCCGCAAGCATACATGACATTCTGCCAGCCTGGCCGCACAGTTTTCTATTCCGCAAGCCCTTTAATCTCATCTTCCATTTCCATTTCCAGGTATGCCTCGCGCAGTTCGTCTTTCGTGTCCGAGTCAGAGTTCTACGTCCTCCGGCCTGTTGTTTTAAAGGTCAATATCACAAATTATTAATTTAGTAACACGAAAAAGACAATACAAAAAAAAATGAAAACACCATGCTGCCGCCACCAGCTGGGCGATAATCCGGGCTAATGCCATATCTATTGTCTTCTGGCTATGACTTGGTGAAAAATTCCGCGTTTTTCCCCGTGGATTTTAGGACTGATGCAGGCGCGTTAGAGGCTGGTTTTGGGAGATAGTTTGACAGGCGAGGCGGCGCCTTTAATGAAAGCAGTCGCGCAAACCCTGCTTGACCTTGTACTGTCCTGCCTCATTTTTTCTTCCTTCTGACCAGTCGCTTTCTGACAACCCTCTTTCTGGGCTTTCTTCCCTTGGACTTTGGATCCTTTTGTCGCGATTCCGCAGAGGCCTTCCTGTAACCACACGCACTATTGACACATTCCAGAATGATATCGTCCGCATCATCCCGTACCTCTATCATGAATGGATTTTTACACCTCGGGCATGGCGTGTAACGCGGTTTTCCCCAGCTAATGAAATTACACTCTGGATTGTTGCATACATAAAATTCCTTTCCTGTGCTGGTCTTTCTTGGAGAAATAGTGCCTGTGTCACACGAGGGGCATTTGAGTGAGACGCTTTCTTTAAAGGACGAGATCTTTTTTTCTATTTCATCATCATCTATTTCAGGTGGAAGTACGTCGGGCTCAGGACTTATAGTCTCTTTTCCTGAATCTGCAGGTAGTTCCATCTCTTCCAAGGGCTTTTCGTCTGATATGGAGTTGTCTTGCCCCTTGTCTTTGGGCCCGGTTGCCTGGACTGCAGCCGAATCATCGGTTGTTTCGGGCTGAGGGGCAAGGGATTCACCCATAGGTTCTCCGTAGTTGGGTCTGGGCTCTAAATCGTTGCTGGGTGCTTCCTTTGTTGCTTGCTCCTCAGGTTGAGTTGCCTTAGCGGGTGCATCCTTTGCTTTTTGTTCCTGATCATCATTTATGGATGCGGCGTGTTGGGCATCTGATACGTCCTTTTTCGCTGTTTTTTCATTTTGAGGGGTACTGGTCGGCTTTTTCTCCGTGGCCGGCGGCTTTTTTAATGATTTTTCCTGGTGTTCCTCGGCCTTTGGGACAGTCAAATGCCTGACTTCCCCGCTTGCGGTCACTATCTTCGGGCCACCTGCCTTTTTCCCTCTCAGTCTGTCAAGTCGTATCTTGAGTTCGTCAATGTTGATTTTGTGGGAGCCGCTTTGGATTTTTTGTTGCCCAGAGGCACTGGCCAGCCTTCTAATCCGGGTTTCTTGATCAATCAGCTTCTGTGATGCCTGTTGATGTTTCTGGTTCGCTTTTTTCCCTGAAGGAATCACCCCTTGCTGCGTCAATGTCTGGTCCATGCTTGTTTCGGCGGTTGCAATGTCCTTTTGTCCCCCGGTTACTTCGCGGTAAAGCTGAATCATGTAGGCAACGAGATTCATGCCTGGCATTCCCTGAAAAAGAAGGTCCAGCAACTGGGCTATGCTCAAGGCGGGCTTTTGGGTGATCAAATATCCATTCTCATCCTCTTTTGCATACCCTTTTTTTATAAGATCATCTATTATCCCGTGGAGTTCATCAGTAAAATCAAGGCCTATTTCGGCAAGATCGTTGACGATACTTTGCCTTGAATATCTTTTTTCTCTAGGGAGGCCCAGGTTTTTTATTTCATTTTCGCGTTCCACCAGCAGTACTATGGCAGAGACAGTGAACAGGTTGAGTGGAAGTCCATTTAGTCCTACGTTGGTACCTATTAATCGATCCAAGTGTTTGGAGAGAATCTGGTCAAACCTGGAAAGGATGTCTCTATCATGGGCTCCTTTTTCCATTTTGTGCCTCTTTGCGCTTTTTCTAAAGCACGCATCGGTGGTGCATGCAGGGTTTCGTTATTCATGTAAAGAATCAACACAGCTATTTAATGTCGGGGTACTAATATATATAGTCGGAGAGTTGAAAGGATATCCTGAAAAAATATGTAAGTTTTTTGAGAGTGAAGGGATTTTTCACCCCGGATTATGCAGTTGGTGATTTCGTCGAAGAAGCGAGGCGGAGAAATGTGTATTTTATAAGGAAAGCTTGACTAAAAGCTCCCCGCAAGCTGGTACGGGGAGCGTGTTGGCCGTGGATTTTAAATAGTGCTTTTTACACTCCAGGTGGTGCCATCCGGTCCATCCCTCAAGATAATTCCTTTTTCGGCGAGTTCGTCGCGGATGCGATCGGCCTCTTGCCAGTCCTTGTTTTTTCGTGCCAGTGCCCTTTTTTCAATGGCGGCCAGGATGTCTTCTTCCTTCAATCCTATTTTCTCCAAGGCCTTGAGGCTTTTCTCTCTTAAATATTTTTCAGGCTCTTCTTTCAGGAGACCGAGAATCCCGGCTGTATTGACAAGGATCTCTACTCCTTCCTTCAGCGGCTCTATGTAAAGCGCAGACGGTTTTTTTTCCGCTTCGCTCACCAGCCGGTTGAGTCCCCTAACCCCATCAAAGAGGTGTCCTAGTGCCTGGGCGGTGTTGAAGTCGTCATCCATGGCCTTTTCAAAGAGTTGGGGAACCCTTTTTATGGTCTCGATGGAATCAATCGCCTCCTCGGGCAAGGGTCTGTTCTTTTTCACTGGCCGCTCAAGTATCCTTTTGGCATCGTAAAGAGCTGCATAAAAACGGTCCAGGGCGGCCTCGTTCTCTCTCAGGATTTCTTCTGAATAATCCAGTGGGCTTCTGTAGTGCTTTGAAAGAAGGAAAAGTCTGAGGGCCTCTGGATGATGGCTGTTCAGGATCTCCTGGATGGTTATGAAATTACCCAGGGATTTTGACATCTTCTCGCTTTTTATGGTCACGAATCCGTTGTGCATCCAGAACCGAACGAAAGGCTTGCCAGTAGCTGCCTCAGACTGGGCCCGCTCATTCTCATGGTGGGGAAAGATCAGGTCAAGCCCTCCACCGTGAATGTCAAGGGTTTCGCCCAGATATTTCATGCTCATGGCGGAACATTCTATGTGCCAGCCTGGTCTTCCTTTGCCCCATGGGCTGTCCCACTCAGGTTCCCCTGGTTTGGCTGCCTTCCACAGTGCGAAATCGAGTGGATCCCTCTTTTTTTCTCCCACTGAAATCCTCGCACCAGCCTCAAGTTCATCAAGGTTCCTGTGGGACAGCTGGCCGTAGGAAGAAAAACTCCTTACGGAAAAGTAGACATCTCCATCTTTTTCATAGGCGTATCCCTTCTCGATGAGGGTCTTGATGACATCTATTATCTCCTGAATATGTTCCGTGGCCTTGGGCTCTACATCCGCCCTCAGTATGCCCAGCCTGTCCATATCCTCGTGGAAATGAGCTATTTCTCTTTCCGCGAGATCCTTGGGAGGAATTTTTTCCTCCGCTGCCCTGTTGATTATCTTGTCATCTATGTCGGTAAAATTTCGAATGAAAGTAACCTTAAGACCTTTGTGGCGCAGATATCTGACAACCGCGTCAAATACCACTGCTGAACGCGCGTGCCCAATATGGCAACGGTCATAGGCTGTGATCCCGCATACATACATCTTTACATGTCCAGGCTCCGCTGGTTGAAATTCTTCTTTTTGCCTGCTGTAGCTGTTGTAGATCTTCATCTCTAGGATTCCTTTCTGCCACTATATGGAAAACTTTCTACGGCCCGCAACCTTGGAGGCCGTCCCAGGCATTAAAACATTGCCGATGGGAAGTATATTTTATTTTAAAGCGAGTTCACTAAAGCTGCACTTTAATGGCATGTCAACTGATAAAGATAAGTGGTCTGTTTCCATTTTTCCATTTTTGTTGTCGGGATTCTTTTTATGGAAGGCAGCTCCCTTGACGAGCCCCCTCTGTGTCAATGTAAGTGGGACACCTACCCCTTGCGAAATTAGTGTAGGGC
>CAZUIH010000120.1:0-4740 GCA_964620365.1 uncultured Desulfobacterales bacterium | reverse complement strand
GTTCTTTCATGAAATGGCTCTCAGGGAATTTACACAAAAGTCTTGACACTACCAGAATTCCCCTGTGGGCAAGCTCCGATATTACCTTTCTCCCCTTCCATCTTTTTAAGGCAGACCTTCTGCTCATGGAACGGCCTGCGCCATGACATGCGGAGCCCCACGCGAGTTTTTCTCCTGTGCCAACGCCTACCATTATATAGGAACATGTACCCATCGTACCTCCAATGAGTACGGGCTGACCGGTCTTTTGGAAAACTTCGGGAAGTTCCTTTCTGCCTGGACCAAAGGCCCTTGTTGCACCCTTTCTGTGTACATACAGGGATTTTATTTTGCCATTTACTTCGTGTTCCTCTATCTTGCACGTGTTGTGGCTTACATCATACAGGGTGGTCAGCTGGGCACCGGGCACGACTTGTTCGAAAACAGATCTCACCAGGTGGGCTATTACCTGCCGGTTAGCTAGGGCACAGTTTACTCCGCATGCCATGGCCTTATAATAACTTTCTCCCTCAGGTGACTTGATAGGGGCACAGACAAGCTCACGCTCCCTGATTGGCACATTATATTTTTTTGCTGCCTTTCCTAAAACCTGGAGATAATCGGTGCCGATCTGATGCCCCAGGGCCCTGGAACCTCAGTGAATTGCAATTACCACGTCTCCTTCCTTTAACCCAAATGCGTCGGCAGTTTCCTGGTCGAATATCTTCTCGATATATTGAATTTCAAGATAATGGTTGCCGGATCCCAGGGTGCCTACCTGGCGGTATTGTCTTTTTTTTGCGGTGTCAGATACATATGTTGGATCAGCTCCCTCAAGCCGTCCTTTTTCTTCAATCCTGTCAAGATCCTCTTTTGCACCGTAGCCATGATGAACAGCCCACTGGGCTCCTCCTGTCAAGACTTCGTCAAGTGCTGACGGTGTCAACCGGATAAGGCCCTCGGACCCGACTCCGCAGGGGACGGTTTCAAACAGTTTGTCAATGAGCCTCTCTAGATGAGGGGCTATCTCCTCCCTTGTAAGACCGGTAAGCATGGTGCGGACACCACATGATATGTCATAGCCAACACCACCGACTGAGATGATACCTCCTTCATCAGGGTCAAATGCAGCCACCCCTCCGATAGGAAACCCATATCCCCAATGCCCATCTGGCATTGCCATGGCAGCCCTTACAATTCCTGGAAGTGAAGTCACGTTGGAAATTTGTTCGTATACCTTGTCATCCATATCGATAATGAGCTCACGTGAGCCGAAGAGGTAGGCAGGGACCCTCATGTCTCCTTCACGAGGAATTTCCCACTGATAGTCGTTCTTTTTTACGAGTTTTTTAAGATCCACTTTTTGTCCTCCTTAGACATCGACTACACATTGGGCTATCCAAAAACCTTCGTGATGCTTGACAAGTAACTCTGAGAAGGTAGCACCCTTTACCTCTACGCCCCTTACATGTCTCGATCCGTCAAAAATTTCACCTGTAGCCACTCCTGACAGGTTTAAATTATCTTTATCTATGTTTACGAGAAAATCGGAAAACAACAGGTTTTTCATGTCCTTTTGCGCCAACAGTTCATTGAGCCAGGCAACAAACAGTCCTTCTATATCGTATGAGTTACACTGAATGTCGACCTGCTCTTTGTGTTTGACAGAAGAGAGCTCTTCAACCATGAGAGAGAACACCGCCCTTGCACCATTTTGAAAGGCCTCTTCCATGGAAAGGCCAAAGCCTCTGATTCCTATGTCCGCGCCATGTTCAAAGGTCTCAAAATCTTTTACTGGACTGTTGGCCATTTTTTTCTTCCCCACTCTATCCATCCCCAGGAGGAAAGCACTGTGAAAATAACGAAAAGTGCGGCCTGGGCATAGATTCCATGGTAGATATCAACTATTACCCATCCAACATTTGCTATGGTATAGACGGCAAATCCGGATCGTTTCTTCTTTATATTCAAGACCGCTCCCACTATGCTCAGGGCGGTAAGGCTCCATGTTAAGATTTTTTCCATAATCTACTGACAGATAACGTATCATCTATTTTAGGTATTGTAACAATTCCTTGAATTGAGGTGTGCCGGCCTTACCAAGCATCTCGTACATCGCCATCTCTGCTGGACCAACCGGTATACCTAATGAGAGAAAACGGCTTAGGGCCAGTTTATGGTTATGTTTATTCCTGGAGGATATGGCATCAGCCACGATCCATGGCTTAAAGCCAGCCCTTATTGCACCAAGGGCTGTCTGGTGAATACAAATATGGGCTTCCACGCCCGTCAAAATAAAGGTATCGATAGAGGCTGGCAGTTTGTCTACTAACTGTCTGACCTGTCTGTTTGCAAATCCATCAAATTCAATTTTATCTATCGGGTCCACGTCTGAAAGAAGTTCTGCTAGTTCCGGAACAAATGGCCCCAATCCCTTGACATATTGAGTCGTCGCAATAATCGGCATCCTGAAGGCCTGTGCACATCTGATCATCAGCATAGTGTTTTTTATCACCCTGTCAGGTTTGTGTATGGCCTTCATTAATTTTTCTTGGGGATCTATGACCATGAGACAACTCCTGGCAGGATTCAAGAATTGAGTTGGATTGGGATGCATATCGTTACCTCCTCTTACAAACTGGTTGGATAACCTCTACTCAAGTTTATTACTTCGAAAGAAAAGGGCAATGAAAAAGGGCGCATTAAAGCATGCGCCCTTTTTTGTTTGTATGGGATTGAAGTTAGTGGTCTACTGCAGCCCCTGCGCCCCGTGGGGTACGAATGGAATCTACAAGCTCCTGGATTTCCTTTGGCGGAGGGGTTGTTACTGATGATACAATTATTGTGACCAGGAAGTTTATTAACATTCCTATGGTTCCGATGCCCTCAGCGCTGATGCCAAGGAACCATGGTTTCATATGCAGGAATTTTACCTGGATAATGTAGACCGCAGTAAAGATTATACCTGCAAGCATGCCGCATATTGCACCCTCTCTGTTTGTACGTTTTGAGAAGATGCCCAGTACAATAATCGGGAAGAAAGAGGATGCTGCAAGGCCGAATGCAAATGCAACCACCTGGGCCACAAAACCGGGCGGGTTGATACCGAAGTATCCTGCCACGCAGACAGCGATACCTATCATGATTCGGCCCAGGAGAAGCCTTTGTTTTTCACTGGCCTGTCTGTTTATCAGTCTGTAATAAAGGTCATGTGAAATGGAGGAGGCGATAACAAGTAGCAAGCCTGATGCAGTGGACAGGGCTGCCGCCAATCCTCCAGCTGCCACAAGAGCTATAACCCATGCAGGCAGGTTTGCGATCTCTGGATTGGCAAGGACCATAATGTCCCTGTCGATGTAAAGTTCATTGGGACTGTCGGTAACCTTGTTTTTTACTATCCTTTGACCCAGTGGGCCGGTCTCATCCGAAAATTTTGGTTTGCCGACAATGGCCTTTCCGCCTCTATACTGGATGACGCCATCGTTATTTTTGTCGACCCATGCGATCAGGCCTGTCTTTTCTCAAGTACGGAACCAGGATGGTGCTTCCTTATAGGGGGTGTCGTTTATGGTGTCTATCAAATTGTATCTGGCGAAGGAAGCAACAGCTGGTGCCGTAGTATAAAGGATTGCAATGAAAAGAAGGGCGTAGCCTGCACTGAGGCGAGCAGCCTTAACGCTGGGGACTGTGTAGAAACGGATGATTACGTGGGGAAGTCCTGCTGTACCGACCATAAGTGCCAGGGTAATGCAGAAAACGTCGAGCATGGATTTGCTCTTGGGGCCAAATGCCTGTGTAAATTCTGCAAAACCAAGATCTCGGTTTAATGCGTCAAGGGTCTCCAGAAGATATTTCCCTGCATCCTGTCCGCTGACAATGTGGCTACCGAATCCGATTTGAGGTATCGGTGTGCCCGTGATCTGTAGTGAGATAGCTACAGCAGGGATGAGATACGCGATGATCAGAACGGTATATTGTGCAACCTGTGTCCAGGTAATACCTTTCATTCCGCCCAAGCCGGCATAGAAAAAGACAATGGCCATACCGATAAGGACGCCTGTATTCACATCCACTTCAAGAAATCGGCTGAATACTATTCCAACACCTCTCATCTGTCCTGCGACGTAGGTGAGGGATACAAAGATGGCGCATATCAGGGCAACTACCCTGGCTGCATTGGAATAATAACGGTCTCCGACAAAATCTGGCACAGTATATTTACCAAATTTGCGAAGGTATGGGGCCAAGAGAAGGGCCAGTAACACGTATCCGCCGGTCCATCCCATAAGATATATTGAACCGGTGTAGCCGAGAAAAGATATAAGCCCCGCCATTGATATGAACGAGGCAGCGCTCATCCAGTCAGCGGCAGTAGCCATGCCATTGGCCAGAGGAGGTACTCCTCCTCCAGCCACATAAAATCCCTTGGTGTCTCGCACCCTTGAAAGCCAAGCGATGGTCAGGTAGAGGCTGAAGGTCAGCGCTACCATGATATAGGTCCAGGCTAGTATAGACATAGCTAGTTTCCTTTACCTCCATGAAAGTTTTTTAAATTTTAGAAGCTATTCGTGAACGTCATATTCTTTATCGAGCTTACTCATATACTTGTAATAAATGAATATGAGGACAACGAATACATAGATGGAACCCTGTTGGGCAAACCAGAAGCCTAAGGGGAAGCCTCCTATGTGGATGGCATTCAGGGGTCGGTATATGTCAATGAAAATGGGACACCTTTTTCCAAAAATTAGACTATCGTCC
>CAZUIH010000119.1:0-4942 GCA_964620365.1 uncultured Desulfobacterales bacterium | reverse complement strand
GTCTGTGTCTAAAAACTAACCTTTTTTAACCGTTTTTTAGGAGCAAAGGGTGTCAAAAATCATGGAAGGTGTTTGGAAGGACATCAAGGAGTTTCTTTCGTCTAAACTTCCGGAAAGTAGTTACAAGGTGTGGATAGCTCCGCTTACCTTCGGAGGCTTTGATGGTAAAGTCATGACCATCTATTGTCCGAACCAGTTTTTTGCGTCCTGGATAAGAGAACATTACTTAAACCTGATCGAAGAACGGATTGCTCAAACCAAAAGCGGAATTAAAATCAGGCTACAACCTGTTACCATTGCCAAGGAGGCAGCCAGGGGACAGATGTTGCTTCCAAAATTCACTCCCAGTGAACTGAGACATCCCAAATTCTGCAAACACTACACCTTTGAGGAATTCGTAGTGGGAAAAAGCAACCAGTACGCCTATTCTGCCTGTTGGGCTGCAGCCCATGAAGAATCCAATCACAGTCAGATAATTTACCTGTATGCCGATTCAGGACTTGGCAAAAGCCACCTGGCCCAAGCCGTGGGGCAGACCATCCTTTCTAAGAATCCTGAAAAAAGGCTCTGCTATTTAAATGCCAACGACTTTACCAGCCAGGTAGTTAAAGCCATAAAAAATGGGCAGACAGACTCTTTGAAAAAGCAATACAGGGAGTGTTGTGATGTACTTCTACTTGAAGAAGTCCACTCTTTCTCTGGCAGAGAAAGGACTCAAGCAGAGCTAGCAATATATCTGGATCACCTGCTCGATGCGGGGAAAACCATTCTTTTTACAGGAAATCAACTGCCAAGACAGCTTCCCAAAATCAATGAGCAACTTCGCTCACGCCTTGGAAGCGGGCTGATCACCAGCATAAATCCTCCTGACCTGGCCACACGGCGAAAGATCGTTCAACGTAAGGCAAGGAGCCAGGGAATCCAGTTGAGTGATGAAATAGTAGATTTCATGGCACGAAACCTGGCAGGTGATATAAGGCGTATAGAAAGCGCGGTTGTAGGTCTGGTTGCAAAATCCTCTTTTATGAAGAGGCCCCTTGATCTCGATCTCGCCAAGGAGGTCATTCACGACATCATTGGCGAGCCCGGCCCCATTACTACCGCGACGATACGGGATATTGTATGCAGGCATTTTCAGCTTTCCGTCGACGAGCTGAAATCAAAGACAAGAAAACGCAGCGTGGCACTGCCTAGACAGGTCGCCATGTTTCTCGCAAGACAATATACCGATGATTCACTTCAGACCATTGGTCGCTTCTTCAATAGGGACCATGCGACAGTTATTCATTCAGTGAAACAGATCAAGAAAAAACTCAATGATTCAGGCAAACTCAAATCTCAGGTAGAGTTTTTAATGAATCAGCTGGAGAAAGAGCGCTGGCGGAGCTAGCCGTGCGCAAGACCCTCGCCCAAAAATTCAAGGATATTTTAGGCGCTGAAAATTTTTCGACAGACGAGAGCGATCGGGTCTGTTATTCCTTCGACTCCAGCAGTTACCGGTACATACCGGAGGCAGTTGCCCTGCCAGGCAACACCGAGGAGGTCTCCAGGCTCCTTAAAGTTGCATATGAAGAAGGGATCCCGGTATTTCCAAGGGGGGCCGGCACCGGCACCACTGGCGGTGCCGTCCCGTGGGCCAACGGTATCGCCCTCTCCCTTGCCCGAATGGACCGCGTATTATCCATCAGTGTCGAGGACCTGGTCGCTGTTGTTGAACCAGGGGTGGTCACAGGCCATCTCCAAAGAGAGGTGGCGCGGTCAAATCTCTTTTATCCACCAGATCCGGCCAGCTTAAATTTTTGTACCATCGGGGGGAACATAGCCACGGGCGCCGGGGGGGCCCGCGCAGTAAAATACGGTGTTACAAAAGACTACGTGATGGGGCTTGAAGTGGTTCTGTCAGATGGCTCACTAATGAACATAGGCTCCAACACGGCCAAGTCGGTGGTGGGATATGACCTCACAAAACTGATGGTGGGATCAGAGGGCACACTGGGTGTGGTAACAAGGGCTACGCTCAAGCTGATTCCCATGCCTGAATCAGTGGGGACGATGCTTGCCTTCTTTCCATCCACCCTCGAGGCGAGCGAGGCCCTAACCAACCTGTTTTCGATGCACATATTACCAAGATGTGCGGAACTGCTGGACGAAAAATGCTTGAGACTTACAGCCGACCGGCTGCCGGTAAAAATGGCATCTGGTTCAAGGGCACTTCTTATCCTGGAGGTTGACGGGCCAAGGGAATCCATAAAGAGACAACTGGACGATGCCTCGGCTGCGTGTAGTAAAGCAAATGCCCAGGGGGTGGTAATAGCTACAGATCCCAAAAAGATCGATGAAATCTGGTCCGTAAGAAGAAGCCTTTCGCCTGCCATCAGAAAGCTGGGGTACCCTGATAAAATAAGCGAGGATATATGCGTGCCCAGACACAATCTAACCGCCATAATGGACCGATTGTCTTTGATTGAAAAAAAGTTCCAGGTTTGTCTTTTGGTGTTCGGCCATGCGGGCGACGGAAACCTCCATGTCAACATCCTTTTTGACAAGGCAAGACGCGAGGAACAAAAAGCCGTAGAGGGAGCGGTAGAAGCAATCATGAAAAGTGCCGTGGAACTAGGTGGCACAATCTCAGGCGAGCATGGAATCGGCATCTCAAAGAAAGAATTTTTGCCCCTTGAAATAACAGAACCAGCACTTACACTAATGAAATCTGTTAAGCAGATATTTGATCCCAAGAACATTCTTAATCCTGGAAAAATATTTCCCAACGGTGCTTATAAGGAGGCAAATTGAAAGTAACAGCCATAATAGCTGCGGCAGGTCTGGGCAAACGTTTTGGTTCCCAGACCCCAAAACAGTTTCACCAGCTCGGAGGACGCCCCCTTTTGGCATGGTCCATCGACACATTTACCAAGGTACCCTTTATCGAGGATATTGTTGTGGTGGCACCTCCATCCGACGAATCATCGACGCTAAAAATAGTCAAGTCATTCAGCAATGAAAAACCTATAACTGTGATCGCCGGGGGTGCAACAAGGCAGGAGTCTGTCAGGCAGGGGCTGCTGTCCATTGATGAAAAGAAGACCTGGATTGCCGTACATGACGCCGCACGTCCTCTTGTCCCCCAGTCAGACATAGAAGCTGTATGTCTAATGGCACAGGAAATAGGTGCCGCCATATTGGCTATCCCGGTCCATGACACTGTAAAGCTCGTAGACGAGGATGGACTCATCGTCAGGACCCTTGACCGCGACAGGATATACCTTGCCCAGACACCTCAGGTCTGCAGACGCAAGGACCTGGTTTCCGCGTATGAGTTGGCAGAAAGAAAAAATATCAAGGTTACAGACGAAGCAAGTTTGCTGGAAGCAGCCGGAATGGCAGTGGGAGTAGTCCCTGGCAAACCACGAAACATTAAGATTACTACTGAGGATGACTTCATCCTTGCAGAGGCCTTGATTAAAACATTATAGATCTGGCCATACGGACTTTTGACCATGGAAGCAGAAATAAGAGTGGGCTTTGGATTTGATGTCCACAGGCTGGTAAAGGGACGCAGCCTGGTCCTCGGCGGGGTTATTATCCCGTATGATAAAGGGCTTCTGGGGCATTCAGATGCGGACGTGTTGTTGCATGCGCTGTGTGATGCACTCCTGGGGGCATGCGCTCTCGGCGATATAGGTCGCCATTTTCCGGACAATGACCCATCATATAAAGACGTTTCCAGTATTGTCCTGTTGAAAAAGGTCATGTTCCTGTTGAAAAAGGAGAAGTGGCAACTGGCCAATGCTGACGTCACACTGGTTGCAGAAGCGCCCAAAATATCGCCTTTTGTGGAGGATATGAGGGAAAATATTGCCTCGGCCTGTGACACCAGGAAAGAAAATGTAAATATCAAGGCAACGACCACGGAAGGGCTCGGATTTACCGGTCGAGGTGAGGGCATGGCTGCCTATGCAGCAGTCACAATAAAAAGAATGCGTTAACGGTATAAAATGAGCAACCATTAAAAAAATATTACTAAAAGAATAGACAAGTTACGGAGAAAAAGGGCCTTTACCCAACGAGGTAAAGGCCCTATGAAATCGGGGGCTCTCAACAAAATTATTTCCAGTGGCCAGGTATCCAGCGTCCTCGAGGCCCATAGTGCCCTGGCACCCAGATCCTTCCAGGCCTTTGGCGAAGTTGTTTCCAGTGACCAGGCACCCAGGTCCCATCTGCCGCATAGTGCCCACAGACCCATACCCTGTTTTTCAGGGGCGGACCATTATATTTCCAATGGCCCAGGATCAATATGCCGCTTGGTACACGATGGGCAGGAACCCACACAAAATTAGGCCCCGGCCTGGGAGGCCTTGCGTAACTACATGAATTGCCGACGAATAAAAATGTCAGCAGCAACAAGACAACGGCCAGCCACTTTTTGCCTTTCATACACAAGGCCTCTCCTCGGTAGGTCTGAACCAGATTAAACCCGGATTATGCAGTTCAAATGCCTAAAAAAATTAGACAGCTGCATAATTCAGGTTATAACTTAGTCCTTTGAACAACTGCAGGATGAAGAAGTTGAACACTCGGACTTCTTTTCTGTCTTTTTGCCCTCGGTGGAACTGCCACTCTTTTTCCCTGCATAATCTGTTACATACCAGCCACTACCTTTTAGGTGAAAGGATGACTGGGAAATCAGTTTATGCATCTTCCCACCACATTCATCGCAGGAAGTAAGTGGTGGATCTGAAAGTTTCTGCCAATTTTCAACTACTCTACCACATTTCTCACATTCATATTCATAAATAGGCATCGTACACCTCCTTAAATTTTATATATGCTGCATAAATATAATCATTGAATATGTTTCTGGAACCTTGACAACACTTGATCCATTCCTTTTATCCCAAATTATGCAGCAGGTGGCTTAGGGGTCAACATGTTGGCATGAATG
>CAZUIH010000118.1:0-5089 GCA_964620365.1 uncultured Desulfobacterales bacterium | reverse complement strand
TCTACTGCCCGAAATATAGCCTCTTGCCTGTCTACAATGAACTGGATGTCATCAGGGGATCCCTTGAGCGGAGCGTCCTGTAGCCCCTTCATCATGTCCCTTAGAATTTTGTCCGGCTCTTCGTTACGTGGATTGTCCGAGGTAAAAATGACTTTGTCTGCATAGGTAGCAGCGATTCGGGCCATTATGGGGCGTTTTTCCTTGTCCCTGTCACCACCGCAGCCAACAATACATATGAGGTTGGCCTTGTTAATCGATGACAGCGTCTCAAGTACACTTTCAAGGGCAGCTGGGGTGTGGGCGTAATCTATATAGGCGGTTATGTCGTTGTCGGATTTGACCTGCTCAAGCCTGCCTGGTACATGGGAAACCTTGTTGATTCCTCTCTCTATGTGTGCGTAATCCACGTCCATGGAGAGCGCTGCTCCGATGGCGGCAAGTATGTTGTATAGGTTGTGTTTTCCCGTAAGGCCAGAGGATATTTTCAATAAACCTTTACTGCAGGCTACTTCCGCCTTTATACCATCAAGGGATATGTCAAAGGAACGGGGGTGGATGTCGGCGTCAGCGCCAAGGCCGAAACTGATTTTTTTTGAGGTCAGCATCTGGAAGAGCTTTCGTCCGTAAGCATCGTCGATATTTATAACCGCGCATCCTGTTGGATAATCCGTAAAAAGTTTTGTCTTCGCCTCGAAATATTTTTGTATGTCCCTGTGATAGTCAAGGTGGTCATGGCTTAAGTTGGTAAATATGGCGGTGGAAAATCTGCAACCTGCCACTCTTTTTTGGACAAGGGAATGGGAAGATACTTCGATTACAGCGGTTTTGACACCGTCGTCAACCATCTGAGCTAGGGTTTGTTGGAGGGTAGCTCCGTCAGGGGTGGTGAGGTTGGAAGGGAATATACTCTTTCTCCATCTCCTGTTTATGGTGCCTATGACGCCGGGTTCGAGTCCTGCCTCTTTCAGGATGGATTCCATGAGATATGTTGTGGTGGTCTTTCCATTGGTGCCTGTGATGCCCACAACGGAAAGCTTGCTGGTGGGATCGTCGTAAAATGCGGAGGCAAGAAGGCCGGCAAGCTCCCTCGGATCGTCTGCGCATATTTTGGGCACTTCCAGCTCCTGTTGGCAGGCATCGCTGTCTGACGGAACAACTACGGCGGTTGCCCCGTTTTCCAAGGCATTGCGTATAAACTCGATCCCATTTTTTCTGGTGCCGGGCAAGGCCACAAATATGTAACCCTTTTGAACCGTCCTCGAATCAGAGGAGATACCATGAACAATTCTCGAACTTATGTCTCCTGAAATTGTAAGAGGATAGTCCAACGATGCCAGTATCTTCTCAAGGGACTTCTGTCTGGAGGGAATGCCGGGGGTGATTGGCTTTTTTTTGTCAATATTCTCTGAAACGAAGCAAGAGTTATACATTTCTAAAATTTCAGTTGAAGCACCTGACCGTTTTCTAATTGAACTGTTCTTGATACAGGTCTTACGAGCCATCTTAAGGGGTGTCGACCATATCAAGAGCTGCTAACTTTTCTTTAAATTCGGGTAACTTCGCACTGATTAAAGGTATCAGGGAAGCTTTTTTTGCCAGTTGGATCGTTCGACCCAAGGTCCCTGGACGTTTTCTGGGGTCAACGGAAGCGTCATCAAGGACCAGAATATAGCTTATTTTTGGATTTTTGGCAGGCCAAAATCCGAGGGCCACTATCTGTGCCACTTTTTTCCCTCTGTTTCCAGTCGATGCTGTCACTGGAATATTGGTCCAGGTGGCGCTTGCAACCGCAAGCCCTCCCCCTGTAGATAAATCTTTTTTGACAGCGGTTAAGCTGCTTGGGGGAAATCTGTCACAGATTCTTGTCTTGCCTGAGTAGGCGATAGAGTCTTGTGATCTGGTATCCAGATTTTTCCCCTGCTCAAACGCGCATATATGCGGTTTTACCAGGTAGCCGTCATTTATCAGGGCAGTAAAGGCCCTTAGGATTTGAATGGGTGTCGCCAGTGCAGTGCGCCCGATAAAGACATCGTCACCTAGGGCCGAAAACGGGGGCAATGTACCTGTTTCCTCACCTGGAAGGTCAATGCCAGTAGCTTGGCCCATACCTAAGACCCATAGGGATTTAGCATAGCTATCACGTGCCGGAACGTTGATCAGCTGTTCCGGGGACCACGGAGACCATAATATGGCGTCTTCAGTCATCTCGTTCCAGCGCCATTTTTTTCTTTCTATCTGGACCCCTTCATTCAGGCTGGAGATCTTCCTCAATAGGGGCCAGAGAACTAGAGGGTCCACAAAGGCAGTAAGAGCATGATTGGTAATTGTAAGGTTGTCATACTGCCAGAAGTTTTCAGGTTCCCATGATGGTACATTTGCTAGCGCGAGCAGATCGCCATTTTGGGTATCCATTATTATCAGGCATCCACGTTTGGCCCTGAGTATTTTTGCCTGGTTTCTTAAAAGGTCTTCAGCCTGGTACTGGATGTTTTTCTCTAGCGTTAGTATCAGTTCCTTGGCGTGGGGAAAATCGGTCGTTCCTTTAAGGAAACCGTCGTAGAAAAATTCTATTCCTGCCAAACCTGAATTGTCATCATCCACGAAACCCAGGACGTGGGCTGCCAGTGTTCCATAGGGATATTCCCGGATATAGTCATGGCTTATATCGATTCCTCTTAAACCTGTTTCGTTCAATTTCAAGATTTCCTGCTCTGAAACATCTTTTTTCAGCCATATAAAATTTTTTTCAGCCATTACCTGATCTATAAGATGTTCCGTATCAATATTGAGGATGGATGCTATGCTGCCAGCCCATTTTTCCGGGGAAGGCAAGGCATGGGGCCTGATTCCAATAGATTTCACCTTACGTGTATAAGCAAGAATAGTGCCACCTCTGTCGACAATTGGACGGCGGTATTCGGAGTGATTACCCTCCAGTGACGCTGTGTGCCTGTAGTCAGAGGGGGCTGAATCGTTTAGGGAGTTTGCGCATGACGAAAACGGACGTATTAGGAGCGCTGTGGCCAGGTAAACGGCACACGCGCTTAACACAAGGCCTAAAATAAAGCCCTTTTTTTTTGCCTTGGATAACATGACGTGTCTAGGAGTCCCTCAATATAATCAGCTGATCCTTGGTTGGGGCATGCAGTCCAAGTTTTTTGCCTAGGCTTTCCAGTCTGGATTTTTCCAGCATATTCTGTTCCTGCTGGTATAGCTTTGCGTGTATGGTCTCCAGACGACTGGCCTCTTTTTCCAGTATTTTTACCTCGTTATCCAATTCTTTTATGGAAAAGCTTGTCCATATGGACAGAATAACAAGAAACAAGACTATGGTCCCTGCCAGTATCTCCCGCACGGAAAAACTCCGTGTCTCGGTCTTTATACCCGAACCGGTCTTGTATTTTTGTCTGGATACGGTGGAGTAGTTTGTCCTCTGGGGCATCCTGAGAGTGGCTGTACGTAGAGACATCTTTTAACCCTCCTTGATTTTTGGCTGATCTTTTTGGGAATCAATGATTCGTTCAGCTATTCTGAGTTTAGCGCTTCGCGCCCTTGGATTTTGGGCAATTTCTTCGGATGATGCTGTCAGGGGTTTCTTGGTAATCACTTTTAGTCTGGGGTCCTCCCTGAAGGCCCATTTGACCAGACGATCTTCAAGGGAATGAAATGATATGATGCACAGGCGGCCCTCAGGCAGCAGGCAGTCAGCAAGGGTTTCAAGGGCCGCTTTCAGATTGTCCAGTTCCCTGTTGACGGCTATCCTAAGGGCCTGGAAGGTCCTGGTAGCAGGGTGAATTTTTCTGGGATGATAGCGTCTCGGGATGGCCTTGAATACTATTTCCGCCAGTTCCTTCGAGGTTTCAATGGCCTTTTTGTGTCTTGCGTCGACAATGTGGCTGGCGATTCGTTTTGCCCACCTTTCTTCTCCTAGGGTCCTTATAAGCTCTGTCAACTGGTTCTGAGGAAGATTGTTTACCATGTCGCTTGCTGTGATCTGGTTTCTTTGATCCATCCTCATGTCGAGAGGTTCATCTTTAAGAAAACTGAACCCTCTTTGACTGTGTTCAAGGAGAAATGAAGAGATGCCGATGTCTAGGAGTATTCCATCAACCCCGGAAATCTCCCTTGATTCCAAAAAATCTTTTATGGTGGTGAAACTGGCATGTACACAGGTGACCTTTGAACCATGTGAGGCAAGTCTTGACTTTGTGAGGTTATAGGTCTTCTCATCCCATTCAAAACCGATTACGAGCTTTATGTCCGGATTGTGTGCAAGTATTGCCTCTGTATGGCCGCCAAGCCCCAGGGTACCGTCTATGTAAGTTCCACCGGCCTTGAGGTTAAGACCATCAAGGACCTCCTTGACCATTACAGGCCTATGTAGTGCCTTACTGGTCTGCTCCAATTGCGGCGACCATATCGCTGTGCTTGTCAAAGTTTTTCCTCGCTTTTTGAAGTTCCCTGTCAAGCTGTTCCTTGTCCCAAATTTCAAAGTATGTAAGCATGCCTGATAGAACGACATCCTTTTTTAGACCAGCCTCCTCTCTCAAGGGGGCGGGAATGAGAATCCTTCCCTGGCCGTCAAGGGAGCATTCCACCGCTGCAGCTAGAAAATACCGCTGAAATGCCTGGATATCTGGTGGGGCAATATGGAACTGGGTAAACTTTTTCTCTAACTCAAGCCATATCTCGTAGGGATAGGCTACAAGACAATTGGGGAGGTTTGTGACTATCAACCTCTGGTCATATTTGGCCCGTAATATGTCTCTGAAACGGGCTGGAATGCTTAAGCGGCCCTTGGCGTCAAGGACGTGGGCCGATCTGCCTCTGAACACTTCTAGTAATTCCCCTTTGCCCCACTTTATCCCACCAAATACCACTATATTTAACTGCACGTTTGTGTGTCAAGAGATTTGTTTGGGGGTGGTATGTGTTTTCAGGTTTTCTAATTTTTTCTTTGTTTTTTCAAATGGTTATGGTTGGAAAGGAGTGGGAGGGGGCTTGGGCTCATGAATTTATTTTGTGATTTGAGCAGCTTAAGAAAACAACCTGTTTCCCATAATCATTTTTCCCATGGTCAAGGTAGGAT
>CAZUIH010000117.1:0-5167 GCA_964620365.1 uncultured Desulfobacterales bacterium | reverse complement strand
AAAGGAACAAAAGGAAATAATCCAGAAAACTGCCACGGGAGAAATAGACATACTCATCGGAACGCATCGTATTCTACAGCCTGACATATCTTTTAAGGACCTTGGTCTGCTGATCGTAGATGAAGAACACAGGTTCGGTGTTAAACATAAAGAAAGATTAAAAAGGCTTAGACAGACTGTTGATTGTCTCACCCTTACGGCAACCCCTATACCAAGGACACTTCAGCTTTCTCTCCTTGGCGTAAGAGACCTTTCGGTCATCAACACCCCTCCCAAGGATCGTGTTCCAATCAAGACATTCCTGGCCGAGTACGATGAATTACTTTTAAAAGAGGCCGTTGAGCGGGAACTTTCTAGAAATGGACAGTTGTTTTTCATCCACAACAGGGTCCAAGGGCTTAGAAAATATGCAGATCACTTAAGGCAGTTGGTGCCAAAAGCACGTGTTGATATCGCCCACGGACAGATGGAGGCAAAGGAGTTGGAAGAGGTAATGATCCGCTTTGTAAGGGGTGAAATCGACTGCCTGGTATGCACCACCATTATTGAATCAGGAATAGACATCCCTTCTGCCAACACGATTATAATAAACAGGGCAGACAGACTAGGCCTTGCGGATCTATACCAGTTGAGGGGGCGAGTCGGCAGGGCCACAGAGCAGGCATACGCCTATCTATTGATACCAGAGCTGTCAAAGTTGAAAAAAAATGCCAGAAAACGTCTTCAGGCAATAATGGAACTCTCTATGGCAGGAGGCGGATTCCGTCTTGCCATGCAGGATTTACAGCTCAGGGGTGCTGGAAACATCTTGGGGACGAGTCAATCAGGTCAAATTTCCCAGGTTGGCTACGAATTATATCTCGACCTGCTTCAGTCAACGGTTGAGGAATTGAAGGGAGAACCGCCAAGGGAAAAAATCGATCCGGAGGTCAACCTCAACGTGCCAGCCTATATACCAGAGGAATATGTTGGAGACGTCGAGCAACGGTTCAAGCTCTACCGCCGAATTAGTCGCGCGGAAGATGATGAAGCAGCACAAGATCTTGCCCTTGAAATTGAGGATGTCTATGGAGACCTGCCCCAGGAGACCAGGAACCTGTTTGAATTCATGGAGATCAAGAGGGTGCTTCAGATCCTGAATGTGCTAAGGCTTGATGAAGCGGCCAAAGGGGAAAGCATCATTCTGACATTCGGTCCTGAAGGGCCACCAACAGCTGAAAAATTAATTGAAATAGTCCAACATGACAATCGCATGAAATTTCTTCCTGGAAACAAGCTAGTTATTAAGCTCAAAAAAGATAATAAAGAAAAAAGTAAGTTGGCATTAGTTAAGGAGGCCTTGCAGGCCATGTTAAAAACGACTACAAAAAGATAGGCAAAGCCGGCCTGTGGCACTTCAAATGCAACCGCCACGACAAAAATGGCTCAAAGGGCGCGGAAAAAAACGCCTCTAACCTAATAAAAACGTCAAACAGGTAATAAAAAGGATTTTGTAAATATGTTTCAATCCAGACAGATAATCCAGTATATCATTATACTTCTCTGTTCTTTTTTTGTTATATTCCCTGTACAAAGTCGTGGAGCCATGGTGGACAGGATTGTGGCCGTGGTGAATGATGAAGTGATAACCCTGTCGGAACTTGAAAAAAAGGCCGAACCCATTATCAAAAAAGTTGAAGATGAAAATCAGGGATCTCCTTTGTCACCTGCCCAGAAACAGGAGATACTATCCAGGTTACTTCCTCAGCTCATCGATGAAAAACTTGTGGAACAGGAAATAAAGAGACTGGGGATAACGGTCACTGAACAAGAAATAGATGGCGCCATAGAAAAAATTTGCAGAGACAACCACATCACCAGGGAAACCTTGATAAAAAGCCTTGAACAGCAGGGCATATCCTTTGATGAATATAAAAAGGGTCTTAAAGACCAAATTGAACGCTCAAGACTCATACAGGCCCAGGTCAGAGCCAAAATCGTTGTAACCGATGAACAGATAGATGCTTACATCAAGGAACATCCTTTGAAGAAAAAAGTTGAAGGACCAGTCTATTCCCTGCAGCACATATGTGTAGTCCCAGAAGATGCTAACGACCCTGATGCCAGGGAGAGGGCAAGGAGGAAGGCAGAAAAAGCCCTCATGGAACTGAAGGAGGGAAAATCCTTTGAGGATACGGCCCGGCGTTACTCCAATGTCCCATCTGCCAGTGAAGGTGGTTTTCTGGGCACTTTTACCCTTAAAGACATGGCTCCTTTTGTGCAAAATGCAATAAAAGGACTTAAACCAGGGGACTACAGCAATGTAATTGAAACTCCCATGGGATGGCAAATCTTTCGTGTAAAGGGGATAGTATCCGGAAACGAACATCAAGCATCAGACACTTACAGGGAAGAAATCCGCCAAAAACTTTTTAGACAGCAGATCAACGAACGCTTTGATGAATGGTTAAGACAGTTGAGGTCACAGTCAACCATTAGAATACTTTTGTAACCTAACCCCTCATACCTTTCCCCATTAAAGGAGCCGACATGTCCAAAGATAGATTAGGAGAATATCTAAAGAGGGAGAGGGAGCTCAGGCATATCACCCTTGAAGAGGTGGCAGATGGTACCAAGATAGCCATATACATGTTGCGGGCCATAGAGGAAGACAGATGGCATGACCTGCCGGCCGAGGTTTTTATCAAGGGTTTCCTTAGAAGTTATGCTGAATTTATTGGGCTGGAGCCAGACGAGATAATTCTGAGGTACAAGGAAGAAAAAATAAAAGTCGGTGCGTCTCCCGAAAAAACGTTCGAATATGAGGTACGACCAACATTCAAGATAAAAGAAAGATTTACTGACAACCCGATTACGCGATGGATCATCATTGTTGTTATCGTGGCGATCCTGGCCCTAGGACTGACCTTTTGGATGGGCGACAATAAGGATTCTCAGCCAGTCCTGCCAAAACATTCCGCTAACGGGACCACGTTGTCCACCAATATTGAACATGATAACAGTACTGAAGATAAATGAGCAATCTTTTCAGATTCGCTTTAACCTGCACAAGAATCTGCTGCCATGATAACTTGTTGTTATGCCAAAATATATCAAATGCCCTGCGATCGTAATAGGTGGACAGGATCTTGGTGAATCTGACCGACTCATAACTTTTTATTCTTTGAATAAAGGGAAGATACGTGGTGTCGCAAAGGGCGCTAAACGTAGCAAACACCGCTTCGTGAACGCCCTGGAGCCGTTTACAAGTCTCACTCTTACCCTGGTCCCTTCTCGGTCTTCCGGTCTTTCACGCATAGATTCAGTTGAAATAGACAAGAGCTTTCCAGAGATAAGAAAGGCTTATACTTCCTATGTCATGGCCTGTCTCTGCGTGGAACTCGTTGATTTATGGACCAAGGAACACGATGCCAATGAATCGATCTTTAATCTGTTGTACTGGTATCTCAATGTGCTCAACAAAGGTTTTCCGCCCCAGCGGACCACCCTGGTCTTCAAGATTCACCTGCTTTCTCTAGTTGGTTATAGGCCAAGGCTCGATTTTTGTGTCTCATGCAACTCACCTCTTACTGGAAAACAGGTCTCACTCCATATCCCGGAAGGAGGCCTTGTCTGCCAAAAGTGTCAGCCCGTTGATGAAAACCGTGTAAGCCTTGGGACCCTAAACACGGTTAAGTTCATCTCCAAAACGGGATTAAACCGCGTACACAGGATAATAATACCTGAGCCAATACTAAAAGAGGCCTGGTTCATGATAAGAAATTTTCATAGGCACTATTTGCAGCGCATGCCCAGTTCCTATAAAGTAATTGAGGAATCCAAAATCCTTTAGCCTAGCTTATAAAATGCCAACATTGCCGAGGATTCAACCCGAATTATGCACTTAAAGCATCCAAAAAACATTTTTTCTTTTTAAAATCACTAATTTTACAGCAGGTTACCTGTGAAAAATCTTCATCCAGAAGTTGCAACCAATTATGGCCGGATTTCTTTTGATATTTGAAATGCGTAATGCAGGATAAAAATAAGATTTTTTGTCATAGGACAAGGTACAAAGAGACACTTCGGGGAACCCCCCCCAAAGGAGTGTGGGTATTGTGTTTTCATTACTTGGAGTGCATAATACCGGGTTTAAGGCAGGGCCTGAAAACATCATTGGGAGATAGAGGAGTTTCAAACCTTGGACAGGGATAAAAAATATTCAACAGAAAACAACAATGCTGGCAGATATGTACTTAATGAACTTAATGTATATGAATCGTGGCGACTCTTTAGAATCATGGCGGAATTTGTGGATGGCTTTGAGGCCCTGTCCCCCATCTATCCTGCGGTCGCAATATTTGGATCCGCCAGGTTGAGTCCTGAAAACAGTTATTATCAAATCGCAGAGACAATAGGTCACGGCCTCGCCAAGGCCGGCTATTCCGTTATTACAGGCGGGGGCCCAGGTATAATGGAAGCAGCCAACAAAGGCGCCGCAGAGGGAGGGGGAGAATCCGTCGGAGTAAACATAAAGCTTCCCCACGAGCAACACCCCAATCCATATGCAACTAAACACCTTGACTTCAGATATTTTTTCGTTCGCAAGGTAATGCTTGTAAAATATGCTGTCGCCTTTGTCTGCCTGCCTGGTGGCTATGGAACACTGGATGAAATTTTCGAGGCCATTACCCTGATTCAAACCCATAAGATAAAACCCTTTCCTGTAATATTGGTGGGAAGCGACTACTGGAAAGGGCTCGTCAACTGGCTGGAAAAATCCGTTCTCAAACACGGCATGATATCACCTTCTGACCTGTCACTGTTTCAGATACTTGATGATCCGTACCAGGTTATCGAGGCCATCAAGATACAGGCCCCTTTTGAAGCAAAACAGGAGAACCGGGAAATTTGACCCAGGCAATCTCGATGGCGCCTTAATTCTCTCATAATCCGAAGATAAAGGGCACAACTTCCCTTTAGGCAAGAAGGCTATGCCAATGTCCCGGATCGCGCTCCAGGATTTTTTAGGCGTCTTGAAGCCGGTATGAGTTAACCGAGTTTGCCGAAGCCGAAAAGGCGGCAGCTACATAGAACCAGCCTTGTTCTTCAAATGCCTGACAAAGCTGCAACCTAGCCCGGATTATTCACGAGTCGAGCTTGCTACAGCTGCAAGGCAGAGGGTGTT
>CAZUIH010000116.1:0-5250 GCA_964620365.1 uncultured Desulfobacterales bacterium | reverse complement strand
AATCACCAGGGCACGGGATGAGGTCAGCCAAGGTTACCTACTGAAACCCCTCTCACATTTTTCCTCATAAACTCGCTCTCCTCGATCAATTGGGGCAGGTCGGCCTTTTCCACCAAAAAAAGTCGTGGCATGTCGTCACTTCCCAGCGAACCGAGTTCGTCTAAAAACGGCAGGTCGGCATTAATTTCGTGGAGTTTCTGTAAAAGATCACCTCCCTCTAGCCTGCCATCATTTTTCAACAGGATTTCTTCCAAAAGGGAGGAGTTTTTCATAAGCAACTCAGCCAGGGTCGCAATAATCAAGGTGCTTCCACTTATGCAAGCAAACTGGGCAGCCTTCACCGCGTAGGAATTGCCATTGAAAGAAAGAGCAACTCCACCGCTCTTTCTCACAAGCTCAAGGGCCTGGACGTCGGTAATACTGTCTCCCACATAAAATACATCGGACAGATAATTGGATGTCTCCTCAAGGCTATTTTCCACTGCCCTGGCCTTTTCCACTCCGCCTATGGGGTTCACATCGTCAAACAGACGCCCAATGGCCATGTTGGATATCTCGCCCCAGAATATCTGGTTTAATCTTGCCAGAATTTCCCTATTGCCAGGGGTAAGATCTGAACTGTCATTGGCTCCATCGGGCCATGACAGCAGATCCATTTTTATTATTTCATTCAGAAACTTCTCCAACAACTCCCTTTCCCTATCACTAAGACTGTACCTGTCTATATCAACATCGGTGCAGTAAACCTGCTTCTTTGGGAAACCCGTGTGCTTGCATAGGGCATCGAGATACGGGGCATAGCTGGTACTGATGATATAGGTTGGCATCATTTCCGCCACTTTTGGAAGCATCTTTTGGGCCCCTGGCAAGAGGACCAGAGTCCGTTCCGAAAACTCTTCCATATACTTATTCGTGGCTCCAAATGCCTTCAAGAAAGGAAGCACCAGTTTCAATGTATCTCCCGCCTTGTATCCAGGTCGCTTTTCAACATCGGCGAGATAATCATCGTATTTACTGACCCTCGCAAAAAAATCCCCCCCTTGGGGAATCAACTCTTCACAGAGTTCAAAGGCATTATCATTCTGGGTAATTGGGCCTTCACAGTCGATATTTAACTGAATCATAAATTGCTCCTGAAAATTTATACCAAGGTTATATTAGACAGTAATACCTGTCTGTTTCAGCATATTGTCCGCAAACCTCAATATAAAACTCCTCTGCTGGTCCGTGGCGTATTGGATACAATTGCACCGTATCCTCTCCCTGCTTCTTACCAACATTTCAAGTTTAACCCAACTCTCCCCGACTTCAATGGCTGTGCAATGGGGTCCACACCCTTTGTGTTCATGCTGGGTAGGACTCAGTATATCACCAGGCATCTTAAGCCAGAAAAGTCCCTTGATGTCTGATTCCTCACAGTGTTCTGTCAAAAAATCTGTTATCTTTTCTATTTCTCCCTTACGAAGTTCGTCGATAACATATTGTCTCATGATATTCCTCTCTCCCCACTCTTTCTAACCAGCCAAATAATATAAAATATCTTGAGCTGTTTAAGATATTGAACTACCTTCAATGCAAAAAATTATCGAGCACTGAATGATAGCATGAAATTGACATACACGACAGGCAGGGTCTTTCCGCTGGACAGCTTGGAGATATTGACTTCAATCGGACATGAGCCTCAGGTAGTTTTTCTCGAAACCTCGAGGGTATATGGTGAAGAAAATTCCTCATACCTTTTTATCCAACCACTTGATACGATAGATGTCTACTCAATCGATGATGTAGCCCCGCTTTTCAAAAAAATTGACAAAGCACTAAAGCAGGGACTTTATGTGGCAGGATGGTGGAGTTATGAATTTGGATACCTGCTGGAGCCAAGACTCTATCCCCTATTAAAAAATTTAGAAATTTCCGATAGACCCCTTGCCCAGATCTCCATATTCAAAAGACCAATGATATGGAACCATGAACCCAGCGGACCATCATCTCCGCTTGTCGTTCACAGCCACCTGCATGAGCAGTTGAGCGGATTCGAACTTGATGTGTCTAGGTCACATTACCTAAAGGCAATTGAAAAGATAAAAGATTATATCTCCAGCGGTCATACCTACCAGGTCAACTACACGGCTAGAGTTAATTTCGAGTTTTCAGGCGATCCAGTCCAGCTTTATCTTGCCCTTAGGGCCCAACAGCCGGTTTCTTACGGAGCTCTCATAAGAAACGAAGACGACTGGATAATCTCTCTTTCTCCGGAACTGTTTTTCAGGATAGAATCCGGACGCATATGGTCAAAACCCATGAAGGGGACCCTGGGCAGGGGCCGTACAGTGGAAGAAGATATTGATCTTGCACGTTTTCTGTCGAGAGATATCAAGAACCGGGCTGAGAATGTGATGATAGTGGACCTTATAAGAAACGATTTGGGCAGGCTCTGTACCACTGGCTCTGTTACAGTACCGGAACTCTTTACAGTTGAACGATATAATACGCTCTTTCAAATGATTTCAAGGGTCGAAGGCACCTTGAAAAAAAATACTTCATGGCTGGACATATTCAGGTCGCTGTTTCCCTGCGGTTCAGTTACCGGGGCTCCCAAAATCAGGACAATGGAAATCATAAGGGAACTGGAGGTCTCTCCCAGGGGTGTATACACAGGGGCAATTGGATTTATTTCTCCGGAAGGAAAATCCGTATTCAACGTGGCTATCCGAACCGTGGAACTTTCCAAGGGCAAAGGGACCATGGGAATAGGGAGCGGGATAACCATTGGATCAGACCCGGAGGCTGAATACGAGGAATGTATCCTGAAGGCTGAATTCCTGACAAGGCCGTTTGAGGACTTTCATCTTATTGAAACCATTCTTTGGGAAAAGAAGAAAAGGCCGGAAACAGGTCTTGAGGGCTACTTTCTCCTCAGCCGCCATCTTGAAAGGCTCGAAAAATCCGCGCACTATTTCTCTTTTCACTTCGACCATGAATTCTTGATCCAAAAATTGAGATTACTTGTCCGCAAACTTGACATGGACGAACACCCCAAGAGGGTTCGCCTGCTTTTGGCAAGGGATGGGAGCGTAGAGACAGAATTTTCTCCTTTGAACCAGGTTGAGGAACCGGTTCCAATAGGACTTTCGAAAAAAAAGGTGGCATCAACCGACCCATTTCGATATCACAAGACTACCAGGCGAGCACTTCTTGACGAAGAGCACAGGATAGCAACTGAACGGGGCTTGTTTGACGTAATTTTTATCAATGAAAGAGGAGAGATAACAGAAGGAGCCATAACCAACATCTTCATCAGAAGAGATGGAAAACTCATCACCCCTCCCCTTTCATCCGGTCTTTTGCCAGGGACCTTGCGCCAGGAACTCATTGAAACAGGCAAGGCGGCAGAAAAGGTTATTCATGCAAACGACCTCAAAGAGGCATCGGAAATATACGTAGGAAACTCGGTAAGAGGCCTTCTAAGGGCACGCTACAGGTCATAAGTCTCCCCAGGTTCGAGGGCAATCACATTGACATCGAGCCCTATTTTATTCAGCTCTTCCCTGAACATGTCAACGGTCCCCGTAAGTACCGGAAAAGAACCGTAGTGCATGGGGATCACTTTATCAACACCAAGGAGCTTTACTGAATATGCGGCCTCCCTTGGCCCCATTACATAATGGCTGCCTATTGGAAGCAGGGCGATGTCAGGCCTGTAAAGCTCACCAATAAGGGCCATGTCACCGAAAAGCGCCGTGTCACCGGCATGATATATAGTGCAATTATCCTCCAGGCGAATTACAAAGCCGGCGGCCTCCCCTCCGTACGCAAGTTCGTGGCCTTCCTGTATGGAAGAGCTGTGAATGGCCTCCACCATGGTAATTTCCACGCCTTTAGTCCGGTAGCTACCCCCAATATTCATTCCTGTTACATTGGGTAACCCCTTTGCCAGGAGATATTGCTGGATTTCGTGGATGGCCACGACCTCACAGGAAGAGCTTTTGGCAAGCTCCAGACAATTGCCCAGATGATCACCGTGGGCATGGGTAACCAGGACAAGATCGGCATCCTTGTCCTCTGCCCTGATTTCAGGGGCCAGTGGATTTTCAAGCCACGGATCTATCCAGATACGAAGTCCTGTTCCGGTTTTTATCCTGAAGGCAGAGTGTCCATAAAAAGTTATCTTGTTTGCCATGAGAACCTCCTAAACGTATCTTCTGCTTTAAACCCGCAATTGCCAGGATTGCCTGAGACCCTGGGCTGAAGGCATGTCGCCCGACTTTGCCCCTTCAAAGATGTCTTTAAATGTACCACATGCAAAATCACCTGGATATCAATTTGTCCAAATCAGTAAAATTGGGCGGATGCTCATTGAGGATTTGAAGATCTTCCGGCCTTGCTTCAATTTTTTCAAAGATCCTCTCCTCAAGTAGACAACTTTCCCTGTAAAGTTTCTTTATTGACTCGATCTTGGACCTGCCAGTACCGTATCTTTTTAAGATGTCATCAAATCGCTCCTGCAGCGACACGATCTCGGTATGTCTTACTCTCTTGTCCGCATAATGAACCAGATGAACTTCGCAAATCTGTCTATTCCTGGCCACAGGGTCGATCCAAACATGCTGGCGAACGATATCACTGATAGAACTAAATCCTACGGATTCCAATAGACAGGCCCCCTCTTGTGCATGATCTCCACCTTTTTCCAGAGAAGTCATCTTTGAGATGTCATGGAGAAGAGCTCCTGCCTCTACGCGCTTTTTATCAATGGCAAATCCGGTGTTCTCCAGGTGACAGGCCAGGTAAATCCCCACCTGGGCTACCCGGAAACTGTGGGCGACGATATGGGCTGGAACCCCGTGTTCATTCAAAAGCGATATGCACTTGGCTCTATCTGGTATCTCCATAATTTGACACTATGCCAAAGGGTTTTGAACATGACAAGGCGACATGAACACTACAGTTAAAAAATGGTAGAAAAAAAAAGAACAAACGAGTTTAGCGGACTACGCCCTTATGTAAAAGGAAATACAATAAGAAACTATCTTATTGAAATAGCAACATTTTTTCGATATCAAAAAAATGTATTTTTCTTCGCCCCTTATGAATTACAACCGAGAAAAAAACAAAAAAACGGGGGGATAACCAACTGTTGAAAACTTGAACCCCAGAATGGAAAAACCAGGGATGATTAGCTTTGACAGACAAAAATGGCTTCGGTATAAATGAGCAAAATTTTGGGAAGAGGATTGCAATTTAATACTC
>CAZUIH010000115.1:0-5496 GCA_964620365.1 uncultured Desulfobacterales bacterium | reverse complement strand
AGCATAGATAAAGCGAGTATTAAAGACAGGATGAAAGTACCTTTTTTCCATAAAGGATTTTTACGCTTCATAGAACTTTGGTTGGGAACGTGCAGATCCAATATTGTAGGCAAGGAAAAGATCTATCCCCTGTTAGAACCTGGTAATCCCGCTGTTATAGCCCTTTGGCATTTTAGCATTATTTATACCTTGTTTCATTTCAGGAGACAGGAAGGGGTTATAATGGTTAGTGGTAGTAGAGATGGAGAATGGGTGGCCAGGTCAGTAACCTGCTGGGGACAGATTCCTGTTAGGGGGTCAAGGCATAAGGGGGGATTGCTGGCAATCAGGGAGATGACTAGGATAATGAAGGAAAGGTGCTGTCACGCAGGTATAGTAGCCGATGGTTCCAAGGGACCTGCCCTAAAAGCACAGAAGGGAGCAGTGGTGTTGGCAAGAGACACCGGGGTGCCTATTGTTCCTACTGGGCTCGCGGCCAGGCCGGCCATACGCTTCAACAGTTGGGATCGTACGCTATTGCCACTGCCCGGCTCAAGGGTTGTCTTTGTGTATGAAAGCCCAATCGAGGTCCCGGCCGAGGCACGGGGCAGGGAAATCGAGAATTATAGAAGATTGTTGGAAAACAGGCTTAATGAGGCAACCCGCACGGCAGAACAAATTTTGTCGTTGTGAGTCTTAAGAAATCTTTTTAGTACAATCGGAGTCATCTGAAAAAGTTTAGGGCCTGTTTAATTTTCAGGCAGATGTGCCCTTTGGTTCATGAGATGTAGCATGAGCCTGTTACTATGCGTTACTGTGTCGATATGTTCTGCCTGAAGATCTAGGTATAGTAGATTCTGTTCACGGATATATTCATCGGTGTTTCCAGAATTAGATATTTGGCATGATATGAAAAATTAATATAAACAGTCAGTTCCGGATAGAGGTTTATAACGTAGACCTGGGTGCGGGAAATTTTATCGTCAGTTGGTAAACAATATGAAGCTTACTTTGGAACAGATAATAAAATATATATGGCTGGATTCTCTGGCCCGCCCCGTGGTTATAACCGGTTTTTAGAGGTGCATTTATGGACATAGGCGGTCTTCATTTAAATCCGCTTGATATTATACTCGGCGTTATACTAATCGTGGCCGTTTTTCGCAGTATATGGACTGGATTCAGCAGGTCTGTAGCTGGTCTTGCCGGTGTGATAGCCGGTTTCTGGGTAGGAGCCCATTATTTTCCGGCCCTATCATACAGGCTTGCTCCATGGATTGACAGTGAGATTCCAAGGGTCCTGATTGCATTTTTTCTTATCTTCCTGCTAGTCTATCTTGTTTTCATGATAGCTGGCATATTAGTTAACGGGCTTTTCAAGATCATGAAGTTGAGCTGGTTCGACAGGATGCTCGGAGGTGTTGTCGGGTTGTTTAAAGGGCTTGTTTTTGCGGGAATTATTATGTTCTTGCTCACGATTATCTTACCTACCAACACTCCTTTGCTCAAGGAATCATATTTGTATCCAAGGCTCAGCAGGGTGATACGTTCTCTGGTTATATTAGTGCCTGAGGATGTTAAGGGCCGTTTTATGTGGAAGTGGCGGCACATTCAAAAACCAGGGAAACAAATCAGCAGAAAGGCTGTGTAAAGGTGAAAATGTCTATGTCTGTGATAGAAAAGGTAAAAAGACACATAGAGGAACATGACAGGCTGATTGAACTGTTTGGAATGGAAATAGAAAAGGTGGAGGAAGGACGGTCTGTAGTATCAATGACCGTAGGTCATGACCATTTAAATGCTGCAGGACTCTGTCATGGAGGGACAATATTTGCCCTTGCCGATGTAGCCTTTGCCCTTGCATGTAACAGTTACGGCGTCATGGCGCTCGCTCTGGAGGTTTCAGTCAACTATCTCAGGCCTTCAAAACCGGGCGACAGGCTCACAGCAGAGGCCAGTGAGATCAACCTGGGTAAAAAGACTGGTCTATATACCATAAAGGTAAGAAATCAGGAAAACAAGGAAATCGCTTTCTTAAAAGCTACTGCCTTTCGTATCGAAGGGGAAAGCGTAGCTAGCTGATAAGGTGGATATGGAACTCACTATTGCATTGGCCGGTAATCCCAACGCAGGCAAAACCACTCTTTTCAATCAACTGACCGGCGCCCGCCAAAAGGTTGGTAACTGGTCAGGGGTCACTGTCGAGAAAAAAGAAGGTGTCTGTATTCACAGGGGACAGCAAATAAAGGTGGTTGATCTGCCGGGAACTTATTCTCTCACCGCCTACTCTGTTGAAGAAATAGTGGCAAGGGACTTCATACTTGAAGAACATCCCGATGTAGTGGTTGATGTACTGGATGCCTCAAATTTAGAGAGAAACCTCTACCTGGCTACCCAGCTGATAGAATTGAATATAAGGCTTGTCTTTGCCATGAATATGGTGGATGTGGCTCAGGCGAGGGGAATAGTCGTGGATTATGAGCACCTGGCTAAGCTCTTGGGTGTCCCGATAGTCAAGACTGTTGGAACTAAGGGCGAAGGGATTGACATGCTTCTTGATACGGTGCTCGAAGTCGCCAAGGATCAGGATCCCGTGGCCAGGCACATACATATCAACTATGGGCCGGAAATAGAAGAAGAGATTGGGAAAATCCGAAAGGCCCTTCAAACTGATCCAGAGCTTTCAAGCCGTTATTATCCACGCTGGACCGCAGTCAAGCTTTTAGAAAATGATCGGGTCGTACGGAAAAGGGCAGAGGAGTCTATTTCCGGCGACATAATCCTTGAACAGGTTGACAAGAGCAGAAAACATCTGCAGGACATTTTTGAGGACGATCCGGAAACACTTATAGCTGAATCACGTTATGGATTTATCTCAGGGGCTCTCAAGGAGACCATGAAGCTTTCAGCAGTGGCCAAGAAGACCTTGAGTGACAGGATAGATTCAGTGGTTACCAATCGAGTCCTGGGTTTCCCGATCTTTATATTTTTTATGTATCTTTTATTTCAAGGTACCTTTTCGCTAGGCGCCTATCCTGTGGAGTGGATCGAGACAGGTGTGGAATTTCTGTCCGGAGTTGCCACAAAGCTGTTACCCGATTCAAACCTGAAAGATCTTATAATAGATGGAGTAATTGGCGGGGTCGGTGGAGTCGTAGTGTTTCTGCCTAATATCCTTATCCTCTTTCTGGGAATTAGTTTGCTTGAAGATACTGGATATATGGCCAGAGCCGCATTCATCATGGATCGGGTAATGCACTCACTTGGACTACATGGAAAATCTTTCATCCCACTTCTTATGGGATTTGGATGTAACGTGCCTGCCATCATGGCTGCCAGGACCCTTGAGACCCGGCGGGACCGTCTGCTTACTATCTTGGTCAATCCACTAATGAGCTGTTCCGCAAGACTTCCCGTATACATATTATTGGCTGGAGCCTTTTTCCCTGGCAAGGAAGGAAATGTGATATTTTCCATTTATTTTCTTGGCATTGTTCTGGCCATTTTGATGGGGCAGTTGTTCAGTCACACCATATTTAAAGGAGAGGCGGCCCCCTTTGTTTTGGAACTCCCGCCATATCGTCTGCCAACACTAAAAAGCCTGTTGATTCACATGTGGGACAAGGTCAAGGTATATCTTCAGAAAATGGGTGGGGTTGTACTCGCCTTCTCGATCGTCATATGGTTCCTCGGCGCTTTTCCAAAGGATGTTTCATACACTAGGGACTATCAACATGAAAAGGACTTGGTGTTGCAAAACCTCGAAAGGGCACTTTCTGAAACCACAGATCCTTCACTTGCAAAATTATTGCAGGATAAGGCCTCTGAACAGCTGGCTGTAATTGAAAGGGCCAAAAATGAAGAAAGGTTGAGCCAAAGCTATATTGGAAGGATTGGCAGGTTTATTGAACCTATACTTAAACCCCTGGGATTTGATTGGCGCCTGGGGGTCAGCCTGGTTACCGGTTTTGTCGCAAAGGAGGTCGTAGTCAGCACAATGGGAGTCCTGTATCAGGCAGGCGAAGAAGGGAATACAAAGAGCCATGGCCTTAAGAATGCCCTTAGAAAAAGCGGTTTGACCAAAGTAACCGCATTCGGTTTCATGGCCTTTGTTTTGATATATGTCCCCTGCGTGGTGACAGTGGTCACCATTTGGAGGGAAACAGGATCCCTTGGATGGACTGCCTTCGCAGTCAGTTATCTGCTTGTCCTGGCATGGATAGTGGCCTTTTTGATCAGGTGGGGGTGCGCCTTTGTATTGAGATGTGCTGTTTAGGCACCACCTTTTGAGACCTGATGCGTTTTTTTACACTGAAAAATGTCATGGTGACAATGAGATAAGAGACGATGAACATGGCCGGTATGGACAGGCCCGGTATATTGAACGGATTGTCCGGCAAGGTAACCGCAAATGGATGCCCATAAATTACTTCGAGCAGTCTCGCAGGCCTTACGGTATCCAGCCAGAACAGGGTAAGGAATATGGGCAACAGATAAATTAACCCGTAGCGTGAGAAGCGCTGGGCCAGGTAGGTATTGAATAGTTCATCCAGTTCCTTATCGCTTGTCTCATATAAAAGCTGTCTCTTTTTCCAGTCGGAGATCATTTTAAAATGTTCCTGCTCGGCCTTTTTTTCCATGAACATTTTTCTGAAGGCCTCTTCCTTTTTATCGACACGCGATGCCTTCCTGAGCATTTGAGATAATATTGCTGCAAGCGTGCCTATAATAACGATCTGAACCCCGATGGGGATACCCACTGTATCCATGGGATAAAGGAGGATTTGTTCTAAGGCTTTTGACATAAAAGCAAACAGGGGAGCTATCAATGCCCCGTATATCCAGTCCACAATATCTAGAAAGGCGTTGTATAAAAAATCCAGTCTGTCCATATTTTTTTCTTTCTGTTTGTACCCTGGGACAGATGCGCAAAGGCTTCTGCCCCAGGGGAGATAGTCTGGTTAGCGCAGGAATACGAGCATCTTTGTATACTTCATAAATACTATGATGAGGGCCAGCGCCAGCATACGTTTCAGAAAGATTTCAGGAAGTTTCTTCTGGATTTTGGGACCAAGCACTCCTCCGCCCATGGCTCCGGCAACGATACATATCGCCATAATCCAGTCAGGAGAATATCCCATTAACAGGTATTTAGCTATTCCACCACAGGAAGTGGCAAAAGCACCAGCCAGCGCGATAGGCACAGCGAGATACATGGGATATCCCATAACAGATGTCATAAACGGCATGAACATGAATCCGCCGCCAACACCAAAGGAGGCGGCAATCATACCCATGAGGATACCACCTATAAGCATGGCCAGGGGACGTGCCACAAAGGTCTCGCCCCAGAAACGCATGTCGAACTTGATGATGTTGAACTTGTCGAACTCCACCTTGCCTAGCTCTGCAGCCTTGCCTGTCTTTTTTGCCTCTTTCACTGCCTGATTGAACTTCTGAACAATGGCCTTAAGTGCCTTCTTCTTCTCAATGGTACTTGGGAGACTCTCATGAAAG
>CAZUIH010000114.1:0-5664 GCA_964620365.1 uncultured Desulfobacterales bacterium | reverse complement strand
CTTTTCTATATTTAATCACTGCCTAAAAAAAACAGTATCGAAATTGTCCCCTTGGCCCATCTTTTACGCAACCGTGTCAGAAAATCAGACGTTTTTCGGTGGCTGCTGTGTGGGGTTCGCCTGGGCTGCAGAAAGATAGTACCTCATTGTCTCCTGCATGGACAATGGGTGAACCAAGGGGGCAAAACAGTTGAGAAATCAGTGTTGACATTCATGTCCCTGTTGGTGATGGTCGCATGTAGGGCCGTTGACACCGGAAAGTTTTCCACTGGCAAGATCCAGTGCGCTTTCTTCAGGTGATCGACCTGTAATTCCTGCTATTACATCTATATTATTGGCGACTAGAAGTTCTACCGCCCTGGCACCTATGCCACCACATATTACGTGGGTAGCCCCTTGATCCTTCAGCCATTTTGGCAGTACCCCTGGTTCGTGTATGGGGGATTGTTTAAACTCCATTCCTGCGGATTTGCCGTTTTTGATATCTACAAAAGCAAATTGCTGTGCATGCCCAAAGTGGGATGATACAATCCCATTTTCAACAGGTATGGCAACTTTCATCTTGACCTCCATTTTTTCTTTTTGGTGGCCTCCTTCATGATCGATTCACTTTAGGAAGGCCAGCATTTGGTCCTTTGATTCTCTTAAAAACCGGTATTAGGGGCCATACCTGTTGCTGAGGTTATGCGCCCCCGAGTTCATTCACCAGAACGACCTCTCACCAAACCGAACCCAGCGGGGCCGCGATTTCAACGGAACTTGAGATAGAGATGTCACTGGTTCTGTATCGCTGTATCGGCTAAATGGGAATCTCTAAAATTGCCCCTTTGCCCGATGTCAGTGCTCGTAAGTAAAAATGTCCACCTGGCAGTTGAGTACGCTACACTCTTTGAGTTTGTTCCCTTCGTTCTCTTCTTCCCCGCTCCCTCGGAACGGTTTAACGAAAGTATCTCCTTGAGCCTCGTCCTTGAACAAATTTTAGAGATTCCCTGATGTTAATCCTCAAAATTCCTGGCTACCAATCTGCCATCCTGAGGCATATCCTTCTTTGCCTCCTGCCCAGTCCCACAAAAGAGCCTCTGGAGTCTGTTTCATCTCCTTCATTGCCTGAGTTTCTGCCAGTAAAACGGCACCATGGTCTTGGTCTCTGGAAAAAATCTCCAACACGGCCAAGGCCTATCCTGCCTCTTGGTCTACAAAAGCCACCCATGCGTCTTCTCATGTTAGCACCTCCTGTTCCGAAAATTAAACATGCCCGTGACTGGTTGGTCCCTGGTCAGGACTGAAATTTTCTGAAAGAAATTTGTCAAGGACGTCGTTAATATTGCCCTTTAATCCCGAGATGACCTTCACTCCAGCGGCTTGGAGTAATGAAAAGGCCTTGGGACCCATTATCCCGGTAAGGACGACATCTGCATCAGCTTCCACTACTTTGAGAGCAGCCTGAATGCCGGCCCCATGAGGCATGTCTTTGGCTTCATTATTGTCCAGGACGGTTAAGACTTTTTGTGAATTGGAGTCCATTAGGAGGAAAAAATTCGCTCGACCGAACCGTTCGTCCAAATTGGAGTGAAGGTCTTTTCCCTGTGAAGAAATGGCCACTTTCATATTAAAGGGCCTCCTAAGCTTATTTTACAAATGTCATATTAGATTATTTTTTATAATTGTCAATACAAAAATTTATTTTTATACAATTTACAATTTAACAAAATATTTGTTTCCAATGTTCTTCTAGGCTAAATCATCTTCAACCAGTTCCCACCCGGTGATCATCGCCTTTATGTGTGAGAATACAGTGGATCCGGTGGTGGCAAGGTATACATGGACCACAAGGAAAACCAGGAACATAAAAGCCCCTGCCGTGTGTAGATAGGCTATGGTCCTGGTAGACAGGTTGATTCCTGCCAGGGCCAGCTCATCATTATATAGGTAGACAAGGCCTGTCCCTATTTGAAAGGGAAAGATGAAGATTTTTAGTAAAAAATAGGTGATGCGCTGGAGCGGATTCAGCTTTCTGTCCGGTCTCTTTTCGAAGGGATGCGGTCCGCCTTTGAATATATCTCTCGTATAATAGCAAACCATCTCACCGATCTTTTCCATTGTGGGGGTGTATTGTTTCCATTCTCCGGTAGTGAAATGCCAGAATATCGCGAAGGCAGAAAGTCCTATGAGTGCGTAGGACAAATAATTGTGCCATAAAAAGGCGTGTTTGAACCCTGTTAGTTTGAAGGTGCCATGGATTTCAAACCCGGTGACCATGAGCCCCAAGATCAGGATTGCCTGGCACCAGTGCCAGAACCGCTCAAAACGCGTGTAAAGAAATATTTTTTCCTTCATGGCTGTTCCTCCATTATGAGTGATCTTTCCGCCCGGTAATCCTGACAAGTGCGTGAATAACCACTGCCGTAAGGGTCAGTCCTACAATTATCCACCCCGTGGTATCAAGAAGCCGGTTTCTGTCCCTGCCGGGTACGTATATCCCTTCTATGCCCTTGAGCCTTCCATTTTCGGTGTGACACGCATCACAGGCGAGGGCTTTGTCCTTGGGAGCCACCATGTGTGACAGCGGCCAGTAAGTTGCAGTTTTTACAAAGCCCAGTTTGCCGCTGAACGGGGCCCCTGCGGCCTTCATTCCAGCCCTGACGGATTTTTCCCAGTCAAACTCCGCCCAGAACGCCCCGGTGCCTTTCTTGCCGAAGAGTTTGGGCACCACCAGGGTTTTGTAATCGGCATCATACGGTTGTATCCCGTAGAAGACCTTGAATGGAAAAATTTTGGAGTTTGGATCGTCGGGCCCCCCTACCGGGTGGTTTATTTCCACCAAGCTGGATGGATCAATCTTGTCCCTAACCGTAGTGTAAGACATGGAACCGTTGTACCAGCGGTATTGAGGCACGAGGTTCTTCGCCCACCTCATCTCCCCTTTTTTGGTGAGATAAATGATGTTGCCGTTCTTGTCCTTTTTTACCAGCATGGAGCCATCCGCCTTGAATTTCCCGGCCTTCGACCAGTCCCACCAGACCTTGGTAGACCGTTTTCTCGCAACAGCAGGGATATGGCATGTCTGGCAGGCTACCTTGCGGGTATGATGGTCAAGTTCTGCAAGCTTGTGGGGAGCAGGTCCGTGACATGATTCGCAGCCTATCCTGTTCTTGGTATCTTTTGGTAGTGCCAGTTGGTGGTTATTGGGAGCGGGTTCGGTATAATGTCGCCCCAAGATCTTGTGAGAATAGGTGGTATGACACCTTACACAGGAATAGTTTAGGCCTTTGGCATCCATATGAACATCGAGTTCCTTGGAAGGTGTCAGCAGGGATGAGTCCAGATCTCCATGTTTCACTCCGTCTCCTCCGCCGCCAAAAAAGTGGCACCTGCCACAGGTACTTCTGCTGGTCCTGCCCACCTTTTGGGCTACGGTCTTGAGATCAACGGGTTTGAACACCTTTTTCCCAAGCTTGCGTTCCTTGTAGGCAGGGTGTCCACAGGCAGTAGGGAATTTTTTATAGGTGCCAGTGGTATCATGGCAGATGAGGCAATCCACATTTTCTTCTTTGGTAAAATCAAAGGATTTGTCTTTCCACCCATAGCCTACATGGCAGCTGGTGCACCTGCACCAGTTAGACTGGATGGAAATTCAGAAATTGTTCAGGACGAATCTCTTGCCCAATTTTTTGTCGCCATCCTCGAATGTCCAGGTCCAGTGGATTGACTGCTGGACCTGTTTCGCTGCCTCTGTGTGGCATGTGAGGCAGGCCCTGGTGACTTCAGGGCCTGTCTTGAAGTCTTGCTGCAAGGCCTTGAATTTGGAATGATCCGCGGTGGAAGCGTTGAATAGACCTGTCTCCGGCGTGCTTGCCCATGTGGTAGTCTTAAGGCAAGCCATCCATAGAACACAAAGTAAAGTCAGGCTCAAGGAGCCGAAAGAGTCATGTCTCTTCATCTGAAACCTCCTTGTCAGCCATTTTTAGACGAGATCTCATGAACCTGTCCCGCCACGGGGAGCTTGATTCCCAACTCTTCCATAAGTCCTTCGCGTATTAGTTTAGCGCCAGCGAGGAATTTGGGATTTGTTACCCTATAATAAATGGAGCGACCGTCTCTACGGCTTCGGACTGCACCCTGGGCCTTCATAATACGAAGATGTTGTGACACGTTGGGAAGGGAAAGGCCCAGCATCTGGGCCAACTCTCCAACGGTTTTTTCTTCCTTTCCAAGCATCCACATGATCTTGAGCCTTGTGGGAGATGCGAAAATCGCACAGAAAGAGGCATGAAGCTCAAAAATATCTTCGTATGAATCCCTGGGTGCCCCCTTGAGTTTATAAACAAAATTTTCATCCATGGTTAACCACCTCCTTTAATGATTTTTTAATATACTATACCAATAATACATTTAAGAAGTTATGCAACTGTTTAAGGTTCGTGAGATTCATGTAAATGCAACCAGGATTATGCAATCTTGGCCATCCTTTGCGGCCTCAATTGTTTCCAGAGATCCTGCCTGGACCGAGGTGTTGGATTAGATTACTTTCTAATAATACATACCGGCGGCACCACTCCACTCTTGATTATTTAAGCCCAATGGATTTTGAACATAAATCTATTCGGAGAGCTGCTTAAAACATGGTGTCCGTTTTTACTTGTCCATTACAGGCAACAGGCCGTCCTGCCGCGACGCTGCTAAATGTGGAGGCATAACATTATGACTGATTCAATACGAGATTTAGACGACCAAAAACAGATCATCGCTGACCAAAGAGTTGCTTTAGAAGAGAGTAACAGGAAATTCATTGAAATTAGAGATGTTCTAAAACGTACGATCAATTTAATGACTACAGCAATCGAACTTCGTGATCCTTATACCAAGGGGCATTCTGATCATGTGGCAGAAATAGCATTCAAGATTGCAAGATTGAGATTTAGCGATCAGTTTCCTGACTTGGAACTTCTTAGAATGGCTGCAGCAATTCACGATATCGGGAAGATTGCGATAAATGAGTCGGTTCTGAATAAGCCTACCTTATTGACAGATGCCGAATTTGAGATGATTAAGTGTCATACAATTTTAGGTAGCAAGCTTGTTGCCCCACTCGACTTTAATATTTTGTTTAATGATGCTGTCCGCAGTCATCATGAAAATTACGACGGTACTGGTTACCCAGATAACTTAAAGGGAAATGAAATTCCGTTAATCGCGAGGATTATCCGAGTGTGTGACTATTTTGATGCATTGACATCAAGCCGACCTTATAGGCCTGCTCTGCGGGTTAGAGATGCAATAAACATAATGAAAAAAAATAAACACTGCTTCGATCCGGATATTTTAAAGTTTTTTATAAACAATATAGGGCGGTTAACAAACCGTTACCATTAGACGATAAAAGTCAAACTTTTCATATTATATTGTTTTTTTTATGGGGACAGGTCAATTATTTTAAAGCTGGTGCCCCACCATACCGATAAGCCTCTTAGTAGCCCCACCAAAGTCACCAAAGACTAACAATTCAAAAAAAGAGGCCTTACAAATGGCACGAATTCCAAGAATGGTCATTACAGGAGAGCCCACGGTCTACCATGTCATCTCAAGGACCGCCCTAGACGGCTTTGTCATGGGAGATGTGGAAAAGGACTACCTGCTGAAGCTCATCAAGCATTTAAGCTCTGT
>CAZUIH010000113.1:0-6207 GCA_964620365.1 uncultured Desulfobacterales bacterium | reverse complement strand
TGTCCCCATTGGAACAAGTGTTCCAATCAGTCCGAGTCCAGGCCCTGTGCGGATAAGGATCTTAAGTTTGTCAATAGACTTCCAGAGCTTGAACTCAGCGTGTTGCAGCAAATTTTCCAATTCGACTTCCGACACACCGCCGCGCTTGAGCAGTTCATCAAGCTCTTGGACGTATGACCGCACAGGAGGGGAGAGCCAAGGAGCAGCCACATTATTTCTCAGCCGCTCGGCAAGCTCCAAAGGCGGACAGGGTTTAATACGCCTTCGCCCAATCCATTCGGCAAAAAAAGAACCTGTGTACATGACTATCCACAAAGACAGCAGCGAAAGGAGGCCAAGCACTGGGTAAAAGAGCGAGGAGGACAAAAGATAGATAAAGGTCTTCAGGGCTGCTATCAAAGACATGAAATCCCCTCCCTAAACCGCTTTCCGCACCTGAGAAATCCGCCCAAAAAGGAAATGAATAGCAAAAAAAATGATGACCACAGACCGTAACCTTTGGTCACAAACGTCTCTTGTGTCGCCTGATAACAGGCAAGCCGGTATATCCTCTCCAGCTCCTGGATATTTGGGGCCACTGCCAATATGAGAAGGAAGTAAGCGGCAATGGAAAACATGGCCCAGCCCAGCAGTTCCTCGGCTGTAAGGCTGCTTGTCCTGGACAGAAACAACCAGATCCCGCAGGTCGATAATGCAGTAAAGACAAAAGAGATCCACACAAGAAGCACTGACGGGATAAATGTGTCGGCGTAAAGGGCATCGAGCAGGGCGATGTCAAGCATGATGACTGATATGCATACAGGACACGGTATCACCAGGCCGATCCATCCCTTGCTGGTCCCTTTCCCGGCAGGAACTGTAAGGAGCCTCACTCCCCATAAGATGAGGCCTGTTGCCACTAGCAGATGAACGAGCATGCCAGACTTGAATGCCTGGTTGATTATCCTGGTAAACTCCTCCATATCCGTGGCCTTCAGCAGAAGATCCAGGAGTGCGAAGAGCACCCCGTAACCAAGCATGAATGTCAGGAAAAAGATGATTTTTTTAACGAGAGTCTTTGCCCGAGCTAAACTGTAGGAGAGGCCAATTCCGCTCTTTGCGCCAAAGGCTGAAATGGAAAAAAGAAGCCCCACAAGCAAGGATTTTAGTTCCATATCCCTTTCCTCAACCGTTTAGAGAGGCGAAACGACCTCCTCATAACCCCATAAACAAAAAACCCGGACCAGAATATTCCGGTCCGGGGATGCCCTGATTTATCCACGGTTCCTCTTGGCTTCACCCCACTCCGCGAGGGATCAGCCTTATTGACTCCAGGCAGGTCTTCTGACTTCCGGATCTTCCTACCAGCCGCCCCTTCCCATCAGATTCTATTCTGACAGTGGTTATTTGCGGCCTTCGTCCCCGGTCACAGCGGCGGGCCCGTTCCTGATTTTCACAGGATTCCCTATTAAGCTCAGTTGTGAGTACCTGGAAAGATCTTTACTACTATTAATAGAAGGCCTAATGCTGTCAACCCAACATTACGCATTTATTCTCCCTCAACCATCTGGAAACTCCATACAGCCTAGTTATGCCGGGAATCGGCAAGTCCAAACCGAATCCGTATTGAAACCGTGATCGGGAACCCCTCTTTTTTGGGCGGCGGCGGAAAGGGCGATGCATATCGGATAGCGTCACATGCCGCCCTGTCCAGGGCCGGGAATCCTGAACCTCTTTCAAGATCAAGATCAAGAAGTTCTCCCGCCGGCCCGATGGTAAATCGAGCAAGAACCGTTCCCTCCTGAAAATTTCGCAGTGCCTCTTCAGGATAAACCTTCTTTTCCTCTATACACCTTCTGACCAGTCCCAAGTAATCCTTTATACCCACAGACTTTTTAAATGACCCCCTCTTGAGCTCTACCCTTGGGGTAACGGCTGAATTTAGCGACACATGTTCAGGGGATACTTCCGGCACTTGAAACTGCGCAGGCTGAATGGAGTTTCGAGACAGTTTTTTTAAATACTCTTCAGATCGTGGTACGGGTATTGGTCTGGATTCAACCACCTTCATGTTCTTTTGAACGGATGAAGGAACGTGTAACTTCGTTTGAACCAGATGTGGAACGGCTCGCCGTCCAGTGTCTTCAAATTCCGGGACAATGGCTATTTCATATTCCTCCCAGCCTGAATTAGGCCGTTTCATGGACTGAAAGAAAAACAATAAGGCCGCATGAAACAGGATAGAAAAGAATAAAGTTCCTAAAAGCAGGTAGTTTGGAGACCTCATTATCTTGCGACACTCTTTTGGGTTGCAAGAAGCAGGCGTTTGGCTCCAGCCGCCTTGGCAATGTCCATGGCCTTCACCGCCTCTTTTACCGGTACATCCCTATCTGCCTTGATAACCACTACAGGCTCTGCCTTTCTCTCCAAAAGATCTTTCAGTCTGTTAAAAAGATGCGCGGAATCGACAGTTTCATCCCCTAGCAGCAGACGGCCGTTCTTTTCCACTGTCACCACTATCCTCTGGGGCTCTATTTGTGATGAACTCTTGCTCTCCGGAAGTTTTACAGTAATACCCTCCTGGGATATGAAATTTGTGGTAAGCAGAAAATAAATCAAGAGTAAAAACACAATGTCGATAAGTGGAGTCAGTGGAATGTCTACGCCATTCCAGCGTCTTTTATACCTTTTTCTAACCATGATCAGCCCCAATATTGTGGTACCCCAAGCCAGGAGGAGCCAAAGGGCATCGGTCATGCCAGGCAATTAAAAGCCCCTGGGGGCTTACCGGCAATGCTCGGCACCAGGTTAATTTGACACAACTGTCGTTATATTGAAAATGCACTTTATCCCCTGATCCAAAGAACGAATTTGCGGTTTGCATCTGCATTCATGAGATATCCGGATGCCCACCGTTCTTGTATGAGTTGAAAGCCCTTATCAGGGCGATGGCTCCTTCTTCCAGACGGTCCTCCATTGCCTGGACCCTTGAAACAAGATAGCTGTGGCCAATAATAACAGGGAGGGCAACCGCAAGTCCGAGAGCCGTGGTCAGCATGGCCTCCCAAATTCCTCCGGCCAGCAACGAAGCGTTCACCTTTCCTCCCATATTTTCTATGACCATGAAGGCCTTTATCATTCCTACAACAGTCCCCAGCAGACCTAGAAGTGGCGATATGTTCCCCAATGTTGCCAGGGCAGAAAGATAGCGGGACATGAACTTTACTTCCCTGTCAATGGCATGATCCATGACGGTTTCCATCAACTCCCGCTCTGTACAACAGACAGATAACGCCGCCCTTAACAATCTTCCCATAGGGGTCATATTGTCATGTACCGCATTCATGGCGCTCCTTATATCTCCGCGGCTCACCGAGCTTACGACAGACTCCAGCAGTCCATCACTCTCCACCTCCAGCCTGTAAAGACGGATGAAACGCTCCAGAAAGATGGCCAATCCAAATAGAGAGCAGGCCAGAATCGGCCAAACCAGCACGCCACCCTTAACTATCACTTCGAACATCTTTATTTCACTCCCTCATGCAAGTCAGGTTTCCCGTCATAATCCAGATCCTTTTCCCTTTTTACCAGGTGTTCTCCAGCATCATATGTCTCCCAGATATCAGGCATTCCATCACCGTTGCTATCCTCGTGTACCTTTACTAGCTTGCCCCCTTGGTAGAAAAACCATTCCTCAGGTTTACCGTCACCGTCGGCATCCCGTTCCGCCCTGACAACTGTCCTTCCATCGGTGTCAAAAAAATAATGAATGGGACACGGACCGGTCAGATGCCTGCCATCATCATGGAAGTCACAACGCTCCTTGAGGAGTCCATCCTCCCCGAAAAACTCAATTGAATCGGGCAGGCCATCCTTATCCGCATAGACAAAACGCTTAACCAGATGATCCCCTTTATAAAATAGAGTTATCGCAGGCGCTCCGGCCTTGGTAGAATTCATTGTTACTACCCTGCTCCAGGGAGGTTGATCAAATTTCTGTACCAGCTCAAAATGGCCGTCGTAGTCGTCATCCTGCTGAATTTCGCGTCTTCTGCCACTGTCATCCAAAAAAATCTTCAGGTCCACCTTTCCATCGCGGTTCCGGTCTTCCTCTATTCTCTCAAGTTTTTCTCCTGAGTAGTATTGCCAAATCTCGGGCCTGCCATTGCCATCATTATCCTCTTCCTTGCATACCATTTGACCATCTTGGAAAAGGACACGGCTTTCAAAGCGGCCGTCACCGTCGGCATCTTCATAGGATATGAGTGGATGCCCTTTTTTGTCATAACAAACCGTCTGAACAGTCCCCTTGGGAGGTCTTATCTCCCATGCCCAGGACAAAGCATCAGCTTGGAGCACTATTACCAGTATAATCAACAGGTTAAATACTAAAGAATAAAAATATCTCCCCAGACAGACATGTATTAAATTCATCATATTCAAGAATTCCGATTCCCCACATTCTTCCTTTTTAAAAAGGGTTTTAGTATAAGAAAAAAAATTATGATGCCTGCAATTCCAACCGTCACTTTCCAAAAATATTCTCTTTGGAGCGTTTCTCCTTTCTCCCTCGGATCACCACTTTCCATGTCGCCACGCTTATCCGAAATCAATTCCTCTTCAAGCCTGTGGCCCATTCCATCAGTGATAACTATCCGGTACTTGCCCGGGGGGTCGGGATAAATCAAAAAGCGTCCGTTCTTGTCTGTAACACCTGTCTGAAAAGGCAACCTGTCTCCTTCCAGGTAGACCTTGACCCGGCAGTAGGCCATCGGACTTCCATCACTGTATTCCGCCTCCAGCCCCAGTCCACCCTGGATTATCCGACCTGCCACCCCATGGGCGTAAAGGTTGGAGGACATCAGCCCCAATATGCCAAAAAGTATCGCCAGCGTCTTCATAAGGCCCTCAAGGGTCAGAGTTGAGGTGAAAAAAAATGTGAAAACATCCCTGAGGCGAGCCACACCAAAATTGTAGAGTACATCTGATATTCTTTCATTCTTATACATGTCAACGTGCACCTTGATCCCAAATTATGTACTTCAAATGCAGTAAAATGACTTTTTGTTTTTAAAACACGTGAGTCACTGATCATAAATAGACAAAAAAATTCCATCCAGGTGGTGCATCAGACTCACGCTTTCTTTGGCAGTTGAAGCCGTAAAGGGCTGCCAAGGCTTGCCGAATCTGTTGTGTTGCCAGACGGTTGAACTACAAGGGCCCTTCTACTTGTCTGCCGCCTTTTTACTTCGACACACTCGGCAGCTGCATATCCGGATTAATCCGTCCCGGGAAAAAAACTGAACTCAATAGCCCTTTTTACAATGTTATATTTTTCAAAAAAGTAACATCTATATCACAACTCATCAAGGCCTTTGGCCTGCTAGCACTTGCCGAATATCATTACGCCTGGTAATATTTTTTTAAAATTCATAACACGATAACCAAATGAGTTACGAAGAACAGTTAAGGGCAATCCAACAGGACCAGATTGAACGACTAGATGAGGCAGTCAAGGTGGTATGTCACCGGGGCACCTGTCTACCCCTCTATATAGCCAGGTATGGTGTATGGGAACCTGTCGAAAAAATCCTGGAAAGGGCAAAGGACGACATGGATTCCGATATTGATGTGTTCCTGGTTCGCACCATCTCCCAGGAAACGTTTGCTCTATGTCGCAGACCAAACAGCAAATTAGCCATAGACAAATGCTGGTGGTGGCTTGCCTTTCGAGTCCTCCGAGCTGAGGAAGTGATATTGTTTGAAAGGAGAAAACGTCACATGCTAGTAGATCTGGAGCTTAAGAACCTTGCGGACAAACATGGACATCTCTGTCCCGACTTCGCGATTGGCTGGCGGGTTGGGCTCCTTGCCAGACAGTTCATGGCCGATGGCGGAAAAATCGTTGCCGGCAGCCTATCCTGCGCAATAGAGGCCATACAGGCCATGGGACCATGGAACCTGATTATCGATGGTGCGCAGGGAGAGCACAATTATCGGCTCGAGGCCTTTACTGGTGAAAACTTGGTACTGAGGATTCCAAAGGAACTCACCTGGCCAGGAGGCAATTTCTTGGAGCTGGAAAACCGAATATCCACTCATAAGGCAACCCTGGAGGAAGTGTCGGCATATCAGGTACAAATAGACAAACAGGTAGAAAGGATTCTGTCCGCCTCAGATGCGGAACTGTTTTCCCTGGCAAAAACAGTAGCCCACTTCTATAACGAA
>CAZUIH010000112.1:0-6212 GCA_964620365.1 uncultured Desulfobacterales bacterium | reverse complement strand
CAGCAGGACATGAACAGCACAACAGTCCTAAGTCAAGGAAGAAAAAGCACTTCTTCCAAATTTTAGGAGGCTGGTGGCGGCCAGCCTCCTAGCCGGGTGGCGGCCCGGTTATCAGAACGCTGGGTGGCGGCCCAGCAAAAACAAAAAACGGTTTGCCGACCGATTAAGCCTTAAATCCGGCACTTAGAGGCGGCTGAAACCGGAAGGAGGCAAAAGATGAGCGCCCTTTCCACCTTGGCACTAAAACTATCCAGACACCAACCCCATCCTTATCGCAAGGCCACCGTACAGAAAAAGACTGAAAGCTCCAGCATATCGGAGGCCCTGTGGTTCACTACAACCTTGGCACTCTTTTTGGCACTCGGACCATTCTCAGCAATCGCAACCTTTTTCGCACTTTTCTCCTTAGCTTCAAGCAATGAGGGAGCAGAACCCATGGCTGAATGTTGAGACCTACTCAAATGGCACAAAATGATACAAAAACATAGGGAGGTAAATCATGGCTAATAATTTATCAATAGCGACCCTGGCTGAGCCGAGATTGGCAAAGCCCTCAGTTAACCTTGCAACCTTAATAATGTTAGGGCTCACAGCAATTGGGCTAGGCACAGGTATTTATGCCTTTATTGCTGGGCATCATCATCTTTATGCGGTTACCCGCGAGGTCCCATGGGGCATATTAATTTCTACCTATGCCTTCTTTGCTATCACATCAACGGGCCTATGCCTGCTTGCTGCAATTGGACATGCCTTTGGGGGTACCCCCCTGGCCCCTCTGGGCAACAGAGCTGTTTTTCTTTCCATAATAACCATCCTTTCCGCTTTTTCGGTAATAGGTATGGAGCTCGAAAGTCCATGGAGAATGCTTATCTACAACGTGATATCACCTAATCTTTCATCCAACATCTGGTGGATGGGGACCCTCTACGGTCTTGCAGTAGGATGCATGTTTGTCGAATTTTTTGCCATTCTCACTGCCAGATGGAAACTAGCCCTGACCATAGGAGTGATTGGTGCCTTGGCAGAGGTAGGCGCAAACACTAATCTAGGCGCTGTTTTCGCCACTTTGTCCGCACGCCCGTTTTGGTTTGGCGCCCAGTTACCAGTTTACTTCCTCTGCTCCGCGGTAATGAGCGGTTCTGCTGCAATCATACTCTTCACTTATCTGTCACACAAAATGCGTAAAGAAGATGTGGATGAAACCACCTTTGCAGGACTTCAAAGTGCGGGAAAAATCCTTGCCCTTACACTCTTCCTGCTCATAGTGGCAACTGCATGGAGATTCATCTCCTTCTATACCGGAGGAACCGAGGCAGACATAACCGCTGTGGAAAATCTTCTCAACGGACCACTTTCCACAAATTTCTGGGTATTTGAAACTGCCATAGGGTTTGTCATTCCACTCTTTATCCTTGTTGGCAGCCAGATGAAAAGCCTGCCCGCAATGTCTGCGGCCTCAGTCATGGCCTTGGTGGGAGCCTTCTTCCAGCGCTACGACCTCGTAGTGGCCGGGCAACAGGTTCCAGTATGGTATGGTTGGGACAACCTGCCAAGCTACCTTGGATACGCACCTTCCGCAGGGGAGCTACTCGTAGTTATGGGAGGCCTTGGCCTTACAGGGGCTGGCTTCCTCCTGGGAGAACGCTTCTTCGGAAAGGTCTTTAAACAGAGCGGACATCACTAACAAATATCAGCTGGGTGCCAGGGTCCTCCTTACGGGGCTCTGGCCTCATCAAAAAAACGATGGAGCAAAAAAATGGCTTACCTACCAGGACATATGACAAAGACAGAACGTGAAGAAAAAAGAGTTTCCCCGTTACCAAAGACTGGTCTTTGGCAGCCAGTAGAAGGAGTGGATCCTGATAAGCCAATTTTTTCCATAGGGACCGCAGCCAACATGCTGGAAGTCCATCCGAGAACGCTTAGAATATATGAAAAGGAATCCCTGATAAAACCCTTAAGGAAGGGACAGAGAAGATATTACTCTTTAAATGACATGCAGTGGATTACATGTCTGAGGTCGATGATACACGATCAGGGGATCAGTATTGCCGGCATAAAGAAACTTTTAAACTACACGGCCTGCTGGAATATCGTTAACTGTCCGCTTGAAAAAAGAAAAAAATGCACTGCGTTCAGAACCGCTGGAACTAGCGCAAGCGAACAAACCAATGCCTAAAATGTTTTGTAAAAAGGAAACCAATATGTTATAAATTTTTATATTAAAATTTTATATTGGTGGAATTATGGACAATATCTTGACATTATTATTAATTGTCGTTATCTGGTTTGTACTGAACCGCTGGATATTTCCGAAATTTGGCGTACCGACCTGAGCAGCCCCGGCATGCGAGGTCGAGTCTCGACCATCATCAAAAAACAAAAAAAGAACCAATCCCAAAAACTAGGAGTCAGAATTCCTTCCATAATATATTCAAAAATTCCCTGACACCATCACCTGTCCGCGCAGACAGGACGAACAGCTCTCCAGCATCTCTTGGCAATCTATCCTTTATGGCCCTCACTCTCTTTAATCTTTTGGGTTGAGAGATTTTGTCTGCCTTATTCAATACAATCCAGGTCTTTCTTTTCAAAAATCTCAGATATTCTATAAGGCCCGTATCCATCTGATCAGGGTCTCGCCTGATGTCCAAGATACAAACGACGCCAACCAGACTCTTTCTTGATTCCAGGTAGTTTTCTACCAAAGCCTGCCATTTACGCTGCACTGACTTAGGTGCTTTAGCATAACCATAACCCGGTAAATCCACGAATCTCACACACTCATTTACAAGAAAGAAGTTGAGAGACTGGGTAAAGCCTGGCCTTGAACTGACCTTGACCATACTACGCCTTCCCAGTAGACGATTCAAAAGAGACGACTTTCCCACATTGGACCTGCCAGCAAAGGCTATTTCTGGCATAGATTCCTCAGGCAGTTGAGAAGGGTCAAACACACTGTTCTCGAAGGAAACCTTAGTAATCTTTGCCTGTTCCCTCTCTTTACGAGCTGCGCCAACAGGACCATTTACATCTTGATATTTCATAGAACCCACGATGGACTATTATAATAACTACATCGGAGGGCGTTCCCTTTATAGAGGAGAAGCATGTTGATCACAAGACCTTGTTCAAGGAATACTCTATTATCCCCTGGGCACCAGCAGACTTAAGCTTGGGAAGCAGTTCCCTGACCTGGGTCTCGTCGATTACCGTCTCAACAGAACACCACTTCTGATCAAAAAGAGGTGAAACTGTAGGGGCATTAAGACTTGGGAGAATATCCACTACCTCCTGGAGATTTTCTTGGGGGACATTCATCTTGAGTCCTACTAGCCGGTGAGCCCTCAAAGCCCCTTTGAGGAGCATAGATATCTGCTCTATCTTTTCTCTTTTCCAGGGATCTTCCCATGCAGCCTTGTTTGCAATAAGTTGAGGATTTGATTCCATGAGCTCTTCAATAATAACCAGCCCATGGGCCCTTATAGTACTTCCTGTCTCCGTAACCTCTACGATGGCATCTGCAAGTCCTGAAACTACTTTTGCTTCCGTGGCACCCCAGGAAAACTCAACCTGGACATTAACACCACGCTCTTTGAAAAATCTCTTGGAAAAATTTACTAATTCCGTTGCAATCTTTTTACCTTCCAAATCCTTCACTGAACGATAAGGGGAGTCTGCCGGCACTGCCAAGACCCAACGGGCAGGACGTTTGCTTACCTTTGAATAGACAAGATCTGTAATCACTATCACATCGGAATCGTTCTCCAGAATCCAGTCCTTTCCCGTAATCCCCACATCCAGGGTCCCTTGCTCTACATACCTGGACATCTCTTGTGCCCTGCAGATACTGCAGGATATATCTGGATCGTCGATATCAGGGAAATAACTCCTGTGATGGACGTCTATCCTCCAGCCTGATTTTGCAAAAAGCTCGATAGTGGCCTTTTCAAGACTGCCTTTTGGTATACCAAGTTTCAACTGTTTCACTTTCCGTAAATCTCCTTTGGATCAAAAACAGGCTCTCCGACTACAACTAGCTTACCCTCGTCTACGCGCCTGTAAAAACAACTTTTATATCCTGTATGACACGCAGCTCCACCAAGCTGCTCCACCTTGACTAGAATTGTATCGCCGTCACAATCCACATAGGCTTCTTTCAACATCTGAACGTGGCCAGAGGTCTCACCTTTAAGCCAAAGTTTTGACCTGGACCTGCTCCAATAGTGGACCTTGCCTGTCTCGAGCGTCTTTTCCCAGGCAAGCTCATTCATGTATGCCAGCATAAGGACCTCGCCGGTACTCCAATCCTGGGCGATAACCGGCAAAAGCCCGCCACCCTTTTCAAAATTCAATTTAAAGTTTTCACTCATAATCGACGATGTTTAATGTCCACAAATGCTCATGTCAAGACGAAACACTTTGTCTAATCCAATCGCCATACTCTTCCAGGATATCAACCACTTCAATAGCTATTATCTGGGGAACACTATACGAATGCAACTGCTTAATAGCGGCCTCGACCTCTCCATACCTTTCTTTAAGGGTCTTTGCCCTGACCTGCCATTCGCGGCAGCTTTCAAACTTTCCCTCCCACCAAAAAAAGCTCGTAATGGGACCGCTTACCTGTGCACAGGCAGCCAAGTGTTCCCTTACAAGGTATTCCGCAATCTTTCTGGCTTCTTCTTCGGTCTCGGTGGTTGTAATTACCTGGATGAAATCAGCCATCGCTCCTTCTCCATATACTGAATAAAATTTTTGTTTCGATATAAAATATTAAGATGTGTTCACCAAAATCCAACCATAGGAGGGATACAATTGCCACAAAGGAGCCACAAACCAACTGACTGTCTCAGGGCAATGATACCTGAGTGACCGACTCATCGAAGACTGACTCGGGCAAACCACAAAAAATCTGCTCTCTTTTGCCCAATGACCGCGTTGCGCCTAGGCAAAAATATAACCCAAAAATATGAAAATGCCAGTTCTAGATATACAGACCCCTCAAACAGTAATATCCGATCGATTACCCTCTGGTTACGCTTAACCTGAAAAGATGGTTGAGTTGCCTGAAAAAGCCGATTTATATAGAGGGAACCAGACACAAGATAGCTAACGAGAACAAACAGGCTTTTTTATAAAAAAATGTTAACGGGACTGATCCTTACCACGCATTTCATAAAAAAGGGCTCATACTGCCCTCATACGGACAATATTATTCATGGGGGAAAAAATCGTAGTTTCTTTACATCCTCTTATACAAGGTGATGTTTTTTTCTGGGAACGTGGGGCATGGGATACGAATTTCAAACAGCTCCTTGAAAAGGCAAAGGCCGTTATTCTACCCCAAACCGTATCATCCGAACTTTATCACCTGTGCCAAAGCATATGCCCGGCAGTATTCCCCAATTACGATATAAGGTTCAAATGGGAAGGCAAGGTGGGAGACACATTATTCTTCTGGGCATTTGATGTCCCCCATCCCAGAACACTCGTCTTCCCCAGGGTGGAAGCACTAATTGGAAATCACCCTGAGATGGGCTTAAAACCTAAGCTGCCTCCCTATCCATTCGTACTAAAAGGTGCAAAAGGTGGTGAGGGCAGCCAAACCTGGCTGATAAATAAGGACGAAGACCTGGAAGCCGTATTGAGCCTTTTAAAAAAGATGGAATGGCAGGGCCAATACGGCTTTGTAGTCCAGGAATACCTGGGAAACCTGGAAAGGGATCTTAGAGTTGTGGTCATAGGGGAACACATCGAAAGCTACTGGCGGATTAACCCCTCTGCTTTTCACAAAAATGTCGCTCACGGTGCCAGAATAGATTATTCCTCCGATCCGCATCTTAAGATCAAGGGTGAAGAGGCTGTTAAAAAACTGTGTAAACAGACTGGTATCAACCTTGCCGGTTTCGACCTGGTGTTTTCGGATGGATCAAACCAACCCCTTTTCATGGAAATAAATTACACATTTGGACGCGCAGGTCTCGGAGGATCTGACACATTTTATAAAATACTTAAAAAAGAGGTGGCCAACTGGCTTAATTCAATCGAATAATCCTGTCTGATGCCGTCCAGAACACCTAATTTTGCCAGGGCAAAATGCCGAAAAAATAAGCGCTTGCGTTGTCAGCCGCCAACACGATTATCTGTCAACTTGACCCAAACCTTCATGCGGCCCGTACATCCGTGCCGCACCCCTAAGGCATGAAAAT
>CAZUIH010000111.1:1754-6266 GCA_964620365.1 uncultured Desulfobacterales bacterium | reverse complement strand
ATGAAAAGTGGGAAAATAGACTACAAACCGGTAATCATCATAGGGGCTCCCAGGTCTGGCACCAACATGTTGCGTGACTTACTGTGCGGTTTGCCAGGCGTGGGGACATGGCCTTGTGACGAAATCAATTATATATGGCGACATGGAAACGTGGCCTATCCTTCCGATGCATTCCCCGCAGAGTTGGCCACGAAGAGTGTAAGTATGTTTATTCGTGGCAAGTTCGAGTCTCTTGCCAAGGCACGCAACTTGAATTTTGTGGTGGAAAAGACCTGCGCCAACTCCTTGAGGGTACCGTTCGTGAACCGCATTCTGCCCGACGCGAAGTACATATATATCGTTAGAGACGGAGTGGATGTGGTGGCATCGGCCATGAAACGATGGCAGGCCAGTCTGGACCTGGCGTACATCCTGCGCAAAGCGCGTTTCGTGCCCTTGTCTGATCTTCCACATTATGCCATGAGATATATTGGCAATAGGGCCTATAGGTTGATCTCCGGAGAAAAGAGGCTGGCATTCTGGGGGCCAAGACTGGATAACATGGAAAAGGTGATTGCAGGGCTGACACTGTCAGAGATATGTGCAGTCCAATGGAAGGAATGTGTATCCAAGGCAGACCAGGCATTCAATTCAATATCACCCAAAAAGGTATTCAGATTGTACTACGAATCTTTTGTCGAAGATCCAAAGAAACTATTCCCGGAATTGTGTCATTTTTTGGGGATTTCTCCTTCCACTGATTCGTGGCTGCCGCTAATAGGCAATATATCTAGCAGTAGTGTCGGAAAGGGGCACCGTAGTCTTAATGCAAGTGAAAAAGCCCGAATTTATCCGATTATAGGAGACATCCTGAGAAGGCATGGATACAGTTGAGATTAAAGGATTAACTTTCTGGCAGGCCTCAGTCAAACGCACCTTTGATTTTTTTATTGCCTTGGTCGGCCTTTTGGCGTTTGGTTGGCTGATTGCTATTGCCTGGGTATTGGCATCTTTAGACACTGGACGTAACGGTTTTTTTACACAGCAACGGGTTGGACGTAATGGCAAGCTGTTCAAAGTGATAAAAATCAGAACCATGCGACAGAATGACAACTATCAAACCACGGTTACCACAGCGGCTGATCCGCGTATTACAAAGTTGGGTGCCTTTTGGAGAAAAACCAAGATAGACGAGCTGCCCCAATTGATAAATGTACTGCTGGGCCAGATGAGTTTTGTTGGGCCACGACCCGATGTACCCGGCTTCGCCGACAGACTAGATGGCGACGACAGAATTATTCTAAGTGTCCGGCCTGGGATTACTGGACCAGCCACCCTGAAATATCGTAATGAGGAGCAACTTTTGCTTAAACAAAAGGATCCGGAGGAATTCAACAGAAATGTCATCTTTCCCGACAAGGTTAAAATCAACAAACAATATATAGAGAACTACAGTTTTTTTAACGACCTTAAATATATCTGGAAGACTATTTTCAATTAAAAGTAAAGACTCATGACCGTCGATGGTAAAAAAAGACGAATTTTTCTGTCGCCTCCTCATATAGGTGAACTGGAGATAGAGTTCATCAAAGAGGCCTTCGCCTCAAATTATATTGCCCCTGTTGGTCCCCAGCTAGACGCCTTTGAACAGGAATTTGCTGAAATCACTGGGGCTAAATATGCAGTGGCAGTCTCATCCGGAACTGCGGCGTTGCATCTGGCCCTTCGTTATGTCAAAGTAGGCCATGGAGATGAGGTTTTTTGCTCTACCCTAACCTTTGTCGCTAGTGCAAATGCCATCATTTATTTGGGGGCAAGGCCGGTTTTCATCGATTCAGAGAGACAAAGCTGGAATATGGATCCCGCTTTGCTTATTAGAACGCTGGAGAAACGGGCGGCGCATAACAAGCTGCCCAAGGCTGTCGTTTTGGTTCATCTTTATGGGCAAAGCGCCAATATAAACCCGATAAAGGAAGCATGCGACAGGTATGAGGTACCATTAATCGAGGATGCGGCAGAAGCACTTGGAGCTACTTACCAAGGCCAGATGCCTGGTACATTCGGCCAGGCAGGTATCTTTTCCTTTAACGGGAACAAGATCATTACTACTTCAGGTGGAGGGATGTTGGTCTCTAATGACGAACGACTTATAAAAAAAGCCCGTTTTTGGGCCACCCAAGCCCGGGATGACGCCCCGCATTATGAACACTCGGAACTGGGATACAACTACCGGATGAGCAATATATTGGCGGCCATTGGACGAGGGCAGCTACGTGTACTGGACAAACGGGTCCAGGCCAGAAGGCGCATTTTCGCCTATTACAAAGAGGCCCTTGGTGATATGCCTGGGATTGAATTCATGCCCGAGGCGTCTTATGGACAGTCAACCCGCTGGCTTACGTGTATGACGATTAATCCTGAAAAGTTCGGTGCAGACCGCGAAAGGGTACGCCTTGCCCTTGAAGAGGCCAATATTGAAGCCCGTCCGGTGTGGAAGCCAATGCATCTCCAGCCCCTGTTCGCTGGATGTGAGGTAATAGGTGGACGAATCTCAGAGGAACTGTTTAAAAATGGTTTATGTCTACCCTCAGGCTCAAATCTCGAAGAGGAAGATCTCAATCGCATAGTAAATGTGATAAGGTCTTTTGGAAGAGGGAAAAGAAATAATATATGAATCCTGAACTAAAACGCATTATGACATTCATATCGACCCGGCCATGGCTATTGCTGCGCTTGTTCCTATCAGGGTGCGACGTGGTTTTTATTATTACGGCGTGGCTAGGTGCCTACTGGTTACGGTTCAGCTTTGACATCCCGAAACACCATTGGGAAACTGCAGTAGCCCTGATACCCACGGTCGTGTTGATTCAAGCGCCAACCCTGTGGTTCTTTAGGCTAGACCGGATCATCCCCCGTTTTGCGTCGTTGAGGGACCTGTTTCGCATTATAAGGGCATGCGTGTCAGCTGTTATCATCCTCTCCATTTTCCTTTTCATCAGATACAAATTTACGGGTATTCCACGATCGGTACCTGCCATCGATCTACTTCTTCTGGTCTTCCTGTTGAGCGGGTGGCGAATAATCTTTCGGATAAACAAAGAACTGTCTCTTTTTCGTAAAGGGGGCCAGAAAGCCCTTATCGTTGGGGCTGGCCAGGCAGGAGAACTGCTTGCCCGTGACCTGTTACGCCATGATACTCCCCAATACATACCTGTTGGATTCCTTGATGATGATCGAGGAAAACAAGGACGGGAAATCCAGGGAATCAGGGTCCTAGGTCTGACCAGCGATCTGTCCAGGATCGTAAAGGAAAAGGATATCCAGATAGTACTCCTGGCCATCCCTTCGGCAAATCGACGAACAATCAAGCGGCTGATAACACTTTGCGATGATGCAGGAGTTTCTTACAGGACTCTTCCCTCCACTAATGATCTCATTACAGGCAAGGTGACAATATCAGATTTGAGAGATGTGACCATTGAGGATCTTCTTGGCCGGGAACCCGTAAAAATAGACGAAAGAAGCATAAAAAAAGAGATAGCCGGTGCCAAGATCCTGGTAACAGGAGCCGGAGGCTCCATAGGCAGCGAGTTATGCAGACAAATCGCAAAACTCAAGCCGGAAATTCTGGTGGCCGTCGATGCAGGCGAATACAATCTGTATAAAATTGATGATGAAATCCGTCGTTCTTACCCCAACCTCCAATTTGATGCAGTTCTAGGGGACATAAGAGACGAAAAATGGCTACTTCACATGTTAGAGCGGTATCGACCGGAAATTATTTTTCATGCCGCGGCCTACAAACACGTTCCAATGGTCGAATTGAATCCTTTTGCCGGAATTGAAAACAATGTCTTTGGGACGCAGGTGCTGGCAGATGCGGCTCATCAGACAGGCGTAAGAAAATTCATCATGATCTCTACTGACAAGGCAGTAAATCCTTCAAATGTCATGGGCGCCAGTAAAAGAGTAGCGGAAATCTATTGCCAGAATCTAAACTTTCAGTCAAAAACTGCCTTTATTACCACCAGGTTCGGGAATGTCCTGGGATCATCTGGTTCTGTCATACCATTATTCAAGCGCCAAGTGGCCGAGGGTGGTCCGGTCACGGTTACCCATCCAGAGATAGAACGTTACTTTATGACGATCCGAGAGGCATGCCAACTGGTTCTTCAGGCATCTGTCATGGGAAAAGGCGGCGAGATTTTCGTACTGGACATGGGGGAGCCGGTCAAAATTCGCGAGCTTGCGGAGCATTTAATAAAGTTGTCCGGTCTTACCCCTGAAAAGGACATACCAATTATATATACCGGCCTGAGACCAGGAGAAAAACTTTATGAAGAGCTTTTTCATCCGTCAGAACAACTGAGAGCTACCGAACATCCCAAAATATTGTTGGCCAGAAGCAGGCATATTGAATGGATCTGGCTTAAGGCCCAGCTTACAGGCTTGAAAAAAAATCTACACACCATGGACGAAGAAAAGGTCAGAAAGGCATTAAAGGCGATCGTGCCTGAATACCAATATTCACCT
>CAZUIH010000111.1:0-1654 GCA_964620365.1 uncultured Desulfobacterales bacterium | reverse complement strand
TGGATATTCGTAAACTATAATGAACCAAAGCTGGCAGCCCTTCAAATCCTTTTCTGGGCTTTCTCTACATTTTTTTTTATTTTTTTGTTTGAAGAACATAGAGATGCCCTGCGAAATGTCGCGAAAGACAAGACATTGTGGTTGTTGGCCGCTCTGAGTGGATACACCCTTTTATCCACACTGTGGGCAATTGTACCCGAGGCAGCGCTTTATGAAACTGTACAGTGGATAACATTGACCATGATGTTCTGGATATTTTCATCCCTTTTCCGAGATAAAAAATGGCGCAACCTGACCTTGTGGAGTATTTGGACCAGTTTCTTTTTAGTGACTCTTATTGGCATTGTCCAGGCAAGGATCACCATACCTTTTCTGATACCCATTCCAGGCACCCGTTGGGGATCAACATTCGGCGCTAAGAACACGTGTTTCCTTTCCCTGGCAAGCCAATATTTCCTGCTTCTGTTTGCGGGTTATAAAGCAATACAAGGAAAAAAATATATCATATCGGCCATCATCTTATTTTTTTTCATACTTGAGACGGCATACCTTCTGATTTCACACAGCAGAACAGCGTACGCGGCTATGATACTAGGTATATTTATCATGTTGTTCCTTTTACTGCTAATAGCACATCACAAAAAAAATGCCTTTAAAATTGCCGGAATAGCCGCAATACTCCTGGCAATCTTATTAACCGGAGTAAAATTTGCTTTTCCAAAGGCATGGACCAGGACCTCAAACCAGATCAACCATCATATCATTCCCTATTTGCTACATCCGGAACGCTTCCTGTTTGAAACAGCAAGGGGCGGAGCCATACTCGATACCATACAGATGGCAAAGGATCATCCAATGGGAGTCGGCGCAGGAAACTGGGGATTCGTATACCCCCTTTACCATAAGCACATGCTGAAACAATCCTTTAAAGAGACCAGGCAGATACAACGTGCCCACAATGATTACATCCAATACCTTGGTGAACTTGGCATTCCGGGGATTATCATGCTGGGCGGTTTGATAGTTTTACAGTTTAAAAGGTTGTGGAGTGTCATAAAGGCAAGGATTGTCAATCATCAGGAACGGTTCCTTGCCGTCTTACTGACCGGTCAGTTTTCAGCGGTATCTATTATGCTGCTTTTCAGTTTTTACCTTGAATATCCATACAGAAAATTTATGTTCGTTCTCTTACTGGCCCTGGTCAGTTCTCTCCAAATGACGCAAGCCCAGCACCTAAGGACAGCTAAGGTGGAACCATTTTAAATGTATTGGAAGATGACACTATTTCAGATTTTGGAACTTGCTTAAAGGAAAGGGGGAAAATGAAAGAGAAAACCAGCCAGGATGATGCCTCAAAGGCACAAGAGATAAAAGGACAGGAAAAGGCCTCCAAAGTCTATAATCCGGAAAAAGGAACCTATGATGCTATAGGCTTTCCTCCTCCATACGCGGAGGAAATCGACCTTGCGGAACTGGTAGCCGTGTTGTGGCGCCAGCGTTTGTTCATAGCGGCTGTTATAGCCGTTATAGTTGCTTTTGCAGCCATGTATTGTCTTTTAGCAACTCCCAAATATGAAATTATTGCGCAAATCAGACCGGGCATTACGGGCTATACTCAGGATGGGGATGAAATCCGGAGTTGGTCCCCTAAGGA
>CAZUIH010000110.1:0-6349 GCA_964620365.1 uncultured Desulfobacterales bacterium | reverse complement strand
GCCATCGGCGCCTTCAAAAACCTCATAAAAACACATCCGACACAAAAAAACTTTCTCTTGGACCTTGGAAAGGCCTATTTTTCATCAGGAAAATACAAAAATGCCATTGAAGTCCTTTCTTCCTACAATAAAGCAAGACCTAAAGATATGTCTGCCAAGTTCTGGCTGGCAAGAAGCTATCTCGAGACCGGCCAACCGGAAAAGGCCCTACCACTTTTAAAGCGGCTCGAGAACAGGTGGCCTGACCCCGAAAATTTGTATTTCCAGCTTGGAAGATCTTATGCCGCCCTTGGAAAAGGGGGTGAAGCACACTATTATTTTTACAAACATTATCTGACCATAGGAAACATTCGCTCTGCCACCTATCACAAGAAAAAGGCCCTGAAACTACTTCCGAAAAACAGCTCCTTTGCCAAGAAGATAAAGGAAGAGGAAGAGAAAGAGGAACAGAAAAAAGGTAAAGCCAAGGAACCCCCTAAAGAAGATGAATTCACCATCAATCGGTCAAGAAACCAATAATGGATTTTTATACAGCGTAACGGCACTACTTCTCGTTTCCGGGATAATAGTTATTTTGGATCAGGCCACCAAATACATGGTAGTGTCAACGCTTTCACTTCATGAAGCCAAATCTGTAATACCAGGCTTTTTCAACCTGATTCACATAAGAAATACTGGTGCGGCATTTGGCATACTGGCAGGCGCAGAGAAATGGCGGCACATATTTTTTCAGGTCGTAAGTGTGCTAGCCCTGTGCGGAATTGTATATCTTTATAAAAAAAGCACTCATAAAACGGCATCCCTTTTTTGGGGTAGCTCTCTTGTGTTTGGTGGAGCGCTAGGAAATCTGATTGATAGAATAAGAATTGGATCTGTCATTGATTTTCTGGATGTTTATATCGGCCAGCATCACTGGCCTGCCTTTAATGTGGCTGACTCAGCTATAACGGTTGGGGGACTTATTCTCGCCTACTGTTTCCTGAAAACCGCTCCATCGAATTGACCCAAAATGCGAAACCTACCCTTATCTAGGTCGGCGACAAACGCGGCCCTAATCAGGATCATCCCAGAATAAAAACCTAAAAAAATATTGACCTTGAGGTATTGCATTCAGGATTATCGTGATTATATTAGCACTCGCTATCAACGGGTGCTAACAAAAGGTGGCCACCTTTTGTATCTACTTTATTTCAAACAAAAATTAACAGGATAAAAGGAGAACATAAGCCATGAAAATTCGTCCTTTGAATGATCGGGTCCTTGTGCAACGCTTGGAAGAAGAAGAAAAAACCAAGGGGGGCATAATCATCCCCGATACTGCAAAAGAAAAGCCCATTGAAGGAAAGGTAATAGCTGTTGGAAAAGGCAAACTGATGGAAAACGGCGACATCAAGCCACTGGATGTAAAGGAAGGGGATAGAGTTCTTTTTGGAAAATATGCAGGCACTGAGATCAAGATAGAGGGCGAAGAATTCTTGATAATGAGAGAAGACGACATTTTGGGTGTAATCGAAGGATAAGTTCGACCACATCTCCTTAAAATTAAATCAAAAAAGAAAAAAGAATCGGAGGTTTAAATAAAAATGGCAGCAAAAGAAATCAAATACAGTGCTAAGGCCAGAGAATCCATCCTCAAGGGTGTAAATGCCCTGGCCAACGCAGTAAAGGTAACCCTTGGTCCTAAGGGAAGAAATGTAATTATTGAAAAATCTTTCGGTTCTCCAGTAATTACCAAGGATGGTGTAACCGTAGCAAAAGAGATAGAACTTGCTGACAAGTTCGAAAACATGGGGGCTCAGATGGTAAAAGAAGTAGCCTCAAAGACCAGCGATGTAGCAGGTGATGGTACCACCACTGCTACTATTCTTGCTCAGGCCATTTACACTGAGGGGTCAAAGCTAGTCGCCGCTGGCATCAATCCCATGGCCCTCAAGAGAGGAATCGACAAGGCTGTTGCAGCTGCCATAGATAAACTGAAAGATATAAGCGTCCCAACCAAGGATCAGAATGAAATCGCCCAGGTAGGAACCATTTCCGCCAACAGTGACTCCACCATCGGCAACATCATAGCCGAGGCCATGGACAAGGTCGGAAAAGAGGGTGTTATCACCGTTGAGGAAGCAAAATCCATGGAAACATCCCTCGATGTGGTTGAGGGAATGCAGTTTGACCGTGGCTACATTTCTCCATATTTTGTAACTGATCCTGAAAAGATGGAGTGTGTGCTGGAGGATCCCTACATCCTCATCCATGAAAAGAAGATCAGCAACATGAAGGATCTTCTTCCACTCCTCGAGCAGATTGCTAAGATGGGCAAACCCCTAATGATCATTGCAGAAGACGTTGAGGGAGAGGCCCTTGCTACACTGGTGGTCAACAAGCTGAGAGGAACCTTCCAGTGCTGCGCTGTAAAGGCTCCTGGCTTTGGAGACAGACGCAAGGCAATGCTTGAGGACATCGCCATTCTCACCGGCGGCCAGGTAGTATCTGAAGACCTTGGCATCAAACTCGAGAACATCTCAATCAACGATCTTGGTACAGCTAAACGCATAGTGGTGGACAAGGACAATACCACCATCGTGGACGGCGCTGGCTCCAAGGAAAAGATCGAAGGCAGGGTAAAACAAATCCGTGCCCAGATCGAGGAGACCACCTCTGATTACGACAGGGAGAAACTCCAGGAGCGTCTTGCCAAACTCATCGGTGGTGTAGCTGTCATAAATGTTGGTGCTGCCACCGAGACCGAGATGAAAGAGAAAAAGGCCCGCGTAGAAGATGCCCTTAACGCTACCAGAGCAGCTGTAGAGGAAGGCATAGTACCTGGAGGTGGAACCGCCCTTCTGCGCTGTCTCAAAGCAGTAGAAAGCGTCAAGGTCGAGGACAGCGATGAGCAGCATGGCGTAAACATAGTCAAGAGGGCCCTAGAGGAGCCTCTTCGTCAGATCGCCTATAACGCTGGACATGAGGGCTCCATCGTTGTTGAAAGGGTAAAGGCTGAAAGCGGTAATATCGGATTCAATGCTGCAAAGGGCGTATATGAAGACCTCATGAAAGCGGGAATTATTGATCCTACAAAGGTAACCCGCACTGCCCTTCAGAATGCTGCTAGTGTGTCAGGCCTGCTCCTTACCACAGAGGCCATGGTAGCCGAGACTCCAAAGGAAGATGAAAAAGCAGAAGGAGCCGCCGGAGGTATGGGCGGAATGGGAGGCATGGGCGGAATGTACTAATAGCCCCATACACCTTGTGAAAATCACAGCCCCTGTTTTTCAACAGGGGCTTTTTTTTGGTATAGTTTTCGCGTATTCTTCAGCTACTCGTTACATCTAACAATTATCTTTCATTTTGTCCTTTCCCAAGGAATCTCTTGTGATATAAAGGAAGTATGTCCAATCGTATTCCTGTCACATTCCAAAATCATAAAACTCAATAATCCAACTGCATCAGGACATGTCACAGGACTAAAAGATAACCAATATTTAAAAGGACGACTTTTCCATGCTGGCAAAAGCTATAAGTGGCGCAATTCTAGGTATCAAGGGACTCCCAATAGAGATAGAAGTAGATGTTTCACCAGGGCTGCCTGGCTTTAACATGGTCGGCCTACCTGAAGGGGCAGTAAAAGAAAGTAAGGAACGAGTAAAAGCTGCCATAAGAAACTGCGGATATCCATTTCCCACCCAGCGTATAACCGTCAATTTAGCACCTGCAGATATAAAAAAAGAAGGTTCTGGCCTCGATCTTCCGATAGCATGCGCCATATTATGTTCGTCAGGAATTATTCCCCAGAATAGATTGAAGGAATTTTGTATTTATGGGGAACTGGCACTGGATGGAAGAATTAAAAAAAGTCGAGGGGTCCTTCCTCTTACCCTGGCTACCAAGGAATGGAGACTTCAAGGACTGGTAATTCCAAGGGACAACGACAAGGAAGCTGGAATTGTTAGTGATACATCAGTCTATCCATCCGAACACCTTTCCGAGGTTGTAGAATTTCTTTCTGGTAAAAAAAACCTGAAACCATATGTAGTCAACCTTGATGAACTTGAAGATGGAGAAGATCATGACAAGCTTGATTTTGTAGATGTAGTAGGGCAGGAACAGGCCAAGAGAGCCCTGGAAATCGCTGCTGCAGGGGGCCACAATATCTTGATGATAGGGCCACCTGGTTCTGGAAAAACCATGCTGGCCAAACGGATTTCATCGATCTTGCCCAAACTCACCTTTAATGAGGCAATAGAGACTACTTCCATTTACAGCGTATCTGGTCTTTTGCCTCAGAAAAACCCTGTCATAATCCAGCGGCCTTTTTGTGCGCCTCACCATTCTATTTCGGATGCAGGTCTAATAGGGGGTGGCGCATCGCCCAGACCTGGTCAGGTAAGTCTAGCCCATAATGGAGTGCTTTTTCTTGATGAACTACCCGAATTTAAAAAAAATGTGCTGGAAAGCCTGCGTCAGCCAATGGAAGACGGGGTTGTAACTATCTCAAGGGCCTCTAATACGATCACATATCCTGCCAATTTTTCCCTGGTCGCTGCCATGAATCCATGTCCTTGTGGCAGATATGGAGATTCAAACCAGAGCTGTATATGCAGTCCGTATGAAATAGAACGCTATAGAAACAAAATATCCGGGCCCTTAATGGACAGAATTGACATACAGATAGAAGTGCCATCTGTCTCATACAAAGATTTGACAAGCAAACGAAAAGGCCAAGGATCTGAGCAAATACGCCAAAGGGTGGTAACGGCCAGAAAAATCCAGGCAAAAAGATTCAAAAAACTTTTACCACATTGTAACGGACAGATGTCTTCCCGTGAAATTGACAAATTTTGTGCGCTTTCCCCTGATGAAACCATTTTTATGGAAAAGGTATCTGAAAAACTGGGGTTTAGCGCACGGGCTTTTCACAGGGTGCTAAAAATTGCCAGAACTATTGCGGACATAGAAGGTTTTGATGAAATTAACCGAACACACCTTGCTGAAGCGGTTCAATACAGAAGCTTAGACAGATCATTGCCATTCAATTGAATTTAAAAAATAATGAAACAGCCTGAAATTATAATGATAGGAACTGTACACCTGGATTCCGCTGCAGAAAAAAAATTGGAAAAGGTCCTTACCAATAAGATCGCCAGTGCAATTTCGGTGGAAATCAGCCGTTTTTCTGTAAATTTCAGGAAACAAAATCAAAAAAAGTGGCTAACTAAATTTAACAACCTGAAAAACCTCCTTCCTCATGAAAAAAGGAATCATTTCAGACTCGTACTTCTTGAACAACAATTAAAAATGCCCTTTGAATGGAGGGTGGCTTCTGACACCGCTTTTCGCAAAAACATTCCATGCCTGGCCATAGACAGCGGCAAACTGGCAAAAAAAGAACTACCATTATGGGACAGGGAATTGCTCTCCATTAAAAATCTTTTGCTGATTACAGAAGAGTGTAACATAAATTTCAATCACTATTTTAATGATCATTATGAACTCGCAAAAAAAATTTTGCTAAAAAAACAGGAAATAGATTATGAATATCATCCATTAAAATGGCTCGGTGACCATTTTTGGCAAGAAAGAGAACAATTGTTGGCCAAGCGCATAAAAAAAGTAGCAAGCTCATGTTCTCCGCTCCTCCATATCGGAGGATGGGCACACCTGGCTGTTGACCTGCCTTGGAAAACAGCGGCCTCCATGCTTCAAAATTTCATTTTAAAAAGGATACTTGTTACCGGAAACTCTATTTATTTTATTGATCCTATTTAAAATTAATTGTCACATTGACCCAGTAAACTGGAAATTTTTTCCTAATTCAGCGCATACAAACAAAACTGACTATTTTTCCAGGGAAACAGCCGGCACATTTTTTGCTGTAAATACAGTAGGGAAACTAGTTGAAGCGAGGTATCCAAACATGCAAGGCTACTCCGAAGCGAAAAAAACAGACATAAAAAACTTTACGTTCTCCCAAAATATGAAAATCAGATATCAGACCTTAATGGACTATTATGAATGTAAAATTAATTATCTCAAAGACCCGGATATTCCTCCACATATGATTCGCCTGGCATGCTGGGACGTACCGATCAAGGTGACGGACTTACAAACTAAGCGCAATAGAAAGCTTTTTGTTCGACAGTGTAAAAAATATTATGAAAAACAACTAAAAGAAATCATGAAAAAAATAAAAAAACTATAAAAAATTTTATATATTGGGGGGACAATTTATTGGAAACTACATCTAATATGTTCCCCTTTTTCAATTTGATTCCAATTAAATCAACTTTAATCTTCCCAAAAAAAAAATAATCCAAACTGATAAAAAATAATAAATCAAAAAGTCTAATATTGA
>CAZUIH010000109.1:0-6414 GCA_964620365.1 uncultured Desulfobacterales bacterium | reverse complement strand
AAAACCACTACGCTTCTGGGCTGCACCACGTACTTGAACCTGTCAACTGCTTGTTGTTCCGAAGGCCTTAGGATATCAAGGGGCTCTACCCGAAAGGTATCAACTGCTAGGAACCAGTTACCTTTCTTCACCCTGGGGAGATCGACCTCGACCTTGAGATCCTCTTCCATGTTCAAGATGATATGCAAGTCCTCTTCATTATCTGATAGTCCAGACATGGTATAGGCAAGAAAACGAGCGGAGGGATCATGCCAGAGCGGTCTATATAATTCGGTTCCGTGCCAGACTATGTCTGCAAATTCCCTGCCTTCCATCTTTTCCCCGGTCAAAAAATGCCGCCTCATTAGACACGGGTGGCGCCTTCTGAAGGCTATCATCTCCCTGGTAAAGCGAAGCATCTGCATGTTTTTTTCCACAAGGGTCCAGTCCAGCCAGCTCAGTTCGTTGTCTTGACACCAGCAATTGTTGTTGCCTTTCTGGGTACGAAGCACCTCGTCGCCTGAAAGTATCATTGGAACGCCCAGGGAAAGGCACAAGATGGCCATGAAATTCTTGGCCTGCCTCAACCTGAGGGAATTTATCCGCGGGTCATCTGTCTCCCCTTCCACACCATAGTTGGCGCTCAGGTTCTCATCGATGCCGTCGCGATTTTCTTCTCCATTTGCCTCGTTGTGTTTTTGCGAATAGCTGACAAGGTCATTCAGGGTGAATCCGTCATGACACGTCACAAAATTCACGCTGTTAAAAGGATGCCTGCCTGACGGGTGGTAAAGGTCACTGCTTCCCGTAAGCCTCGTGGCCATTTCCCCAACGAGGCCTTTATCACCCCTTACAAAGCTCCTTACCACGTCCCTGTAGCGTCCATTCCATTCCTGCCATCGGTAGCCGGGGAAACCGCCCACCTGGTACAGGCCACCGGCATCCCACGCCTCTGCAATCAAGCTGGCCTTGGCCAAGGTTCTGGAAAATTCCAGGCTCCAGATCACCGGCGCGTGCCACATGGGCTCCCCGTCCTCGCCCCTGGCCATGACGCTGGCAAGATCAAAGCGGAAGCCGTCTATATGAAAATTCTTCACCCAGTATTCGAGACACTCTATGATGAAAAAAACCACCTGTGGATGATTGCAATTGATGGTGTTGCCACAACCTGTAAAATTCCTGTATTTGCGCTTGTCCTCAGGATCAAGGTGATAAAATTCACGGTTCGACAACCCCTTGAAATTGATGATTGGGCCATCTTCCCACCCTTCAGCAGTGTGATTGAACACCACATCCAGAATTATTCCAATCCCGGCACGGTGAAGGGCCTTCACCATATCGCGGAACTCATCCAGGCATCTGAAGTCGTACGGATTTACGAAATAGTTGGGATGAGGGGCAAAGAAGCTATGGGTGCTATAACCCCAGTAATTCCTGAGTCCACGTCTTCTGACACCCTCCGGGACGTCCTGTTCATCAAAAGCCATTATGGGCAGGAGTTCAATGTGGGTGATTCCAAGTTCCTTGAGATATGGGATCTTTTCACAAATTCCAGAAAAGGTTCCTGGATATTTGACCCCTGAGGAAGGATGCCTGGTAAAACCCTTAACGTGCATTTCATAAATTACCGACTCATGGGGCTTATGCCTGGGCATCTCCACCCCTTCCCAGTCATAATCGTCAAGGGATGGTGGTACCACGGCCCTTATGGCCTTCGCCTTTACCTCCCTTTTGGCATGCTCCCGGTCCCAGAACCTGTCAAACACGAGCCTTGCCCAGGGATCAAGGAGTTCCCTCTCCCTGTTGAACCTGAAACCCGATACCTTGGTGTTATCAGGTCCATCGGCACGCCAGGTGTAACACATTCCAGGCCGCACCCCTTCAACAAATATGTTCCAGAAAAAAAAATCCCTGTTTTCTTCCGGGTCGAGAAAAATTGTCTCAACAGGCTCTGGTGATTCCAATGATTCATAGAGCAAAAGCTCCATGGCCGAAGCGTGCCTTGAAAAAATACAGAAATTAACACCATCCTTCATGCTGGTAGCACCCAGCGGATAACGAAAACCGGGTCTAGTCCGAAATTTTTTCATAGACAATCATCTCCCAACTGTTTCAGGGGAAATCATAGTTTAAATGGTTCCCATGTCAGCCTGCGGCCACAAAAAAATCATTTTAGAGTGTGACTTTCATTCCAATATTTTTACTGTGATCGCCCAGCTACGTGCCCCGCTCGGCTAACATGACATGATTCCAAATGATGCCAGTGTTTCCTGTCCATCACATGGAACAGGGCATGCTTTTTATTTTACATGATAACCTGAAAATTTCGCGCAAACCAAGTTTAAGAACCACACCACATCAGTTTATAAGAGCCGATGTCATACCACATTATGATTACTTCGAACCTATTCCGAAGGACATATTGAATAGATACCTGGGCATAAAATTTCCCCCTGAGAATATGTAGATTCCAGATCCCTCCCTGTTTTCCTTACGCAAATCTCGATTAACTCCTCCATTGGTCCTACCAAATTGGCACAAACCGCGATCGGCCAACTTCATGATTTTTTTTTAATGCAAAATTAAGCTCCATGTAATCTTTGTTGTTTATGGTTTCCGCGACTTTTTATCACAGGAAAAACTGTCTCTTAAAAAAATACGAAAGATAATTTTCTAACCATGAATGACGAGCGTTACGACCATGAAAACATCAGGATGAAATTTGGCATGGCCACAGCATTTATATGCGTAGCTGTCGCAAGGTCCGTTTCTAACCTGCTCGGATTCATGATGCTCTTGGCAGTCTTTCTTTTCACGTGGAGATGGGGCGGGATACGCAGAGGTATCTTCACCATCCTCCTTCTTGCCTCAATGCCCCAGTTTTACAGATACAGCCACTGGATACTCCTGGACATAGGGGTTGGCGCCTTCTGCACCATATCCCTGGTTGCCTTTGCATACTGGATATTCCTGGCCAGAGAGCGCCGGAACCATCCGGCCCTATTCCTGTTTTATCTCGCAGGCGCATGCGCATTTCTGACCAAGGGGGTAGTGGGCCTCTTCCACGTGGCAGTCACGGTTGGAGCCTTTCTGATAATGACGAAACGCCGGAACACCTTGAGACCCCTGTTATCTCCCCTCCCCCTGCTTAAATTCATTATCCCGGTATGCCTGTGGATTTATCTCTATTACCAGGAGGGATGGATATGTTATCTGCACGAACACTTTGTAAACAATATCCTGGGCAGGTTTCTGAGAAGACATTTTGAATTTGCCGGGTGCCATTTTTATCACACCGACCTGGGAAACAAGGCACCTTGGTTTTTTTATATTCAGAGACTTTCTGACATGATAGGATTAAACCTCTTGTTCCTGCCTTTTGCGATATGGAGCGGATTCAAAAAAATTGTCAGGCCGCGCAAGCCACCTGTCACCGAACAGAGAAGCCAGGATGGCGGCAATTCAATAGCAGCGGACCCCGATATATTCCTTTTCCTTATTCTGTGGGCCTTTCTACCTGGCTTTCTGCTCTCTTTTTCCTCCATAAAGGAGGTTAGGCTATGTTCTTCCCTCCTATGCGGCCATAGCAATAATTACAGGGGGATGGCTTGACGAAAAACTCATGGAGATAAAAGAGGTCAGGCCCTTGGATGGAATTTGGTGGATCGCTATTGTTATTCCTGCCGCGGCCTCAAGAATTCTTCTTTCCTGGATGGACATTCGCACATACCTGACTGTCACCATCATCGGCCTTTTATTCATAGTGCCATTCATCCTGATCGCTGTCCGCAACCGTCGTATTGGCTATGTGGTATTCCTGATACTGGCCCTTGCCTTGAGCGGGGTAATCATAGGAAACAGCCCCAGAATAATATATGAAACAAGGCTGAAGAAAAAATGCTACGGCCGTCTGGCTCAGATAGTATGGACCAAGGTCGGTGACAGACCACTTTATCTTTATAAACCAGGGGATTACCTGAGGGGGGCCATACCTTTTTATGGGAATCACATGACGCCGGAACTGGACAGGTCCGAAGAGCTGGGATCAATTCTACTTTCAGACTCGGTAAACTATGTGCTTATGCGAGAAAACGTATTCGAAAAAATGGTCCAGGATCCTTCTCTTGAACAAGAAAAACGGGCTTACACAACAGTCCCGCTGCCCAGCCTGGATCTGCATGACGACTTTGTGCTCATATCTACCGCCAGGAAATCACCGATAGAGTCACTACATGTGAAGGCCGAGGGAAAACCACAGGGATAAGGCGTCCGTCTTAATCAAATCTCTTTACTTGAGGTCAAGGATCTCGGGGCAAAAAAGTTTATATCAGCGCGTGGCCTGTCATGGACCCCGAGGAAGTCTTTTCGACAATCCGGAAATCCACAAATCAGACCAAGGCCCATACATCGTTACTACTCTAAAAACCTGGGAGTCAATAGAGACAAGGACAAAAAGAAGACGGGCACAGGTTTTTTACGCGGGAGGTATAAGGGAGGTGTGAGGGGAGAAGAATAATCGACGCTGTGCCCGTCTTTTTTCCTGATGTTTGTTTTTTTACGCCTCTGCCTCTTTCTTCATATTCTTGAAATTTTCACTGTCCACTACCTTTTCATTTTCCAGCTCTTCTATTTCCTCGCGGGTGAGATGGATCTGCCCACATTCAGGGCACCTGGAGTCAAACGACTCTCCCAGGGCCCGTTCCCTGAGCTCTTCTACGGTCATGTGTCCCACATAACCGCAGGCGCACTGGGGACAATCCACCTTGACCTTTCTGCGCTCTTTCCTTTCCTTGGTACTCATTTTTCGCTCCTGTCTTGTCAGCCTTCAATCCGTTCCACCAGTTCCCCATTGGAATCGTAAATATTGACGGTCATGGCCATTCCGCCATCCAGGCGGTGGGTGGCACAGGACATTCACGGGTCGTAGGCCCGGACGGCCATCTCCACCTTGTTGAGAAGCCCCTCATTGTACTCCCCGTTTTTGATAAGGGCCTTGGCCGCCTGGGAAACACTCATGTTCATGGGAGCGATATTATGGGTGGTTCCCACGATCATATTCGCCTTTACGATACAGCCATTTTCATCCGTGGTATAATCGTGAATGAGTGTCCCTCTCGGGGCCTCCACGCATCCGATCCCCCTTCCGGCCTTTGGGGTCACAGGGGCACGCACGTCGGTATCCGTGATTTCTTTGTCTTCAAGCAGTTCAATGGTCCTTTCGCAGGCGTAGACAAGCTCGATGAGCCTTGCCCAGTGGTAGAGCAGGGTCCCCTGGGCTGGCCTTCCAAACTTGCTCCTGAACTCTTGAAGGGCCTCCTCCGCCCTGGGGGTAGCCATGTGGTCGGCAACGTTCAAACGGGCCAGGGTATTTGCCCTGTAGATCCCTCTTGGCTCATCCAGGTCCATGGAGAACCCCTCGTTCCAGGCCTTGGCATAAGGCATCTTGCCGTAGGACCATGGCTCCACGTGTTCTGCTATGTAGTCAGTGTATTCCTCATAGGAAAAATCCGTGTAGGAACCATCAGGCTTCATGAGCCTGAGATGTCCGTCGTAGAGCCTGAGGGCACCATTGTCATCCACTGTACCCAGGAAGCCCGTCTTTATGGTCCCAAGGCTCTGGAACACGTCTTCATAGCGGTTAAAGACATTGTTTTTTGCAAAATCCAGGGCGTAAAGGGCAAAATCAAGAAGGATGACCGCATCCCGAAGGAGTTCCTTCCTCTCATCTTCCAGCATGGGCTTGGCAAAGCCGCCTGTGACCCCTGCAATGGGATGGATGGACTTTCCAGCGAAGCGCTCCAGCATCATCTGGCCCAGCTGGCGCATCTTCACCACCTGGGTAGCCAACTCAGGGGCCTTTTTCACTATGCCGATCACGTTCCTGACCGCATAGTCGCTGTCAGGCCCTATGACGAAATCCGGGGCTGCCAGGAAGAAGAAGTGAAGGATCTTATCGTTGATATGGGCCATCACCTGGCACAGTTCCCTCAATTTGTGCCCTGCCGGGGTGGGCTTGACCCCAAAACAGCCATCCACCGCCTTGTTGGATGCCATGTGATGCATCCACGGACAGATCCCGCAGATCCTGTTGACGATCCTCGGAACCTCCTCTGCCGGCCGGCCTTCGATAAATTTCTCAAATCCCCTAAGAGACATGATGTATAGCCTGGTATCCTTCACATTTCCCTGGTCATCCAGATGGATAGCGATCTTCGCGTGGCCTTCAATTCGCGTAATTGGTTGTATATTAAGGACCTTTCCCATTTCTTCCTCCATTAAACACTCTTCCTGGCAAGGGGCCTCAGCTTTCCGTGGGCTCCTGAAAACCGCAGCATGGAACGGCGATCCACTACCGAACGCCAATCTATGCCGTTGCTGGCAAGGGCGTTCATCATGTCAAGCATCTGGTCTCCGTCCGGCATTACCGGGCCGAAA
>CAZUIH010000108.1:0-6825 GCA_964620365.1 uncultured Desulfobacterales bacterium | reverse complement strand
TTCATGCCTTAGGGGTGCGGCACGGATGTACGGGCCGCATGAAGGTTTGGGTTAACACCGTGAGAAGGGGGCCAATTTTACTGAATCTACTGTGCTGTCAAACAGTTGAAGTACAAAAACACCTCTATGTATCTGCCGGTTTTATGCTTCGGCCAACTAGGCGGTGGCCTAATCCGGGATATGAATTAACGTAACATGAACTCATCAATATCATATTCAAGACGAACGAAGGTGTCTAATGGCACCAATTAACCCCAGAGCGAGAAAAAATAGCACTACAACGATAGCAATCCACTGAAAGCCCGACGAGCTCATCCGGCTGGCATCATCATCCCTTTTCATATCCTCCATCCTGTATCCTTTCACTGCCTCTGCTGGCTTTGCATCCCTACTACTTTCAACCTTCTTGTTTTCACCATCCGCATGTGCTGTTTTCATATCTTCTCTGGTCAATACCTTGCCCAGGGATTTCTGAAGTTCCACCCGTTTTTTTACCTGGTCAGACAACTTGCTTTTTGCTGTCTGTTCAATGGCAAGCTTGAACTTTTCAGCTATCTCCGGGCTGAGAACGCCTGGAACGGATATGATATTCATCACCATCTGGTTCAGAAGGGGATTATTGCAGGTATGATCGCAGCAGGCCACGCCCTTTTCCACCACGTCCACCGCATATTCTGCCGCAAGCCTTTTTTTCACGTCCTCCGTAGGCTGCCAATATCCCTTGCGGACCGCCTCAAGCATCCTTGCGGTTACGGACTGATACGCCCATGGATTCGCCTTGTTGAAAAACTCTTTGATATCGAGCTGGTATTTATCCTCCACGTAGACCTCATACGTCTGCTGCCATTTGTCCGCATCGATGCTGTCAGGCAAAGTGACCTGCCATCCCCACATATTTTCCACAAAATTTGAGATCTCCCTTGCCCCGGCATAGTCCTGTTTCTTCATCCCTTCGATCCATCGGGGATTGAGATAGCGGCTTCTCAGCTCCCTGCCTATGGTTTTTGCCGCATCCTCCACCCTGACATCTCCCGACACTTGTTGGAGAGTTATCATGGTATCAGGAGCCTTGCCTGACTCCTTGGTTACAGCAAGGGAAAGCCCTCCCAGATACTGAAAAAAATCGTCGTTGTCCATGGTGCCGTAAATATTGGAGGATGAGGAATGGACAGCCACATCCACTCCAGAAAGATTTTCCCTTAGCAGTTGTTGCGCCGACTCGCCCCACTTGCCCTGTCCGAACACAAAACCCGCGCGCATTTCATACACCTTGACCACTTCACTGTCGGATCGCCATACACCCGACGCACCTGTCATCTCGGCCACCCCGTTTCCGTAAGAGCCCGGCTTTGCGGTAAATATCCGCAGACGACTAAGGGTCTCCGCTTCCTTGCGATCAATCCCGGCATATATCAGCCTTTTCTTTATTTCGTGATTGTGAATGGCTATCAGGTTTTCAACATCCTTTTGGGCCGCAGCCTTCTGTACCGCTTCATCCAGCCATAATAACCGATCAGGAAAGAGATCCCGATATAGTCCGGATGGATTGATAAGTACATCTATCCGGGATCTTCCAAGGGCCTTCCCAGGTATGACATCAACTCCGGTCACGCGTCCCGTCCTGTCCCACCTAGGTTTTAACCCCATTAGGGCAAGGATGGTGCACTCGTTGACACCCTCGTTTCTTATGGTTTCAGTAGCCCAGAGAACCACCGCGACCTTTTCAGGTATTTTGTTGTGCCTCTTCACATGGTTAAGGATAATTTCATCTGCAGCCTTTTTGCCAAGTTGCCAGGCGGCCCTGGATGGCACCTTTGATGGATCAAAGCCATAAAAATTCTTCCCTGTAGGGACGGCATCGGGATTTCGCATGGGATCATTACCTTCTCCAGGAGGAACAAACCTTACTGAAAGGGCACGAATCAGCCGATCGAGTTCCAACCTGCCTGACAAATCAAGTCTTTTTTCCACTTCCTTTTCATCAACCTGATGATTCAGTTCGGAAATGCGGGCCACTGTTTCTTCAAGGGCATCCCCTGCCGGGGATGAACCAAAGACGTGGAGACCATACAGGACATAACTCTCCCTGATCTCCATAAGATAATGTTCCAAGGATTCCAGGATCTCATCCGTAAGATGCACACCTTTGCCTGGTTTTGATTGAAGTCCAAGGTCTTTCAGGATACCGGTCTTGGCTACCAGACTTTCTATTTCCTTCAGTTTAAGGTCCGCGGTCCTGCTCTTCCTCGCCTTTGCACGCCGGTAATCGTTTATGAGTCCGTAGATGCGGGCATACTCTCCATAAAGTTTTGAATGGATTACGAGCGGGGTCAGGTGATCAATAATAACCGCCCGACCCCGTCTCTTTGCCTGCACTCCCTCACCGATATCATCCACTATATATGGATATATGTTTGGAATATCCGTAATCAACACCTCTGGAGGACACGCCCGGGAAAGCCCTGTCTGTTTGCCCGGCAGCCACTCATGTGTGGCATGCGTACCGAGATGAATCATGGCATCTGCGTTAAAACCGTATTTCAGCCACAGATAGGCTGCCACATACTGGTGATGAGGATACAGGGTAGTATCGTGATAGAGTTTCATTGGATCATCACTCCATCCGCGCGCGGGCTCGGGCATAATTACCACGTTCCCAAGCCGAATGACCGGAATAATTATCTTGCCCTCCCTTGTCATGATTGACGAATCACGGGGTGTTCCCCACTGTTTTATCACACCCTTTTTGAATTCCCCCGGCAAGGCGGAAAACCACTTTTCGTAGATATCCATGGGCAGTTGCACTGCCTCACCTGCCACAAGCATCTTCTCTAGTTCACCTGGTGCCCAGGAGCCTATATTCCTGCCGGCTGCAATGACGAGCCCCTTGATCTCCTTTTCCGCGATCTCGCCCTCCACCCGATAGCCCTCTTTTTTCAGCCTGTTCAGAATATTCTCCAGACTGGCAAAGACGTTGAGATAACTTGCCCCTACATTCTGCTTGCCCTGATGATGATTGTAATAGAGAATGGCTATCCTCTTCTCGGAATTTCTTTTGCCCTTGAGTCTCATCCACCCCTTGAGCCGTCTGACGAGCGTCTCAAGATTGCCCTCAATCACTTTGTATTCATAAAATATCTTTCCCTTCACAGGATCTACTTTCCTAATCTTGCCACCCAGGGGTGTCGGTTCAACAAGGCCAGAGACCTCGGGAGTGGCAATGGTCCAGGTTATATCGATTGGGGGAATACCGTTCGGGTCACGTCGCCATCTATCAACAGGAGAAGAATAAAGGGTGATGGCATTGATGATGGGTACGTCTAACTGTAGGACAAGGTGTTTTAATTCATCATTTATGGCTGAAGAAAATTTCATGGAAAAACTGACGAGGATGTCTACCCTGGCCCTGCCAGCCCCGTCCAGCATGATTTCCTTCAACACCTCCCGGTCCCTGCCAAAACCGGGCAGGACATTAAAACCAGCCTCTTCCAACCTGGTAATAATCCTGCTGATCTTGTCCCTCTGGCCCTTGACAAGGCTGGAGGGGAAAAACATCAGGCCGATCCAGGCACCATTTTCCTTCTTTTTCGCCGTCTCATACCAGGCCAGATATTCATTTACGTCAGTAAAAATTTTACCCTTGGCACATAGTTCTCTCTGACTTTTTTTTTTACCGTAGACATGGCACGAGGTTGCGTACCACACGAGGAGTCAAGGGCATCCGGGTGAAACAGCCCCAGTTTCGGAATCTTTTCCACCGGACCATATGAAACGGATGGATCAAAATGACGATGTACCACCAGACGTAACATATTCCTGATATTCTTCTCTGACAAATTGTTGTAATAGTGCCGGAGCTCACCATCGAAGATGAAACCAAGTTTTTTTAGGGTGTCGTTATCCCTGGAACCTCTAAGGGCATATACCTTCTTGGTCTTAAAATCGACCTTTTCTATCAAGAAGTCAGCTAGTTTTTTCCCCATTACGTCAACCACTATTACGTCGCTCGAATCCACAAACCGCCTTGCTTCCTCATCTGCAGCAAGTTCTTCCGGAGTAAAATAGTGAACGGTTATATGCGCCGGCAGATCAAGGCTGTCCAAGGCCTGGTGGACCAGCTGGGAATCGGCATCAACGATAAGGAAAGAGAGACGTTTTTCTGCAGGCATGGTAGAGGCTTCAGCCGCAAAAAGTCCATTCAGTCCCATACCAAGAACCACTGGCAACTCGTCAAACGGCTCTTCAATATAATTTTTGCCGCACCTTGCCCCTTTTACCATTGCCTGGCACCATTGTTCTATGGCGGCAACATCTTCTATCAATCCCTTCTCATAGGCATCGCTCAATGTCAAAAGTGATTCCACGAATCCTGCATAAATTGGGTCCATGAGACGTCTTTCCAACGCAGCCAAAATCCTGTCCGCATCAAGCCCCCTTTTAACTGCCGCCCTTTGTACCAGTTCAAATAGTGAGATACGCCTTTCCCTAAGACGCTGGAATACATTCCTTTCCGCAACGAGGCCATTTTGTTTAAACACGGCCTCTCTCACCCCTTGATAGACAGCCTTTGCTATGAGTTCACCCAGTTTTGTATGGCCTCCGCTATTATTGACAGGTATTCCCATCCCCTCAACCACCACGATATTGTCTGTACCCGTGCCTGTAGCCTGGTTCTTCAAGGGTGTGTATGAACTCCTAATATCCATGTCCTGAAGGGCCGCTGTCTTTGCCTCGGTTGCGCTTATAATGGCCCTGGTCATGGCCCTTTTTGAGAGTTTGACATTGGTAAGGAGAAGGATGTTTATGGTGCCTGGTTCATAAAAAGCGCCTCTGTCCTCGGCCATGCGTAGGGCGTTGGACGTCACTCCTGCAGTGACCAGGGCATATACCCTAAGATCACGAAAAGTCTTTTCAACAATCGCCAGGTTATCCATGTCAGCACCTGTAAAGAGAGCTGCTGTCTTATCCTGATCAAGTCCTAGCACGCTATAGATGTGCTCCCTCATCTTCACAAGCCCCATTGTGTGTCCGATATTCCAGAATGGCGGAGGGATGTAGTGATTCGCCACCACAGTGACCCCATCTCTTTCTCCTTCAAGCGTAGAGACCACCTTTACAGGATTTGTGAAACGGACTTCCAGCGTCTTGTGACGAAAGTCAAGGATATCACTGTCAACCAGGAAGGCCTGGTCCACGTAATCCAGTTTTATGTCAATAGGCCGCTTGGCCACGATTTTTTCAGGCAGGACAAGATTTTCTTCCTGGGAAAATTCATCACCATAAATGGAGGCCGCAAGCCAGGACACAAAATAGCCGGTATGGGTGGCGGCCCGACAAGTAAGTTCACATGGAAAGAAAAAAATCCTGTGCTCTTTTACTGCATCCACCTCATTCCAGCCCGGTCTGTCAAGAAGGGACAGGATCTTTCGATCGCCTCCGCACCCGTAAAGCACTTGGGGATTAAATTCCTGCCATTCTTTAAGGCTGACTGGGATTACTGCCCCCTTTTTTCCAACCACCTTCATTTCTGTCATGGAGGGGGGTGACTCCCCGGGACCATGACTGCGGGCTGTTTTCATGTCAACAAAGGGTATACCCCCCGCTGCCCTGATAAAATCGTTCTGAAAGGAGTCTGCCCCTGGAGTCATTATCGATGAACGTCCCATCAACCGCATCACCCTGAGCCGTTTTTCTGGCGGGATACGTTGAACCTTCTGCCTCACCAACTCAAGCTGCCGTTTTTCTTCATTAATTATCTCTTCCGCCTTCTCCTCACAGTCAAACATACGACCGAGGAGCCGTATGTGGAAAAAGGCATCATCAATGGAAGTGGTTTTCAGATTGACGACAGTGGCTTCGGACGAAAGAGCGGGGATGATCTTCCTGTGGAGATCCGACACAAAAATCACTTCCGGCTTGAGTCTCCTGATCTTCTCTACACAAGGATGACTAAAGCCTCCAACTATTTCCTTCAGGGCTGTCCCCGGTGGCATAATCGAATGATAGGTGATGCCCACAAGGACATCACCTGCCCCCAGCCTCATTATGATCTCTGTTACGGATGGAACTAGCGAGACCACACGTTTAGGGGTCGTTTTAATGGTAATTCGCTGGCCTGTGGCATCTACAAACTCAATATTCCCTGCAAGGCAGACAGAGACAGTGCTAAACAACCACAAAATTATTATGAATTTGACAATTATGTTATTCCGGAACATAGACCATTGAACCATCTTCAAGGCGATAAGCGGTACCAAGACGCTGCCCCTTTCCTTCAATCATTTCCTTTGTTATCCGTTTTGCCTGGATCTTCTTCCCTTTTTTTGTAATGATCTCAAGCCGCCCCTTGTCTACTCGCTTCATGATGGTAAGATTTGAATCCTCAACGAAAAGGTCCTCCAGATGATATGCTGAAAATATGGCTATAAGCAGCCCAACGATAAACACCAGACCCAGATCAAACAGATTCGCTACCCCTGTCAGGGGATCGTTGTCTCCAAAATCCCCCCTGTTTCCCCTGCCGCTGTCCCCCAGATATCTCCTGCGCTTCATGAACCTCATCTGTCATCTCCCAGCCCAGAAAGCTTCAATGCAAGGATCTCTGTTGCTAGTTCCATGTGCCTGATGTCCTCTTCGATCCACTGTCTTTTTATGGTGAAAAAAAAGTAGGCAAGCATGCCGATGGCCAATCCCACGACGGTCGTGGTAAAGGCAACGACAAGATCGGAAGAAAGCCTCGTCATGTCTCCCTGTCCCAGGGCAGCAAGCCCTGTCCCCATTGGAACAAGTGTTCCAATCAGTCCGAGTCCAGGCCCTGTGCGGATA
>CAZUIH010000107.1:0-6934 GCA_964620365.1 uncultured Desulfobacterales bacterium | reverse complement strand
ATATAACACTGTTTTAAATCGGTGTATATTGATATGGTCTTGGAAAGATGTGGTAAGGTGGCGTATATTTAGATTGATGGGCCTTGCAAAGTCCATCGCATCGCTGAAGATGGCTAAGTAAAAATTTCAATATACAAAAAACCAAGAATCTTTGATGTAGGAGGAGTCAAATGCTGGTCAAGGAATGGATGGCTGCTGAGCCTATAGTAATCGATGAGAACACCTCGATAATGAAAGCTACACAGCTTATGAAGGAACACAACATCAGGCGTATTCCAGTGGTCAAAAATGACATCCTGGTTGGCATAGTAAGCGATAGGGATATCAAAGAGGCAGCACCATCCAAGGCCACCTCCCTGGATGTCCATGAACTTTATTATCTGCTTTCAGAGATAAAGGTTAAGGATATAATGACCAGGGACCCAATCACCTTGAAGGAAGAGGATTCAGTTGAAAAGGCCGCGGTTATCATGCTTGAGAACACGATCTCCGGTCTTCCGGTCGTGAATGATGATGGAAAGGTCGTGGGTATGATAACCCAGACAGACATATTCAAGGTCATGATAAGCATCACCGGTATTCACCGTGGCCCGATCCAGTTTGCGGTAGACCTCGAGGACAGGACAGGTTCCCTGGGCCAACTGTTGAGCGTGATCAGGACCCACGAGGCCCGCATCATCAGTGTGATGACTGCCCACGAACATGTGCAGCCTGGCAGAAGAGAGGTCTATGTCAGGATTACAGACATGGACGATGAAAAATTGAACGGGCTAATCGAAGACCTGAAAAAGGAATTCAAGCTTCTCTATGTGCTGAGAGAGGATCTCAGTGACATACCCAGGAAGAGAAAAAAGTCTACTGGCGATTAAATAGAATACCATCCAGCTTTTTGAACCAGGAGGGGAGGTTCAGGAAGCCAGAAGAGGGGTGAAGGGGAGGCAGGGAATCTTCTCTCAGGGCCTCCCAGATGATCTCCCTGCTTTTTTTTGCCTTTGGAGACACTATGGTGCCGTTCCACCGGTTTACTGGTACAAAGGCTATTCCTTGGGGGATATCAAAAGAGCGATGTCTCATCTCTTTTTTTGTTACTTCCATGAAAGAGGTCCAGATAGGGCAGGCAACCCTTCCTCCTGTTTCGAGCCTGCCAAGGGGCTTCCTGTCCTCTCTTCCGACCCATACTCCGCATACCACCTGAGGCGTGAAACCCAGAAACAGCGCGTCGCGATAGTTGTCCGTGGTTCCTGTCTTGCCGGCAGCCGGCACTCCCAGTGCCCTGGCGCCTCTTCCCGTGCCTTCTTGCACCACACCCTCGAGGAGGTGGAGCATCTGGTAGGCCACAACAGGATCCAATACCTTGTGTTTCTGGGGCACGAGCCTTTCTATGACCCTGCCTCTCCGATCCCGTATCTCCTGGATGAACTGCGGAGTCACGGTCTGTCCCAGGTTTGGAAAGGTCGAATAGGCCTGCACGAGTTGGATGAGCGGGACTCCGGATGATCCCAGGGCGATGGACAGATTGTTGGCGAGCGGCACTGTAATGCCCATTTTTCTGGCCATGGAATGAATCGCCTTTAGTCCGGTCATCCTCGCAATTTTTACTGATATAATGTTCCTTGAATGGGTAAGGGCTGTCCTGATGGTTATTGGGCCCATGTAGGTCTTGTCAAAGTTTTCGGGTTCCCACGGATGGGTCGGGTCCGGTCCGGGAAGTGAAATCGGATCGTCCACAAGGATGGAGTTTGGCGCGATAAGGCCCTTGGCCATGGCCGCGGTGTAGACAATTGGCTTAAAAGAGGAACCCGGCTGAATCCGCGCCTGGGTCGCCCGGTTAAACTGGGACTTTTTGAAATCCAAGCCCCCTATCATGGCCCTGACAGCGCCGGTCTCTACGTCCATTGCCACCAGTGCGCCCTGGATCTGCCTCCTCAGGGCCTTTTCGCGCGGGTGCCTCTTCAGCAGAGCGTCGACTCCCTTTTTCATGGCATCCACCGCCCTTTGCTGCCAGCTGGATTTAAAGGTGGAAATGATCGTAAGTCCGTCAGTCAGCAGCCTCTTTCTGCCATATCTCGCCTCGAGCTCTTTCCTGAGCTCAGAGAGGAAATAGGATGTGCCTGGTGGCGTGACCAGTTTTTTCCTTTTAATGATTATAGGTTCCTTGAGGGCCTTTTCTGCCTGTTCCTTTGTGATGTATCCCTCTTCCACCATTCGCCTAAGGGCATATTCCTGTCTTCTTTTGGCCCTGTCCAGGTGTTTGGCAGGGTTGTAGCGGCTCGGCGCCTGGGGTAATCCAGCCAGAAGGGCGCACTCGGCCAGTGAAAGATCCTTTGCGTGCTTGGCAAAATAGGTCCTGGCCGCTGCTTCAACTCCGTAGGCACCCTGGCCCAGGTATATCTGGTTGAGATAGATGGTGAGTATTTCATCCTTGGTCAGCTTTGCGTCGATTTGCCACGCGAGTATGGCCTCCTTGATCTTTCTCACCCAGCTCCTTTCAGACGAAAGGAGAAGAGATCTCGTGACCTGCTGCGTGATAGTGCTTGCCCCCTGTACAATGGTGCCGGCCTCCACGTTTTTGAGAATCGCCCTTAGAACTCCCATGAAGTCAATTCCTGGATGTTCGTAAAAACGGGCGTCTTCGGCTGCAACAAATGCCTTTATCAGGACCTCCGGTATCTGGTTTCGGGCCAGAGGCCATCTTTTTTCCTTGTACCAGTATGCAATGGGATTTCCGTCCGCATCCAGCACCTCTGTTACTGCCGGGGGAGCGTACGACTCGAGACCCGAGATCTCGGGAAGTCCCAATAAAAGATACCCGACCATTAAGGCACCGATCAGGAGGGTAAGGGAAAATGTTGAGAAGGCTAGTATCACAAAGAGCGGGCGGTGTCCCCAGACTCTCTGCTTGATCTTCTTTTTTCTTTTTCGAACCATAAAGAGGCGTTATACCTGTTGCCCGGGCCTCAGGCAATATTTATGGACATCGACCCGAATTATGGACCCGGATTCTCTGTTACTAAAGTTGATAAGGACAATTTCCTATATAGTTAAACCCATATTATGCAGCTTCAAATGCCGAACAATTTTTAACTTTGATGAGGTGCACCTTTTGGGTGAATATTTCAATCTGGACAATACACAATAAGTTACTGAATTTTTTTATTTATTCCTTGATTAGCAACGCCCATATATTACATCCAAAATAAAATTTCGCAATTTGAACTCGGATTAAGCAGTTGGTGAGTTCACCGAAGAAAAATATTGGTTGGATATTTGGAGTGTGTAATCCGGGATGAAGTGCGTAATCTGGGATAAACCCACTTGAAGCCCCGCCAACCATATGTTAAAAGAGACGTCACCCGGTCGGGGCGTGGCGCAGTCTGGTAGCGCATCTGCTTTGGGAGCAGAGGGCCGGGGGTTCAAATCCCTCCGCCCCGACCATTTTTTTTATTCTCGTCAGCTATTGCCTTCCTGACTACACTAATACCAACTGGTAATTATTTTTTTGGTTCTCGCACCAACCGGAACCCCACGTTATTTTCCATGCTATCCGGGGTGTTCCAGTAGCGGACAGAGGAACGGGCAACCCATGGGTACCTGTTCCAGGCACCACCTCGTATGACCCTCTTGCCTTCCTTCCCATCCAGGTTGACGGGATTGGGTTTCAGCGCTTCTTGTTCTGCATAGAAGGTTGGGCTGTACCAGTCCAGGCACCATTCCCTTACATTCCCGCTCATGTCGTATATTCCCAGGCCATTTGGACGTTTTTTTCCTGCCGGGTGCGTTGATCCGTCACTGTTCCTGCGATACCACGCCACTGAATCAACGTCATCCCCACCGCAGAACATCTGCTCCTTCCCGCCGCTGCGACACGCATATTCCCACTCGGCCTCTGTAGGCAGGCGAAATTTGTAACTGCCACCATTGAGCTGGTTCAATTTCCTGATGAACTCCTGGACATCGTTCCATGAAACCAGTTCCACTGGATATTTGCCACCTTTTTGGAAATGGGAAGGATTCTTGCCCATTACTTTTTCCCATTGCTCCTGGGTCACCTCAAATCTGCCGATCCAGAATCCATCCACGCAGGCTCTGTGCACGGGTTTTTCGTCGTCGTCACATCGTTCCTGCCACTGTCCGCATCCCATGTCGAAGCAGCCCTCGGGCACCCAAACGAATTCCATCCCTGTAACCGGATCTCGCCATATTTTTTTTCGCTTGAATTTGGGGTGCAGGATCACTTCCTTGCCCCTGTCAAAGTTTACGGTTTTCGTCCAGGTTCCCAATTCGCTGCGCACCTCTATTTTTTTCTTCCCCTGGATCATGGCAAGGTAATACGGCGTCTTGCCGACCTTTTTGCCATCGATGTAGACATCAGCGTCAGGCGGAGTACTGGTTATTTTGAGGCTGCCGCATGTTGGTTCCATGGAGATATTGACGCTGTTTTGTTTGAGTGGGTCGACGGAGACCGAGCGTTTGACTGATTTGTAGCATTCTTTTTTCAGTTCAAGAGAGATTTTCCCAGCCTTGAGCTTTTTAATGGCCAAGGGGGTGGTTCCAGTCATTTTGCCGTTGATAAAGACCTTTGCGCCTTGTGGTTTAGAGGCAATGCGAAGGCTTCCGCATGTTGGTTCCATGGAGATGTTGACGCTGTTTTGTTTGAGTGGGTCGACGGAGACCGAGCGTTTGACTGATTTGTAGCATTCTTTTTTCAGTTCAAGAGAGATTTTCCCAGCCTTGAGCTTTTTAATGGCCAAGGGGGTGGTTCCAGTCATTTTGCCGTTGATAAAGACCTTTGCGCCTTGTGGTTTAGAGGCAATGCGAAGGCTTCCGCACGCATTTTTTAACTTGATGTCCAGGGACACCTTCTTTAGCGGTTTTATTTCCACAGTTCTGCTTTCAGGGGCATAGCACATTTTTTTTACTTCAATTTTCTTTGTCCCCTTTTTGACATTTGACATGGACAGAGGCGTGATACCCACTTTTTTACCATCCATGAACACTTCCGCCCCTGGAGGCAGGCTTGTCACTTCAATGTCGCCAAAAGGGAGCGGCTCCAGCACGGCTGACACCTTTACTGTCTTTCCTGGTGACACAGTAATTTCCTGTCTGAATTCGTGGTACCGGGCCATGACAAGTTTTATCTCATGTTTTCCGTCAGAGAGGATCTCGATTTTTTTCGGGGTCTTCCCCAATGCCCTTCCATCGATGTAAAGTGCTGCCCCGCCAGGAGTGCTGTCTACCACCAGGGCCGGGCCTTCCTTGACGATTGATATGGCCGCGTGTCCATGGTTTTTCGGGCCTTGTGCGGGAACCACCTTGTTCTTGTCAATTTTCCCAACATTTTGTCCGGCTACCACTCCAGGCCTGGCGCTTGTTTTGTCCGTGTTTTTCCCTACTGTAACAAGTTTCAGCCCGCCAACCGCGGCAGCGACCAACACGAGGGCCGCAACGGCCCAGGTCCAGACAGGGGTCTTCCTTTTTTCCGGTCCAGGGGAGGGCGCCTCTTCTGTCTTTTTCTGGGCAGCCTCCTGGGTTGCTGTTTGGGTCACCCCGGAAAATTCACGTTTTTTTTCATCTTCCTCCCCGGCCTGCTCCTTCATTGTACTCATCATGGAAATGAGTTCTCCCGCGCTTCTGGGGCGGTCAGCCGGGTCCTTTGAAAGTCCCTTGGAAAGGGCCTTGCGAATTCCTTCCGGCAGGGATTCAGGGAGCGCAAGTTCCTCATACATTATCTGCCACCGGACGTTGCCGCTGTGGAATGGAGGATGACCGGTAAGCATCTGGCAGGCAAGACAGCAAAGGGCATAGATGTCGGTCCATGGGCCAATTTCTTCGTCTTTCAGCTGTTCAGGGGCCATGTAGGCCAGTGTTTCTACGTTGGCCTCCCTTGTCAGGCGGATGGATGAATCCTTGAGCAGGCTTTTGAATCCAAAACCGGACAGTTTGGCCTTGCCATCCCTGGTCAACTGCACGTTAAAGGGCGTAAGGGTCCCATGTACAACAGGGGGAATTCGCTTGTGGGCATAATCGAGGGCAGAGGCTACCTGTCCCAGGATGTCAAGGGCGCTTCTTTCATCCAGCTGTCCATTATTTTTTTCAAGGAGCTGGACCAGGGTTTCGCCTTCGACATGCTCTGTAATCAGGTACGCCTGTCCATTGGCAGAAACAAAAGTGTGTATCTTTACAATATTGGTGTGGGTGAGGCCCAGGGCCTTGTTTATGTCCTGTTTGAGATCCTCTGCGGCATCGGAGCCTTCCATCAGTTCAGCCGCTATTACCTTGATGGCAACCTTTTGTTCAAGCGCACGATCCCAGGCGAGGTACACCACGCCCGTGTCGTCTTTTTCTAACTCCTCCTGAACCTCGTACCTGTCTTCAAGCGTGACTCCTGGCTCTATATTCACTAGAGCCGGTTCACTCTCCCCTTTTTCGTTCAGGGCCCCATTACCGGATGTTTCCTCCTGAACAGGAGCGGAACAGTGTGGACATTGGTCAGCGCCGTTCGGTATCTCCCCATGACACTTGCTACAGGTTGCCATATTTCAAATTACCTCCCTGAGTTGGCCTGCAATCCTCTTGCCTGGTGACAGATTGATTTTTGGGCATCCAAAGGAACAATTTCGTTTCGATCATGTATCCTGGCCGAAATGTAATGTAGCTTCAGTCGGCTTGATGTATAGTTTGCGTATCGTAACCTTTGCCCATCTTCCTTTAGGGAATCTTTAAACCCAAATTATGCACTTCAAACCCCGAACAACAAGGAATAAATAAAAAAATCAGTAAGTTGTTGTGTGTTATCCAGATTGAAATGTTCACCTATAAGGTGCACCTCATCAAGGTTTAAAAATTCTCCTTTTTACCGATGATTGAGTTTCTGACCGGCAAAAAAGCTCACTGCAGGCAGGGCTCGCGCTTTTTTCTCCTTGCGTTTTGCCCT
>CAZUIH010000106.1:0-7005 GCA_964620365.1 uncultured Desulfobacterales bacterium | reverse complement strand
ATGTTGAAGCATGTCAGCTGATTCACGACCTTAAACCTGACTGGCAGGGCATGGTTGCCTATTATTTATTGGTTCCAAACAAAACAATCGTTCTGCAACATTGCTTACTGATGTCAAAAGGATTCACTGCGACTATATTGAATAATTTAAAAAAAACTGTAATCTTCAAAACATCCATGCAATATGCCAATTACTCATTTTATTGCCGTTTTACGTCGGCAGCCCATGTGTCGGCCTTCAAGGGCTCGGCGATCAGGGGGCTGTTCGGTCTTGCCCTAAAAAAGACTGTCTGCGCCCTTAGGCTCAAGGAATGCGATTCGTGCATACTCCAGAAAAGGTGCGTATATTTTCAGATGTTTGAGACCCAAAAAACGGGAGCGGGAAACAAAAGGGGCAAGATACTTTCCAGCGCCCTGCCCCACCCCTTTGTCCTTGAACCGCCGCTGGATCTTGAGCATACCTACCAGGCAGGAGACTCTTTTGTCCTTGGGCTTACACTTTTCGGAAATGCTGTGGAATATCTTCCTTATCTGGTCTATTGCCTTGAATTAATGGGCAAATACGGCCTTGGGAAACACAGGAAAGATGGTTCTGGCAGGTTTGAGCTGATCAGGGTCACAAGGGGTGAACGGACCATTTTTGACGAAAAAGAAAAGACCCTTAATCAGGACCTGGAGCCAGGCCTGCTTTGCCTGGACGCATTTGCCAAGAGACCTGTTAATGAGGTGACGGTCAGCTTCTTGACTCCCCTGAGGATCAAGTACAGAAACCATCTCGTTGACAGGCTGGACTTTCACATCCTGGTGCGCGCGTGTCTGCGCAGGATATCCCTTCTTGAGGAGACCTTTGGACAAGGAGAACCTGATCTCGACTATAGCGGGCTTGTCAAACTGGCCGAGTCTGTTGTAACTAGAAAGCATGATCTCAAGTGGCAGGAGGTTACCCGCTACAGCAACAGGCAAAAACGGCTCATGAACATTGGGGGCGTAACAGGAAGCGTGACCTACCAGGGTGAACTCTCGCCTTTCATCCCGATACTTAAATATTGTGAAGTGGCCCATGTGGGAAAACTTACGGCCTTCGGACATGGCAAGATAAAAGTGCATACAGAAAATGGCCCATGAAGAACATCCTGCTTGCTGTCTCAGGACTTAATCCGCAAGTAATTACAGAGGCACTCTATGCCCTCCATATGGAGGGTCGCAATATCCACTCCCTACATATCATTACCACCGTGACGGGCAGGGAAAATATCTTCAGCTCCCTTCTTGCCCCTGGAGGGGCCTTTGAATGTTTTTTAAGGGAATACGAGATACCTGGGCACACTATCGATTTTCCGCCGAAAAATATCCACGTCATTACTGATGCACGGGGTAGGGAACTCGATGACATAGTGGATGCGGAAAGCAATGAAGCACTGTTGAAATTGTGCCTGGACCTTGCCTTTGAGCTGACCTCATCTCCGGATAATGCCGTATTCTTTCTGGTGGCCGGAGGTCGAAAGACCATGTCGAGCTGTCTCACCGTTGCCGCGCAGTTTTACGCAAGGCCGCAGGACCGGGTATATCATGTGCTTGTCTCACCGGAATTCGAGTCGTGCCGCGACTTCTGGTTCCCGCCAAAAAAATCGGTCCCTGTGACCCTTTATGATCAAAAAGGACAGCCGTATCAGAAAGAAACCCGCTATGCCCAGATTCACCTCGTATCCATGCCCATTGTTTCTGTCCGCGGTCAACTTGACGCAAGATTGCTGGATCGGCCGCGCTCTCCGGCAGAACTCATGACTGCCATAATCAAGGATGAGCCGCGTTTGCTGACCATTTCCCTGCCAGAGGCCAAGATCATGTATGGCAAAAGGGAAATGGATGTCCATCCTGCATGTCTTGCCCTTTATACCTGGTTTGCGGAAAGGAAGGAGGCGTGCACATTGACTTCACCTTGCAGGGACTGCACCAGGTGCTTCGTGGAGGCAGAAAAGGTGCTTAACGCCAGCAAGAGATTGACACAGATATACAGGTCCATTCCAGGCAGCCGCGCACTTGGATCATTGTCTGATACAGGGATTCTGTCCCTCACCAGGGAAAATTTCAACAGCTACAAGTCCAAGTTGCGCAAACTGATGGAAAATACATTTGGACATTCGCTGGCAGGAGATGTAGTTATCAGTTCCGTGGGTACGCGGCCTGACACGCGATTCGGGATTTTTCTAGACAGGTCCAGGATCAGGATAGAACGATAACTCAGGGGAGGATCCAAAGGTTGAAAAAACTGCATCTGGTTACCGCGCTTGGAAACAGCGAGCTGATCTTTGAAATGCTGGATTTTTTCAATGGGAAAAAAGAGCTGCCCTATTCCCCGGAAACGCTAAAGATCAGGAAGCAGTTCAGCCAGATGCGAATCGACACCCTCCACCTGGTCTGCACACGGCACGACAGTGTCATGAAGGCGCTGGAAGAGGTGCGAAAAAAGACAGATGGGCCAGGGGCGGAGTTTCCGGAAGTGACACTTAAACCCCTTGAACTGTCCATCTCCGATGTGGACAGTCTCGATGCGGACAGGAAGATGAAAGAGGCTGTTGACAGGCTTGTTGCCGGACTGCCAGGTAACAGGACCATAATTTCGTCAGGCGGGCGAAAGAGCATGACCAGCCGGTTGATAGAGGCAGGGATGAGATATGGATGCCTCGGTTATTTCGTGCTTATTGGTCCGGATAAAATAAGTCGCAAGGATTATGATAAAATCGCCGCGGTATGGACTCCTTCCCGTCAGCTCATAAAAGAAAACTGGGAACGGGCCAGGGACCTTGGAAGGGACGAAGTGGGCAGTTCATTCCGTTCCCTTTATCTTCTGCCAAAGATGATCCAGGAGCCCCTGAAAGAGGAAAAAATCGGCCTATCACCTGAAGAGGAAGAAAAGGACCTTGAATGGCTGAAAAAACTTCCGAAAGCAGACCTCCACTGTCATCTTGGGGGCGCCCAGGATGCCCCTCTTCTCCGAGACCTTGCGAGAACACTGCTGGATGACCTGGAAATATCTCAGGATGTCAGGTCCTCGATCAAAAAGAAATTTGAAAAAAGACTTGGAAAGGAACTCCGCAGGCTAACGCCTGATGACCTGCGGAATTTAAGCAGTGAAAATGGTGGTAAACCAGTCGTTCACTGTCTTCAGAACCTTAAAATCCTTTTTGAAACGGTTGATGAACCAGAATACATCTGTAACGCGGTGTTAGTGGATGCCCTGTCACAGAGCCAGATTCTTCAGTTATCCAGAGACGGCAGACTGATAAAAGATGATCGCGTAGACTGGCCTGAAACAAATGAAGATTCGCTTACCTGGTACATGTCCTGCGGGGATCTTGGAGGATCAGCCCTTCTTCAGACAGCAGATACGCTGAGCCTTGCCTTGAAAACTCTCATGCAGAACGCGTTTGATGAAAATGTCAGATATCTGGAAGTACGCTGTTCTCCTGAAAACTACACCAGGGCCGGAAAACTGGCCATTACCGACGCCCTTGATGTGCTAATGAAGGAAGGGGCGAAATTCATGTCTCGACATCCCGGGTTTCAGGTGAATTTCCTCGTAATGGCTACACGTCACAAGGACAGGGCCCTCCTTGCCAGTCATGTTGCAGCGGCAGTTACATACCGCAATCCTCCAAAGAGACTGGAAAACTGTCACAAAAAGGTGCCCAGGGTAGTGGGTTTCGATCTTGCAGGACAGGAAAAACACTATGATCCTGTGGAATTTCAGGAAGAGTTCATGCCACTCCACCGACATTTCATGAATATTACGATCCATGCGGGAGAGATGGCTTCCAGCGACAAAATCTGGCAGGCCATCTACCTTCTCCATGCCAAGCGCATAGGACATGGCCTGAAGCTCATTCAAAACCGCAAGATGATGGATTTTGTCAGGGACCACGGTCTTGCCATTGAGATGTGTCCATCGTCCAACATGCAGACAAACAGCTTTCCCCTGTTTCCTGCAAAAGAGGATGAAAATGGGGTCTACCCACTTCATAAATATCTTGCGCATGGAATCAACGTAACCGTCAATACCGACAATCGGTTCATTTCCGATACCACAATGAGTCAGGAATATCTGAGGGCGGGCCAGCTCACCCCGGAAGGGTTGAGCAAGTGGGCGGTGCTGAAACTGATTAAAAATTCCTTCCAGGCCGCTTTCCTTCCCAAGGACGAAAAAGATAGGCTTTTGAAGGAGATCGATCAGGAGATATTCGAACTCATGCTGGAAGAGTTTGGGAAGGATTGATTTTGAGACAGTGTGGGAGGAGATAAATGGAACAGGTCTTTTGCCTCAAACGGACGGATATCGAACCTTTATTCGGAAAGCCACTGAGACAGGGGGCATTTGCCACGCCATCCCTTGCCAGTGTCTTTACCCTACCCCATTACTTTATCCCGAGGCGCGAGGCAGAGAATGACCCTGGGTTCAAACAGCTAATACCCTACCAGCTTTTTACCTGTGAAGAACGCTTCTTCGTGTATCAGCGTGGAAAAAAGGTTGGCGAGCAAAGACTTGCCGGAAGGTTCTCCATAGGAATAGGTGGACATATAAACAGCAAGGACGCGGACGGACCTGCCCTTACCCACAGTCAATACGAAAAAGCCCTTTGCCGGGAACGATACGAGGAACTTGTCTGTCCGAACACTGTCGAGACCTCTTTTCTCGGCTGGATCAATGACGATTCCGACGAGGTTGGACAGGTACATCTGGGGGCGGTTCATCTGTGCCGGGTACCAATACCCGAGGATATCGGAATACGCTCTGATGAGGAAGGACTCTATAACGCAGGATGGATGAGCAGGCAGGAGGTGCTTGAAAGGAAAGATCAATTTGAAAAATGGTCTATCCTGGCCCTTGCACTTTTGTGAAAAGTTTTTCCCTGCTTGCCCACTAAGCAGGGGCACAATCCGGGATGTCAACCAGGAAAACTTTCTTGTCTTCATATAGTTATTTCAATACCATCTAAATAGTGGGATCACGCTTTTAAGTACTTGAACCTTGACGTCATCAGTTCATACAGCAGGCAAAGTGGCCGGCGTAGGCTGGATAAGCTTACGAAGGTTAAATCCTTTTGCCGGTCGTGTTTCCCACTTTGTCACAGTTAGGCTGAGGAGTACGTACTTTTAACTTTGAGAGAGGGATGGAATCATGATTTCAGGTAAAAAATTTCTTTTATCCATGATGGTGGTTTGCATGGCGCTTTATTCAAGTTCTCTTTTTGCCGAGGCGAAATCGATCAGTGATGATACACAGACATGCCTTGAATGTCATTCGACCGTGACTCCAGGGATAGTTGCGGACTGGAAAAAAAGTAGACATTCACGTTCAACCTTGCCTGAATCCCTAAAAAAAGGAGAACTGGAAAGGCGCATCTCCACAAGCACAATTCCAAAGGGGATGAAAGATATTGTCATAGGGTGCGCCGAGTGCCATACCGTTAATAGCGCAAAGCACAAGGATACTTTTGAACACAATGGCTTCGATGTTCATATTATTGTGACACCAACCGATTGCGCTGTGTGCCATCCTGCCGAGGTGAACCAGTACAAGAACAATATCATGTCCACGGCCTATAAAAACCTCACCCACAACCCGGTTTATCATGGATTGATGGATGTGGCCAATTCAGTAGTCACCTGGGAAAATGGCGAGATCAAGGCCAACAAACCGGACAGCATGACGGAAGATGACTCCTGTCTTTCATGTCATGGTACCAACGTGGAGGTAAAAGGCATACAGACCAGGGAAACCGTAATGGGTGAAATGGAATTTCCCGTTTTAACCGGATGGCCTAATGACGGTGTGGGCCGGATAAATCCTGACGGGAGTAAAGGCAGTTGCTCGCCGTGCCATACCCGCCACAGCTTTTCCATTGCGGAAGCCAGAAAACCATCGGCATGCGCGACATGCCACAAGGGCCCGGATGTACCAGCCTATAAAGTTTACTCCGTCAGCAAGCATGGTTCTAGATATTACGCCCTTGGTTATAAATGGAATTTTGACGCGGTTCCCTGGAAGGTGGGAGAAGATTTTTCAGCCCCAACATGCGCTACATGCCACGTGAGTCTGGTGACCAGTGATGGCGAAATCGTAGTAAGACGTACTCACCAGATGAATGACCGAAGTGCCTACAGGCTGTTCGGGCTTATATACGCTCACCCCCATCCTGTAAATTCGGATACGTCAATAATCAAAAACAAGGGTGGCCTGCCATTACCCACGGAGTTGACAGGAGAACCGGTATCGGCCTTCCTCATCGACAAAAAGGAACAGGAGAGGCGAAAAGCAAACATGAAACAGCTTTGTCTTTCCTGTCATAGCACCCAATGGGTAGATAATCATTTTATCAGGATTGAAAAATCCATAGAGACTACCAATGCCATGACTCTTGCAGCAACTAAAATACTCCTTACGGCATGGGACAAAGGGGTAGCTGTAGGTCTGCCTGGCAATATTTTTGACGAGGCCATAGAAAGAATGTGGGTTGAAGAATGGCTTTTTTATTCCAATTCGATACGATTTGCCACTGCCATGGGTGGCGCGGATTACGGGGTCTTCGCCAATGGCCGTTGGTATCTTGCAAAAAATATACGCCAGATGTCTGACTGGCTGAATTTTCTGGTCTCAGCCCAGAAGGCCGGGAAATAAATGCGGATTGTGAAATTGGTGAGATCTGAAGTGCATTACCCGGGATAAAACTATTCTTAATGGCAGGACAAAGAAGAGGCGGGTAATCTACCCGCCTCTGACATCCTGGATTTTCAGAAAGCTATCCTCTCTTGGCCAAAAGTTTTAGGCTTTCCTGGTAAAATTTCTTACTGCATTCGGGACATATACCGTGACTGAACGTAACTCCCGAATTATCAGAAAAAAATTCTTCCATCGGTTTCCATGAATTCGGATTGTACGGGTCGTCATCATTCACCCCTCTGTGTCAATGTAAGTGGGACACCTACCCCTTGCGAAATTAGTGTAGGG
>CAZUIH010000105.1:5385-7209 GCA_964620365.1 uncultured Desulfobacterales bacterium | reverse complement strand
CATAATCAGGTAGATATGAAACTTAGTTAAATTGTTCATGAATAATCCGGGCTAGAATGTGTATTGGTAACTCAAGTACCAAGCCCTTCCTGCCAGAGGAAACTCCGGTTTTTCAAAATAGTATTCATCGAAAATGTTGTTGATTTTCAATGTCAGATGATGATTATCAGTAATATTCAAACCAAGGGCGAGATCAACCACCGTGAAGCTGTCATAGGTTATCACAGGATAGCCTGGGGAGTACCAGTCACTGTCTTTACGTTTTCCGACGTACCTGGCAAGTAATCTGCCATTGAAGATGCCGTCTTCATAATCGATCCCATAGTTGACTTTCCAGTGGGCGACATTGTGTATGTCCGACTCTCCTTGACCAGGGATGTCCTCCCTTGAATGAAAGATCCGTTCCCCATTCACAAAGAGTTTTACATTACGGCCAAGATCAAGAAATTTGCCCACATTCCATCCCAGCTTAAATTCCATGCCCGCGATGCTGGCATCAGCAGAGTTTGTGTATGTTGTTATGTTGCCAACTGTCTTTCTGGTAATCTTGTCATTCACTTCCGTTACGTAGAAGGTCAAATCTCCATCTATGCCGTACGTTGCGTGGTGCACTCCTATCCCTCCATCCCAGGTCCAGCTGGTCTCGGGGTCAAGGTCAGGATTTCCCTTGGTGATCATTACCGTATCTTGGACCATCCGTTCCGAATAGCCAGCCATCTGGGCTGCGGTAGGTGGGACAAAAGCCTTGCCAAGTGTGGTGTGAAGATCCAGAAAATCGTTGATTCTGAATTTTATCCCAGCCCTTGGACTTACAGTATCAAATTCCTCGCTGCCGGGATGGAAGTCTGTTTTGTAAGGGGTACGTTTGGTTTCCACGTCAAAATAGTCATAACGAATGCCGGCGGTTATCGTTAGTCTATCATCCAGGAATTTCCATAGAGTGTTTCCAAAAACAGCCCAGTTTTCCCTGCTGCTGTCAGGGCTCCAAGGGGCCCTTCTTGAACCATCTCTCTTGTAGCTTCTGCTTTCTACGTCAACGTCTTGATAATCAATACCCGCTGTCAGGCCATGCCGTCCGAACTTATAGGTATTTTGGAGCTGCATTCCCCACCATTCGGTTTCCTTGTAGTAACTATGGTATTTGGAAGTGGGGACATAACCGCCTGACGTGTAGTCGTATTCATATTTTTTGTAATAGTCACTTGTTTCTTTGGAAGAGAACATGGTGAAATTAGTGCGATTTTTACCCCATTCTCCTGAAAGATGCATGTCTCCCGAATAGCGCTCGACGTCTTTTTGGCTCTGCTGACGGTCGTCATAGAAGAGGGCTCCAGGGGTCTCGATGTCATTTCCGTAGTACCAGTCCCCTTTGACATCCAGGCGCCAGCCTGGCATGAAGGCCGATCCCAGTCTCAGAGAGCCATAATTGGTGTCGTAGGATGTTCCCGGCCTTTCTCCGTGATCGTTACCAAGTTCTATATTGTCATTCTGATTATATGTGCGGGCAGTTATATCGAAATCCATCCAGTTGGTGATCTTGCCTCCAATGGCACCCTTGGCGGCAAAGGTGTCAAAACTTCCGCCACCGACTTCTGCCTTTCCGGCAAGACGACCGGTAGATTTCTTGGTTATTATGTTGATGACGCCGCCCATGGCCTCTGCCCCGTAAATCGAGGACGCAGGGCCTTTTAGTATTTCAATCCTCTCCACATTGTCCATGAGGACAGTGGCCAGGTTTGTGGCCCCGGCAGGACGACCGTCAATGAGCAGGAGTGAATGCTTGGTAATGCCTGAAAATTCAGGTCTGAAACCGCGAATGCTCAC
>CAZUIH010000105.1:0-5285 GCA_964620365.1 uncultured Desulfobacterales bacterium | reverse complement strand
AAACAAGCTCCTGGAATTCCTTGACGGGCTGGCACAAAGGTCCTAGTGGTTTGCTCAAGGACTCCATCAGTTTTGAATCCAGGGGATTCAAGATGGCTGCATCCAGGTCCGCGGACCTTAGCAGGTTCAGTACTGAACAGTGCATCGCAGACCTTGACCCGTATGGCATGGCCAGAGAAACATTGCTCAGTCCGACGATGGTTTTTACGCCCTGTGTCCTGAGATGTTTGATGAGCTTCACTGCCTCTACTAAGGAACTCAGGCCTGCTCCAGTGGAGATGACATCAAGGGTCAAGGCATTCATCTGTGGCCTGAGTACTGGATCCAGATAGAGGTTCTCCAGGGGAAAGTGGCGTTTTTCCGCTGTCTCAAGGACCTCTTCCGCCAGTAGGCACCATTGGTCAGGGGATTGAGGGAGTACCCCGTTTTTGACCAACAGAACCACGATAGATGCGTCGAAGCACTCTGCGGCTGCCATGGCTCTGGTCAAGGAGTCATGTTCTGCGGTCACGGCATTTATTACCGGTCGGCCTTTATGGACTTTGAGTCCTTCGGTGAGACCTATCACATCGGCTGTAAAAAAAAGCGTGCACTCCTTCTTTTCCTGGATGGCCTGGACCAGTGAAGGGAGCAGTTTGCCAGCGGCACGCCCAGGCCCCAGATTGATATCAAGGGCATCGGCTCCGGCGTTCAACTGCCTTATCCCTAGATCCACAAGAGTCGTGAAGTCCTCGTCTTGAATCGCCTTGTGGACCAACGGGTTTAGGATATTGATCTTCTCTCCAACAACAAGCATGTTTTGTCTCCTTTTAAAACAGTAATATTCCCCGGAATATCCGGTAGTTAGTGGTACCCTGTTTTTTAAAGGAGGATGGAGAGAATAGTAGTATGGCGTGAAAATCAGAATGGTGAAATCTTCAAACCTACATATGCACCGAGCAGGCCTTAAGCCGCGAAGCCTCTCGCATCCTCCTTCCGGGCCGGTCTCCCGGCTTGTGGATCACTCTACTCACTGCACCTTCCCATTCCCTGAACGGAACAGTGGCAATTTGCAGTTTTCGTCCCCACTCACGGTTGCGGGCCAGCGTCGGATTTCCACCGATCTTCCCGTACACCCGGAGGGCTATGATAATTGTCAGGACAAGAATATTTGACTCTGACAAATTTTGCCAGTTATTTTACGCACAGGGATAAAGTTATGTCAAGACATTACCCCAGGATTAATGGTTGTAAGGATTGGGGCTTGAATTCTTCTCTTTTGTTATGAGGCAGAGAAGAAAAAAAGTTGACAATATTTTCGGCATACCGTATTTTTTTCATCGTATTGAAAATAAATATTTCAACATGGCATGAGGTGAGTGATGGTTACACAAAAAGAACTTAGTGCCAGTCTGGAAGATTATCTAGAGGCCATTTTTCATATTATTGCAGAGAAAGGAGTGGCCAGGGCAAAGGATATAGCGAAACGACTTAAGGTTGGGGCTTCCTCGGTAACTGGTGCCCTTCGTTCTCTTGCCAACAGGGGATTGATCAACTACGCACCATATGAAGTAATTACCTTGACCGCCAAGGGCAAGAGGATTGCCCAGGACGTAGTGCGTCGACATGAGGTGCTGCGGGACTTCTTTGTTAAAGTGCTAGCTGTTGACGAGGTTGAGGCCGATAAGGCGGCATGCCAGATGGAGCATTCGATACCTAAAACTATTTTGGAGCGCTTTATCCGGTTTGCCGAATTTGTGGAAGTCTGTCCAAGGGGCGGAGCCAAATGGGTGGCTGGTTTTGGTTATTATTGTGATCAGGGTACCCAGGACAATTGTGAAAAATGTATTTCTCTTGCCTTGGAAGAAATAAAAAAAAAGAAAAGAGAGAAAGGGGGGAAGCACAAGATGATATCCAATCTTAGGGATCTAAAACCTGGCCAGAAGGGTAAGGTAGTAAAAATCAAGTCAGGGGGGGATGTAAGCAGGCGGATTGTAGAGATGGGAGTAACCCCTGGTGCCCTTATAGAGATGGAACGGGTGGCACCATTGGGTGATCCCGTAGATGTAAAGGTAAAGGGTTATCATCTTTCTCTGAGAAAAGTGGAAGCGGAGAGTATTGAAGTCGAAATCATCTAGTCTGAAACAGGGACGAGTAAGGAGGTTGACTTATGCCTTTAACAAAGATCTGCGATGGTATGCGTGTGCGGCTTTTGTCAATAAATGGAGGAGGAGAGCTTCAGGCGCGCCTTGCTGCCATGGGTTTGATACCGGGTGTTGAAATTCGTGTTCTGCGAAATTCCATGTATGGGCCTCTTATTATCAAAGTAAAAGAAAGTTGCCTGGTATTGGGTCGTGGAATGGCTCACAGTATTGCCGTGGAATAATTTTTTTTGTCCAAAAAGTTAGGCATGCTAAACTTTTTGCGTCATAATGAAATAGGTAGAATGAGGTAGGGAGAGAGACATAGAGATGAAATCACAAATAGTAGTTGCCCTGGCAGGAAATCCGAATTCCGGGAAAAGCACCATATTTAACAACCTGACGGGGACACGGCAGCATGTAGGGAATTATCCCGGAGTAACAGTGGAGCGAAAAGAGGGATATTGCAGCTACAACAATATTGAGATGAAAATTGTTGACCTTCCTGGCACTTACAGTTTGACCGCTTATTCAGCTGAGGAGGTGGTGGCCAGAGATTTTCTTGTGGAAGAGCAGCCTGATGTTGTGGTGGATATTATCGATGCGTCCAACCTGGAGCGGAATCTGTACCTCACGGTACAGCTCAAGGAATTGGGAGTTCCCCTGGTGCTTGTGTTCAACATGATTGATACAGCCAGGTCACGTGGGTACGAATTTGATATTGAAAAATTGTCCCAGTTTTTGGGGGCGCCTGTGGTAAAGACCGTGGGGCACAAGGCAGTGGGGATGGAGGAACTCCTAGAGGCCATAATTTCAACTGCCAGTGTGGGAAGGGGAAACAGTCAGAAGAAAATTATAGACTATGGCGAGGAGATCGAGGCCGAGATAGCGGCATTTGAGTCGTTATTAGGTGAAGAGGAACCGATCCTAGCAGAGAAATATGGTACGCGGTGGCTGGCCGTAAAGATTTTAGAGAATGACAAGGATCTGCGTGCCAGGATCAGTTCTCCGCAAATCAACAAGCTGATAGAGAAAAGGGTCCCCCGTATCGAAACCATCCTTGGAGAGTCTCTGGAGACCGCCATAGCCAGTCGCAGATATGGATTTATCTCCGGTGTGTGTCAGGAGGCGGTGAGGTCTACTATAGAGGTGCGGCACACCATTTCGGACAAAATAGATACCGTGGTCACCAACCGTGTGCTTGGTATCCCCATATTCCTCGCGTTAATGTATCTCGTTTTTCACCTTACGTTTACCCTGGGAGAGCCCGCCATGGGCTGGATAGAGGAATTTTTCAGCTGGCTTGGTGGCGTGGTTTCAGGCTGGTGGCCGGAAGGTTCGGAAAGTCCTTTGAGGTCACTGCTTCTGGACGGTGTCATCGGTGGTGTAGGCGGGGTGATCGTCTTCCTGCCTAATATTCTCTTGCTTTTTATGGCCATCTCGATTCTCGAAGATTCAGGCTATATGGCGCGGGTGGCGTTTATCATGGATCGAATGATGCAAAAGATCGGACTGCACGGCAAGAGTTTCATACCGATGTTGATAGGTTTTGGCTGTTCAGTCCCGGCCATTATGGCTACCAGGACCCTTGAGAATCGTCAGGACAGGCTGGTAACGATGCTCGTGACCCCACTTATGAGCTGTGGGGCCAGGCTGCCGATTTATGCGCTCATCATACCTGCATTTTTCCCCCAGGCATGGCATGCGCCCATGCTGTGGACCATCTACATGATAGGCATAATTCTGGCAATACTGAGCGCAAAGCTCCTGAAGCGCGCCCTTCTTAAGGGTGAATCCGTGCCGTTTGTCATGGAACTTCCTCCATACAGGATGCCTACCGTCAAGGGGGTACTGATACACATGTGGGAACGCGGCCAGCTATATTTAAAGAAGGCGGGAACCATAATCCTTGCCATCTCCATCATCCTCTGGGCCATGACCAGTTATCCTAAGAAAGATACTTATGACCGGGATTACGACGCCGAGAGGATCCAGGCCCAGGAGACTTTCCTAGCCCAGGTGAAACAATTGAACACTCTTGTTGGTCTGGATGAAGAGTCGAAGGTTCTGGTTGATTTTGCTAGGTCTGATCTGGGCATGACGTCAGGGGAGACTTCATCACATGCTGAAGGCGCAGAGCTCCTGGCGACTTTCACTGGCATTGTCAATGAAATAAAAAAGATAAGGAGTGAGTTCGAAAAGGTCGTGGAAGAAAGCGGTGTTGAAGAAGGTACCCCTGATTACGTGTTGCTGAAACAGAAATATGACTCTGCCTTGACACGGCTTCAGGAGAAGGATCCCGAGGTATATGCCGCGGCTGTGAAATATCTTGAAGAGATGAAATCGTCCCTGGAAGAAAGACTGGCGAAAATAGATCAGGAGCAGCAGGCCGAGGAACTGGCATATTCTGTTGCCGGCCGAATCGGACATGGACTGGAACCATTTCTCAGACCCATGGGGTTTGACTGGAGGATCGGCACAGCCTTGATAGGGGCATTTGCAGCCAAGGAAGTCTTTGTCGCCCAAATGGGCATAGTCTATTCGGTGGGAGAGGCTGACGAGGAATCAGACGCGCTTCGGGAGCAGCTCCGTTCCAATTACTCCCCTCTGGCGGCATTTTGTATCATGCTGTTCTGTCTGATCAGCGCGCCATGCATGGCGACCATCGCTGTTACCAAGAGGGAGAGTAATTCCTGGAAGTGGGCTCTCTTCCAACTGGGAGGTCTGACTGCGTTGGCGTATGTGGTTACGACGCTGGTTTTTCAGGCAGGTAGCATAATGGGAATAGGTACCGGATAGGCCGCTCTTTTTTCGATTGCCGTCGCAAGCGGCAATTGAAAGAGACTATGCGCCAAATGGTAATCGTCCATAGAGGAATAAAAAAAGCATTCAAGTCAAAATGGATAGGGCATTGCGGAAAATTTAGTCCGGGATAAGGGCCTGAGAGTACGTGGTGTACTTCAGTCCAACTCCGGTGCAGGCCTGCCCGAGCTGGAGAGGCGGTTTCTAGGCTGGCCGAAGCGTGTGTAACCGTACATTAATTCAGGCTGGAAATGGTGCTGATAATGGCACGACAATCCTTAATCCCGATCAAAACATCTATCAATTCACTTTTGAGGAGGTTTAAATTGGTGAGAAAAAGGATAAGAGATCTGACCGTATGGC
>CAZUIH010000104.1:0-7366 GCA_964620365.1 uncultured Desulfobacterales bacterium | reverse complement strand
GATCAAGTTACAGAGTTCATAGAAAAAAATAGCATCAATTCCATAAAAAAGGCCCAAAATAGTTTTTTAAAGAGTCATATCAGAAGCGGACGAGTAGGGGATTGGAGAAATTACCTATCAGAAGATCTGAGCAGGCGTATCGATGAGTATGTTGGATAAATTTTTGGAGTCCAACTAGATAAAATATGAGTGAATCAGATTTTAACCAATGGTCGTTAAAAAAAACAGGCGAAAAAATGTTCTCAGAATTGTTGGTCGCTCCATCCGAAACTGTTTCTATTTCTGAATACCTCGAAAAATTACATAAAGTCATCCTATTTGGTGCGGGAAGCGCAGGTAGGTTTGCCTTAAATTTTCTTAGAAAAAAGAACATAGAGGTATTATTTTTTTGTGATAATGATTCCAACAAGATTGGTGCCACTTTAGATGGGGTACCTGTAAAATCACCTGAGATATTATCCAATTATCAAGATGTAATTGTTCTTATTTCCAGTGACTATGCCTTGGAGATTGGCCAACAATTAGAATCAATAGGCATAAAAAAATATCTGTATTTTGGATATTGCTTTGATTTTGATAGATGGAAAGATCATTTTGAACCTGATCTTATCATTAGGTCGTGGTCAGAAATCAAACAGGTGCCCGAGCTTTTTTATGATGAGTTTTCCAGAGAAAAATTCTGGTCTCTAGTACGCTTCAGGCTCACTTCAGATCCCGTTTTTTTAAAATGTTCCGGGTTTAATCAGTATTTTCATCCAAATGTCAAACCAGAAACAGGGGACACAATTATTGATGCTGGTGCCTGGACCGGCGATACGGCCGTGGCTTTTACCCAGGCATTAAAATCTGAGGGGCATATATTTTCCTTTGAACCGGAAACAGTGAATTATGAGAAATTAAAAGCAACCATCAAAAAAAATGACATGGTGGACACAATTATCCCTATTCAACTTGGTTTATGGAGCGATACCTGTACATTATCGTTTAAAAACTCTTGTGAAAACAGTATGCAATTTCGGGTTGACAGCACTGGAGAGAGCTTTATCTCTGTAACGAGTCTTGATGATTTCGTCAAAAGACAAAACATAAAAAAGATAGACTTAATTAAGATGGATATAGAAGGGGCTGAGCTTGAAGCACTTAAAGGAAGCAAGACTGTCATTAAACAATTTAGACCAAAACTTCAGATATCGATCTATCATAAGTATGATGATCTATGGAGAATTCCCTTACTTGTTAATAAATTAATTTCTGATTACAGGTTTTTTTTGGGAATACATAAGCAACACTTTATTGATACCGTATTATACGCAATAGATTCAGGTTTAGATTAAAAATGTTATCGACAGCACTAATTGCAAAACTGATTAATGATACAGAACAATGCTTATACACCTACCCTGGTGGGACGATAGCGCCATTATTACATGAGTGTAAACGCTGCGGGATAGATTTAATAGTATCCAAGGCTGAACAGGGTGCTGGGTATATGGCCATAGCCCATGCTTCGTTTACTGGAAGACCATCCTTTGTGGCAGTCACAAGTGGTCCAGGAGCCACTAATCTCATGACCTGCCTTGCCGATGCTTATTATGACAGTATTCCTTTCGTTGCATTTACAGGACAGGTCGGTACAGGGGATTTAGCCAGATCGCCTTGCCTGAGACAGCGTGGATTCCAGGAAGTACCAGTTATCGCTATGGCTGGACCTATTACCAAAGCCGTTTTTCAGCCTAAAAGCCCTGAAGAACTCGCTGAAACGCTTGTCAGGGCATACGTCATGTCCCAGAGCAATCGACCGGGCCCAGTGCTTATAGATCTGCCAATGGACGTTCAAATGGCCAAGATTGATCCCGATTTACTCTTCAAGATCGATATCAATAAGGACATATCCATTCCCAGCAGGGAATCAGTCATACCGGATCATCTATTGGAACACATAAAAAGCTCTTTGCTAGCCGCAAAGCGGCCGTTGGTCTTGATTGGTGGGGGTGTTCAAGGAGACTGGAGCCAGGTCAGGGCCATGGCCAAACAGTTAAGGATCCCTGTAGTCAGTAGCCTCCGGGGACTTGGAATCATGTCTTACAAGGATCCCTTGTTTGCCGGGTGGATCGGTCATACTGGTCTGCCTTGGGCCAACTGGACGTTGGCACAGGCAGATTGGATTCTGGTATTGGGAAGTCGGCTGGATGTACGCCAAACCGGAACCGAGGTAGGGCAACTTGAAAATAAAATTGTTGTACACGTAGATATCGATCAAAACGAGTTGACCCATGGACGGTTCAATAGAACCTTTCAGGTCAACGCAACCGCAAAGTCCTTTATGGATGTTTTCATGGATCGAATGGAGGGAGAGTTGCTTCCCGACTGGACATTGTGGAGTAACGCGGTCCAATCCCAAAAAGAAAAGATGAAGCTCAATGACCATGGTCAAGAGGAGGGAGTTCGCCCAGATGAATTGTTTTCATATGTGGATACGTTAACCAGGGAAACCAAAACTGCAGTGGTTACAGGTGTAGGCGCACATCAGCACTGGGCAGCACGTTATTTCTCCTTTGATAAACCACACAAACTTTTTTTCACCTCAGCAGGTCATGGGACAATGGGATACTGCCTTCCCGTGGCAATCGGTCTCAAGCGTTTGGAGGATGACAGACTTGTCATTGCCATCGATGGGGATGGTTCCTTTCAGATGAATCTACAGGAACTTGCCCTTTTGAGAGAATATGATTTGAATCTAAAAATAATTATTATGGATAACAGTCGGTTAGGCATAGTCTCACAGTTTCAGCAAATCACCTTTGGAGACGATCCCACCACTGGCCTTTTTTTAAATCCAGATTTCACAAATATTTCCCGTGCATATGGGTTGGACGCCTTCAGACTCAATAAATTTGATGAAGGTACGGTCAAGGAGTGGCTTTCCTCTCCTAGATCCTCTGTCCTGCACGTAAAGGTACAACATGACGCACCGGTTTCTCCAATGCTGTTGGCGGGGCAGCGTCTTGATGATATGTGGTATTGGAGTCCTTAGATTTCAAAACGAAAAAGTGGGGCCTAGCGCACACAATGGATAAGGTAGCTTTTGTCACAGGTGCAAGCCGTGGAATAGGCAAGGGTATCGCTCTGAACCTCATGGAAAATGGTTACAGGGTTGCGGTGGGTTATCGTTCGAATGAAGACCTTGCAAAGGCTGTTGTAGCTGACCAGGAAAATGCCATTGCCATACATGTGGATGTGGAACAGAGGGATTCCATTCGCAGAGCCATTGACAGGTGTGTATCTCATTTTTCAAGTTCTATTGACATCTTGATTAATAATGCTGCGATCGCCCAAGAGAAGCCGTTTGACACCATTACTGATGAAGACTGGGATCATATGCTGGCAGTCAACCTGCGTGGTCCTTTTGCGTTTTCCCAGGAGGTCTTGCCTGATATGATAAAGAATAGGTGGGGGAGGATAGTCAATATCGCCTCGATAGGTGGGCAATGGGGAGGATATAATCAGGTCCATTATGCCGCGGCTAAGGCGGGTTTGATCAACTTGACCAGGTCCATTGCCAGGATTTATTCCCAACATGGAATTACCTGTAACGCTGTATCTCCTGGCCTTGTTCACACAGATATGTCAAATAGGGAGTTGGCCTCTGCCGAAGGGCAAAAAAAGGTGAGGGATATTCCAGTAGGACGGATAGGCACAGTGGAAGAGGTTGCGGATGTCGTGGCCTTCCTGGTAAGTGAAAAGGCCTCTTATGTCACAGGCCAGACCATTAATGTAAACGGAGGCATGTACTTCGGATGAAGTGCCTATGGGTAGTAAGCGGAGGCGTTGAAGCGGTTCCTGGCATACGACAGGCCAAGGACATGGGGCTTTATGTGGTTGTTAGTGACGGTTCCCCAGAGGCCCCTGGATTCCAGTTTGCCGATCATGCTATCGTTGCGAGCACATATGATGTCCAGCACACCCTTAAAGAGGCCTTGGCTTTTCATAAGGAAATCCGGTCCATTGACGGTGTGGTGTGTTTTGCCGCCGATGTTCCCCTCACTGTTTCCAGTATAGCACATGCCCTTGGTCTTCCAGGAATTTCCATGGAGACCGCCAGGCTTGCCTCTGACAAGCTTGAGATGAAAAAGCGCTTCCGGGAAAAGGGTGTTCCAATACCGTGGTTCAGTCCTGTGGAATCCCCTGATCACCTGAAACAAATCATCTCTGAAAGAAGGCAGCCCTTGGTGATAAAACCTGTAGACAGTAGAGGGGCCAGGGGGGTCCTCAGATTGACAGATGAGGTAGATTTGGCCTGGGCTTATACCCATGCTATGTCCTTTTCGCCTACTTCCAGGGTAATGGTCGAGGAGTTCTTGGAAGGACCACAGATAAGTACCGAATCTATTCTCCTAAATGGAAAGGCCTTTACCCCCGGTTTCGCAGACCGAAATTATGAATATTTGGAGCGGTTTGCTCCGTTTATCATAGAAAATGGTGGAGAGCAGCCATCTAGGTTGGCCCCTGCTGAAATAGATCAGGTTAAATCCACAGCTGAAAAGGCCGCCTTGGCCTTGGGAATCGAGGATGGAATTGCCAAAGGCGATTTGGTCCTTACAAAAGAAGGCCCTAAGGTGATTGAGATTGCGGCAAGACTCTCCGGTGGGTGGTTCAGCAGTGATCAGATACCCCTTGCCACTGGAGTCGACCTTATTAGAAGCGCTATCAAAATCAGCCTTGGAGAGGAAGTGGATCCTTGCGAACTGGTTCAAAATTATTGGAAAGGTGTGGCCATAAGATATTTTTTCCCAAGACCTGGAAGGATTACCGAAATAAAAAATTTGGAAAAGGTCCAGGATATGCCCTGGATTCATAAGATGATGTTTTTCGTAAGGCCTGGGGACATCCTTCCCCCTGTTACAGATCACACCAAACGCGCTGGATTTGTCATAACCCAGGGAACCGATCGAGAACAGGCGGTAGAGCGTGCCAGGCATGTGATAGAAACTGTTGAAATAGAGACCGAACCCGTTTGAGAACTAATGAATTTTTTTCTGATTTTTCATCACAACTTGGCCTTTTCATCGATTCCGACAGAACACTATACGTATGTTATTGAATATGTATATGAAAAACTGTTGGATATCGCGGAGAGCGGAATACCTCTTGGACTAGAATACACAGGGGAGACACTTGAAACCATTCAAAAGTTAAAACCTGATTTCATTGATCGGCTGAAGGTCCTTGTCAGGTCCAATGGCGCTGAGTTGATAGGTTCAAGCTATTCTCAGGCAATATTCCCGTTGATACCGGCAAAAGTAAACCGGTGGAACCTGGAATACGGGATTGAAACATATGAAAAAATTTTAGGCACTAGACCAAAGATCGCCTTTTTAAATGAGCAGTGTTATTCAGACAGTCTGCCTTACCTCTACAAGGACTATGGATATGAGGCCCTAATCCTTGACTGGATGAACGCGCGAAAAGACAACGAATGGCCAGAAGCCTGGAGATATCATCCCCTGATCCATGGTCCAACCAGGCTCTTTTTTCTGTGGAGTGACTGCATCTCCTTTCAAAAGTTTCAAAGGACTGTATGGGGGGAACTGGATGAGAAAGAGTGGGAGGATTTCGTTGCAGTTCATAAGAAGATGGCCTCTCGTCACCCCTTTCAACATCCCATCTTTTCTCTATATGCCTCTGACGCTGAAGTCTTCGATTACCGGCCGGGGAACCTTGAAACGCTGACTGCGGTCAAGGGACATTTTAAGAAAATAAAAAGGATGCTCAATTTCCTCATTGAGAGAAAAGGTGAATCCGTATTGCTTCCGACTCAGGCATTAACGAAAGCCCGTATAGCGTCCTTGCCTGAAATTGAAAGGGTATGCACTCCATCATATCCGATAAGAACAAAAAAACAGGACAAATATAATGTTACACGGTGGGCCGTGACAGGTCGGGCTTCATCAAGGATGAATACCCAATGTTTCAAATTGCTCAGTGCCATTGAAAAAATGGAGGTCGAAGGTCACGGGGAAGAGAGACTAAATTTTTTGAAAAAGGAATTGGTCAGACTCTGGGGGAGCGATTTCAGGACCCATACTACAGACGAAAAAATAGAAAATTTCAGAAACAGGATGGGGGCCGCACTGTTTTGGGCTCAAAAAGAAAACGGATGCATTCCAAGGGCAATAGACGACAATAATTGCTCCTATAATCTCTCCCATTTAATTAAGGAAAATGGCCGAAAAATTCATATAGAAAAAAATGGAATCAGACTGACTGTATTAAAAAATCGGGGGCTTGCCATAGAGGAGTTTGCATTCGAAAAATGCGGTACAAAACCCCTTCTGGGCACTATTGCCCATGGCTATTTTTCAGACATATCTCTTGGATCGGATTTTTATACAGGACACATTATGCTCCTTACCCAGGACGGGCGTCAATATACTGACCTTTCGGCCAACGTGTCAGAGGTTGAGGTTCGCTCTTTCAATAATTCGGTCATGATCAGAAACAAAATCCCCATGGAGTTGCCAGGTCTTCTAATCTATAAATCTTTGGTATTGGATGAAGACTCATTTAAAATTATCTATGATATGTATGCAAAAGATCTCAGGCCCGCATCATTGAGATTGGGAATATTCACTTTACTGCCAGAATCCTTCAAAAAAGAGTCATTATTTTTTGAAACATTTAACGGAGGAGAGCAAAGGGAAAGATTCTCCCTTAAAAACACAAAAGTGTTACAGGACTCTCCTGTCAATCACATAGTTACGTGCAGGCACTGCCTGGGCAATGTCACCGGGCAGTTGACCATAGGAGATGATACCAAGTATCTCAACATAACGACCAATCTGTCAGAGCTTTATTCTGTACCCCTATTGCACTATGAAGAGTTAATGGACTCAAATTCAAAAGAAAGTTTTTTCCTGCGAGTATATCACACAATATGCGAAAGAGATGATGTGGCCAATGTTTTCTGGAAGGGAAAGATGAGTATAAGTTTCGAGATAACAGCTACAAAGGTAAATAGTAATAACTGAACGGGATTTGATACATTGGTTCTGTCTGAACTCACCAGCTGTATAATCCGGGATAAAGGGCTCTATGGAAGAATTTGAACTTTTAAATTTGATGTTATCCGATATGGAAAAGGCCTCTGACCTTTACAAGCCCACTAATTTTTGGGCTCATGGGGCCAAGACAATAGTCGAAGACCTGAAAGAGAATGGCATGGCACATTTCAGGTCAATACAGTCCTGTCTGACTTTTTTCTTCCCTCCATCTGCGTTCCCCAAATCGCTATTCATCAGATATGCTTTTCAATTTTTTAATTCTTGATTGTCACATTTGTGCATCGACACCAGATTAATTTCCATGT
>CAZUIH010000103.1:0-7409 GCA_964620365.1 uncultured Desulfobacterales bacterium | reverse complement strand
GCAACCATCGACAGGACACGAAGATATACATTTAAGACAACCATAACATTCAGCGCCTCGAACCTCCTGCTTTTCGAAGACCTTTATACATGCCGGACACGCCCGGCTACATTTTTTGCACCCTATACAAAGTTCCACTTTCCTACGTACCCTCACAGGACTAAACAGTGAAATTATCCCGAGCAAAGCCCCATAGGGACATAGATATTTGCACCAAAAGTTCCTTGTCAGGACAGAAAGTCCTGCTAGCACCCCCAACACAGAAAGTACCAGGAGGGAAGGATTCAGAAAAAAAAGTAACATTCTGGCATCTGCGGTCAGGTTATAAGGACTCGTTAAAAATTTGACGATTGTATGGACGTCCATCTGCCAGAATATCATGTACACGAAAAATGATAGGAGTAGGTATTTCAGAGATCTCAACGGGTAATCAAGCCAGACAGGAGGACAAAGGGCCAGGTTGAGTCGTCTGCCGGAAAATTCCAGAAGGCCGGATAACAGTCCCACCGGACATATCCAGCCACAAAAACTTTTCCTTAGCAAAAAGGCTGAGACCATTATGATCAACAGGATGGACAGGCCTGCAGGGTGAATTTTGTCAAAATCGCCTGACAGCAACCAAACCTTCAAAGAAGCAAGGGCGCTTATTGGAAGAAACGCCTCCACCGACGCCGGTCGCAGGACCATAACTTCAGAACGGCCACTGGCCCACAAATAAAACATGTAGAAACGATACCCGATGAACATACAATACAGGGCAAAGGAAACACGTATCAGCCTTCTAGCCAGCTGAATATCCCGCCCGTCCAATTTTATGCTTTTAAAATCCATAGTTCCAAATCCTTTGTGATTTTGTTACTCAAGGGAAACTTTAAAAATCAGATTTTTGGTTCCAGGACGAGGCACAAGGAGACGCTTCGGAGAACCCGATTCTTTTTGCCATAACATGGATAATCCCAAATTATGCACTTCAACTGCCGAACGAAATAATTTTTTTATAATTTCAATGGGCTACCGTTAACACAACACCAAAAAAGTTCACCCAAATGGTGACAAGTTCCAACAGCAAAGATGTTCGGCAAACTTGCGAGCTGCATAATTTGGGATAATAACGCTATTGAGGATGGTCTGCGGCCCTGTTGCCCAATGCGTTGGCTACAGCCCTTAAAAGTTCAGAGCGTCTGAAAGGTTTTTGCAGGTAGTGCAGTCCTTGCTCTGGAACAATGGTTTTACCGGAACTGTCATATGCATAGCCACTCATGACAAGCACAGGCATATCAGGCATTCTGACTCGGACCTCCCGGATAAAATCAAGTCCATTTCCATCTGGCAAGACCACATCGCTGACAATCAGGTCAATGCTGCTGCCTTCTTTATTGAGAAGATCAAAGGCGTCTTTTACGCAGGAAGCGGAATGCACCTCATAGCCTCCATTTACAAGGATGGCCTCGGCAACCTTCCTTACCTCGCTCTCATCTTCCAGAATCAGGACGCCCCTTCCGTTTCCCCATGGAAGATCTCCGTTTTCCTCACACCCTGCGTCTTCAGGCCCGGCATCCGTGTACTTAGGCAAGTACACATGAAATTCGGTCCCCTTGCCCGGTTCACTGTACACGTCTATCCATCCGCCATGTTGCTCTACTATGCCATGCACAACTGCGAGTCCAAGGCCAGTCCCCCTACCCATACCCTTGGTAGTAAAAAAAGGTTCGAATATCCTTGCCAGAATCTCCTCATCCATGCCGCAGCCCGCATCCTTAACACTTATACAGACAAACGAGCCTATCCTGTCCTCCAGATACAGCCCCTGTTTGTCTGCCGTTATGCTTTTCTCCTCGGTCTTGATGAGAAGGCTACCTCCATCCGGCATGGCGTCCCTGGCGTTTATCACAAGATTCATGATCACCTGTTCTATCATTCCTTGATCGGCCAGAACCAGAAGATGCTCATCAACGAACCTCGTTTCAAGGGATATATTTTCTCCTATCAACCGGCTCAGCATCTTCTTGAGGTTAGCTACAAGGCGATTTATATCCACGACCTTGGGTGAAATCTTCTGTTTGCGACTGAAGGCAAGAAGCTGCCGTGTGAGCTCCGCTGCACTCCTTGCGGCATCCTGTATTGCCTTAGCCTGATGGTATATGGCGGATTGAGGCTTTAAATCGAGTAAAATCAAATCAGTATAGCCAGTAATGGCAGTTAGCAGGTTGTTGAAATCATGGGCCACTCCGCCTGCGAGGGTGCCTATAGCCTCCAGCTTCTGTGACTGGACGAGCTGGACCCTCAATTGTGCCATCTTCTCCTCGGTCTCCTTTTGACTGGTGATGTCCCTTATACACATCACCGCCCCCTGGATAGTGTCATCTACGTCCAGGAGAGGGCTTGAGACATAATGGACATAGATCGCCGAGCCGTCTCTCTTCCAGAAGACCTCCTCTCGTTGAAAGCGTAGTTCTCCTGTCCTGAGTCCCATGCAAAACGGACACTCCTCTCTGGGATACTGGCCACGATCCGTTCTCATAAAGTGGATCAGTGAATGCAGATCACGACCCCTCATTTCGTCAAGCTCGAAACCGAACAGGTCCGCGGCCGCCCTGTTGGCAAAAATAATCTTACCATCCTTGTCTGTGCCGATAATCCCTTCAGCTGCGGAATCAAGTATCAGTTTCTGCTGTCTGTTTAAGGCCTTCAGGGCCTTTTCTGCCTCCTTTCTGGCCCCTTCTGCCTCCAAATACATAGAAGAAAGACGATTGAGATCCGACGCGGTCTTCTCTAATTCTCTAGGCCAACTCCACGAAAAACGCATGGGCCTTCCATGCTCAAGGAGACCGGAAAGTCCATCCAGCAATTTCTTTCTCAGATCATCGGCCTTGTCTGCAAGACGTACCGCTACCAAAGATGTAAACACAACCAGTACTGCAGATACTACTGCAACCCTGATCAGGAAGGACCTCCTCCAATTGTCAATAGCTGTGAGGTCTACAGGACTACCGCTCCAAAGACTGCTTTCAGAATGCTTGTCGAGAATCAGTGGAACCCATGCGATCTTTCTCCCTTTCCTGTCTTCTATTATTGCGGGATTACCCTTATCAATCACAGCCTTCAGTCCAGGAAAGTCCTGAAATGCGTTACCGGGTACATGGGAATAGGACTTACCATGGGAATGGCCCAGGGGAATGTAGACGCCATCACCTCAAACAAGCAGATCCTTGGTTACATCAGGCACAAGCAAAGTGATATCACTCTTCATTATCAGCACACCACCGAATTCACCGTGTCTGTCAAAAACCGGGACCCCTAGGCTCACCTCCGGATGGTGGAAGTGGGATCGGCCGTCCTTCTCGAAGACAAAGCCAAAATCTATGGCAGCAACGTATACATAGGATTCTCCATTAACCTGCTCCTTTCCCTTTTCAAATGCCACCTGACCGGCAATTGATCCCTTCCGCGGCTCCTGTAACACTATGTTAAACTTCTCATCCCGGCCCAGCCGCATTATTTCCTTGCCAAACCGGTCATACAAGACTATCGAAACTATATCCTCTTGGGCATTGAACCAGTTTTTTATCAACTCACATAGACGGGATTTTACAAGCGAAGCCGAAATAACATGGACATCCGAAGGAGTCATCATATCCCTCAAGCCGGTTAACATGGAGAGTATCCGGACGCTTTCCTTGCGTCTCTCCGATAGCTGGCTGGCCCGATAATACCGCTCCTTGAGTTGCGAGACCATCTGTTTTTCTGCATTATCCTCCAGTTGAGCCGCCACCTTTGGAAGATTTACGGATATCATCAAAACCAGTGGAACTATGCCAAAAAGGAGGAGAACGATGAGAATCAGGCTTCTCAGCCCTACATTCAGGCCGACAATCCTCATATATAGAACCTTACCCTTAAATCACTCATTTTAATTGCTATGCCAACCAACTGCCTTTTCAACCCCTCAAGCTCTCCACTTTGAAATCCACAGACATTTTCGCCGAAAAATTAGCCAGGCCGCCTCTCCTTAAGCAAAAAGAGAGTTGATAATTCCAGCTAACACCTGGATAATGTACTTCAAAAACCAAAATGGATTTTTTGTTCAGTTCATTAAAAAGACGAGTTACTTAATCAATAATAGAGGTTCCCTCAAACAGTTGAATCACAAGAGGTGGTCTGCGAGTCTACCACCTCGCTTCTTCGGCAACCTTGCAAGCTGCACAACAGGGGAAAAAAGACACAAAAAAATCTGACTAATAATCGATTTCAATTCCATGCGAAATTATCCTCTATGTCATAGGATTGCAAGACTTCCCAAGGGGACAAACAAATAGGTTACATACAGCAGATTGCCTGTGAAAAATCTTCACCCAAAAGGTGCAACCAGTTACGTCCCAATTCCCTTGGATATTTAAAGCCGCAAGGGGCTGGTGTCCTAGCGAACTCACCAACTGCATAATCCGAGATTAACTAATGGGAAAATAAAAAGATTAGTATTTTTCAAAGAAAAGAAAAAAAAAGGGTTCCAGACTTTTTTCCGGAACCCAACTGGAACCCGCTTTTGGCGAGCCAGTCAAAACCAAGTACTTGATTTTATTAAAAAAATTGGTGGGCGGTACTGGATTCGAACCAGTGACTTCCACCGTGTGAGGATGGCACTCTAAACCACTGAGTTAACCGCCCGTATGCGTGCTACTATGTAGCCTATTCTGGATAGAATTGCAAGTCCGTGAAAACGACCAGCACCATAGGACTACACGTCCTTAAGGACATCATCCAGTGCATGCTGGAACTCCTCATCCTTAGCCACGGCTTCCAGCTCGCCAGGATCTATTTCCCGGACCACTTCCTTCAACGTGTCTCCATCCTGCCCTGGCATGAGATCAGACACGTCTATGTCAGACAAATCTACAGGCGCAACAGCGGACGACACATCCCTCGTCTCAAACCAACACAGCTGGGGATTCGGTCTTATAAAGCCACCGAGATCTGCAGCAATCGTTCTCAAATCACTGTTGCACTTTCTACATGTTTCAAGGTGATCAAAGCTTATCCTGCCGCACTTTGGGCATCGCATAACATACTCCTGCAAAGTTTTATGGTTTTTTATTTGAAAGGTATCATGTTTTCGTTTATCTTCTGTCTAAAAGACATGCTTGACGCATCAATATTTCGCCACTGATCATGGTGGATGACTTTATATTTCTCTTATCATACCTACACCCTTGGTATAGAATTTCGAAAGTTATGGACATGAACAGATTATTATTAAAGTTGCCACTCATCCTTTGTACTATTTTTTTTATCGGTTTTTCCACCATTTTTCTTACATCATGTGCTGGAACTCCACGAAAATTTCTTGCCTCGGACGCAGCCTTCATAAAAAAAGGCCAGCCCCAGGAAAAAATTGTCCAGCTTCTTGGTCCACCCGATGCCAAAAGGATAACCAAAGATAACCTCGAAGAGTGGTACTATTACCAGGAGAACAGTCGATTTTATCACAGGATACCGCTTCTTGGCCACCACTTGGGTAATCCCAAAGTAGACGTATTGCAGGTGACCTTTCGCTCCGGATACGTGGTAAAGACCATCTATTATGTCACGAACAAATAACAACACATTCAATGACCAATTTCGCGTAGCCCGTGAAAGGATGGTGGCCAACCAGCTTATTCCACGGGGAATAAGTGATCCGAGGGTAATAGAGGCCATACGGAAGATCCCAAGACATCTTTTCGTGGATGAGGCGCTATGGGACCAGGCCTACAGTGACTTTCCCCTTCCAATTGGATTTAACCAGACCATATCACAGCCTTATATCGTGGCCCTAATGACGCAAGAACTCGGTCTTAAAGGTCATGAGAGGGTACTGGAAATTGGAACGGGTTCAGGTTATCAGGCAGCAGTCTTGGGCGAGTTAGCCAAGGTGGTTTTCAGTGTGGAACGCATATCTGCACTTCTTTCCAGGGCCCGCAAAATCCTCGACAAGTTAGGCTATACCAATGTCTTTCTGAAACTTGACGATGGAACCTGGGGATGGAAAGACGAAGCCCCATTCGATGCAATCCTTGTAACAGCAGCCGCACCTACAATCCCCAAACCCCTGGTAGAACAACTTAATGACCCAGGAGTCATGATCATTCCAGTCGGCGATGAATATTCCCAGACCATGGTCAAGATACTCAAGAAAAACGGCACCACCCACCAGGAAGAGATGGGAGGAGTTCGTTTTGTGAAATTGATAGGAGATCACGGGTGGAAGGTGTAAAACAGACTATTTTATTCATCCCTTCGGCCCTAAGACGCCTGTACGACTGGGTTCTTTCATGGGCCGATCATCAACACGCCGGACTAGCCCTGTTTCTCCTGGCTTTTGCCGAGGCCTCTTTCTTTCCTATCCCCCCGGACGTCCTGTTGATCGCATTGGCCCTCTCACACCCCAAAAGGTCATTTAAATGGGCCTCTATATGCCTTGCTGGCTCTGTACTGGGAGGCATGGCCGGCTACTGGCTGGGATGGGAATTCATGGCATCTGTCGGTCAAAAAATCCTTGCCTTCTACCATCTTACTGACAAGTATGAGGTAGTCCAGGCCCTTTATCAAAAATACGATGCATGGGCCGTTGCTGCAGGCGGATTTACTCCTCTTCCCTATAAACTTTTCACCATCACGGCAGGGGCATTTCAGATAAATTTCCCCACATTTATCATTGCCTCTATTATCTCCCGTGCGGGCCGCTTTTTCTTGGTTGCTGGAGTAATCTACAAATTTGGACCACCAGTAAAATATTTCCTGGACAGGTACTTCGGGCTGTGTACTTTTGTCTTCATGGCCTTGCTTATAGGAGGTTTCGTTTTAATAAAATGGCTTCTGTAACGCGACGTATAGGGATAATTGGCGCTGGATTTTGCGACGAAGAAACCGCTGGACTGGCTGAACAAATTGGTAGAATGGTTGCTGAACGTGGAGCTATACTCTATTGCGGCGGTCTTGGGGGAGTAATGGAAGCCGCGGCAAAAGGGGCCTTCGAGACAGGAGGAATCACTGTGGGCATACTTCCCGGTGCCAAGGCGAGTGATGCAAACCCTTACATTAAGGTCCCGGTGGTAACAGGCATGGGACATGCCCGAAACGTGGTACTGGTCCGTTCATGCGAGGCCCTGATAGCCATCTCCGGCTCCCATGGGACCCTTTCGGAAATAGCCCTGGCACTAAAGATGTGGAAACCTGTAATCGGCTTCAGGACCTGGGAGAATCTTCCAGACGTCCACTACGTTAATTCGGCGGAAGAAGCAGTGGAAAAAACCTTCAACTTGTTGCCTTAAACCAGACCTCCATTTTATATTTATACTTTCTCAAAAAAACAGTCGGCGTAGGGGAGAAAAAATCGTAATCCGGCATGGGGCATACAGTCATCGGGGGTTACT
>CAZUIH010000102.1:0-7446 GCA_964620365.1 uncultured Desulfobacterales bacterium | reverse complement strand
CCTATTTTAAACTTGCAGCCTAACCCGGTGTCCACTAAACTGGGGGAAGGCCAATAATATGGGATAAACTTTTAAAGACACATCCACGAAGCTTTATAACATAGACGACTTCCTGCTATTAATTAGCTATGGCAATCGAACCTTGTCCTTGACCCTGTCCCTGAGTTCCTTTCCCACTTTGAAGAAAGGCAACTTTTTAGGGGGAACCGATATTTTTTCACCGGTTTTGGGATTTCTTCCAGTATATGCCTTATACTGTCTCACGGAAAAACTGCCAAACCCCCTTATTTCTACGCCCTCACCCCTTACAAGGGCATCAGTCATCGCTTCAAATACCTCATTTACCACTTTTTCAGCAATCCTGCGGTGAAAGCCGCCTTCCTGGGCAAGCACCTCTATCAATTCTGACTTGTTCACCGTCTAACTCCTTTTCCTCATCAAGTTTTACTTATCTTTTTAAGAAGTTGCCATACAATTCTGGTAGGTTAATATCAGATAATAGACTGGTTCTGCAAGTCTAATAATTCCAATTTCGAAGACCAGAGAAGGACTTATGTTAAAAAAGTGGTTACAAAAACTGAAAGGTGATCCGAGACCCGAAGAAAACGAAGCAAAGGATAATCTGCAACCTGAGGATGAACTACTGAAAGATTCCCAGCCGCAGGAACCAATAGAACCTGAAACGACACCAAGCGAACTCAAGACAGAGGAAGACCAAACACAATCCGCTCCTGCACAAGAAAAACGATTTGGCCTTTTTAAACGGCTAAAGGAACGCATGGAAAAGACCAGGAGCGGATTTGTGCGCCAGATGGACCAAATCCTTCTTGGCCGCAAGGAAATCGACCAGGAACTCGTAGATGACCTTGAGGAGATCCTTGTCACAGCGGACATGGGAGTGGATACGGTTCAAGAGATATTTGATGAGATACGAGATGCGGTCAAAAGAAAGGAATTAAGCGATCCACAGGTACTCAGGGAACGTTTGAAACAGAACATCCTTCAAAGGGTCAATGTTCAGGCCGGGGAACTTGCCTGGGCACCTGCGCCATTTGTTGTACTCATGATCGGAGTAAATGGAGTGGGCAAGACCACGACCATCGCGAAACTTGCCTATCAGCTCAAGCAAGAAGGGAAAAGTGTTCTCCTCGTTGCCGGTGACACCTTCAGGGCCGCTGCCGCAGAACAGCTTGAAACCTGGGGAAAACGTATCGGAGTACCGGTCATAAGACATGGGGCAGGTGCCGACCCTTCAGCAGTGGTGTTTGATGGCCTGGATGCGGCAATCAAGCGCAATGTGGACGTGGTCCTGATAGACACGGCAGGGCGCCTTCATACCAAAGTGAACCTCATGGAAGAGCTGAAGAAGATAAAGAGGGTCATAGGCAGAAAGGTTGAAGGGGCCCCCCATGAAACATTCCTGGTACTCGATGCCACAACTGGACAGAACGCAGTCTCCCAAGCCAGGCTTTTCAGGGAGGCCACAGGCATTTCAGGCATAGTGCTCACCAAATTGGACGGCACTGCCAAGGGCGGGATCGTGGTTTCAATCGCCAATCAAATGAACATCCCCATAAGGTTCATCGGAATAGGCGAAAAAATGGAAGATCTGCGTCCCTTTGATCCAGAGGAGTTTGTAAAGGCTCTCTTTGATCAATCGTAAAGATCTGGCACCTGCTTGAGCCTTTTTACGACCCTTTCTTTTCCTATGGCTACCAGGACATCAAAAAGTCCCGGGCCCTTGAGCTGCCCTGTAACGGCTGTGCGTATGCCATTTATGATTACACCGGCCTTTACCTGGAGTTTCTCTGCAAAACTTCGGACCACCTGTTCCGTGCTCTCAAGGGTCCATTCCTCCAGGCTCTCCATCTGCTCTGCCAGAGCAGGCAGCCATTGTTTGAGATCTTCATGCTTCAAGATATTTTTCTTGAGTGCCTTTGGATCAAAATCAAAATCATCGGAGAAATACGCCCTTCCGAGCTCTACAAAGTCCTTCAACGTATGGAACCTGCTCCGGATGAGATCCAGGGTATCCAGGAACCACTTTCTCCTAGCTCCTTTGTACTCATCATCCCATAGAGAAGACGCCTTAAACTCCTTCTCTACGTATTCAGCTATCTCCTCTATCGGAAGGGTCCTTATGTAGTGGGCATTAATGGAAAGCGCCTTAGGATCTGTAAAAAATTTCGGGTCTCCTGGATGATAGTTGAACACGGAATTGGCCTTGCTGATCCCCTCCAGGGAAAAGGCCTCGATCAGCTCTTCCCGTGAAAAGATCTCCCTGTCATCAGAGGTATGCCACCCCAACAAGACCAGAAAGTTTACCAGGGCCCAGGGAAGGAACCCCTTTTCCCTGTAAAACTGCACAGCAACCACTTCTCCATGGGTCCGTTTAGAAATCTTCCTTTTTTTGGTATCGAGGGTAAGGGGCATGTGGGCGAAGACAGGGATATCCGCTCCCAGGGCCTCATAGATGAGGATCTGTCGTATGGTGTTTGTAAGATGGTCCTGGCCACGGATTATATGGGTTATACGATCCCGCACATCATCCACCACATTACACAGCAGATAAAGAGGCCTCCCATTGGAACGGACGATGACAAAGTCTTCTATGTCACTGTAGGGCTTTTCGATGCGCCCCAGGACCTTGTCCGTGTAACCGACCTTTCCCTCGGCCTTTGGCACCTTGAAGCGTATGACGTAAGGAAGGCCCGCTTTCTCTTTCTCCGCAATCTCCTCAGGGGTGAGCCTTCTGCATGTTCCGTCATATTTTATATCCTTCTTTGCAGCCAGGGCGGCCTCTCTCTTGGCATCAAGCTCTTCCTTGGTGCAGAAACATTTGTAGGCCTTTCCTTCCTCGACCAGCCTTTTTGCAACATCTATGTGTTGCTGGGCAAATTCACTTTGGAAATATGGCCCTTCATCCCAATCGATTCCAAGCCATGTAAGTCCATCCAGTATTCCCTGGATAGACTCCTCGGTGGAACGTTCGGCATCTGTATCCTCGATACGGAGAATAAGTTTTCCGCCATGTTTTTTGGCAAAGAGCCAGTTAAAAATGGCGGTTCTGGCACCGCCAATATGGAGATACCCAGTAGGACTGGGAGGAAAACGAACTCTTATCTCAGCCATTTTTTACTCCTCTTTTCCCCTTGGCATGGGCCTTTTCGATCTTGGCCCACGCATCTCTCAAGGAGACTATACGGTTAAAAACCAGGGCACCTGGTTTAGAATCCACTGTATCTACACAGAAATATCCCAATCTTTCAAACTGATAACGGGTTCCAGCCTCGGCATCCCTGAGACTTGGCTCAAGTTTGCACCCAGTCAATATCTCTAGGGAGTTGGGATTTATAAAGGTCTTGAAATCAGGACCACCCTTTCCTTTATCTGGATTAGGGTCAAGAAACAGCCTGTCATAAAGTCTTACTTCCGCCTCTATAGCATGTTCCGCCGAGACCCAATGAATTGTGGCCTTGACCTTTCGACCGTCTGGAGCAGCCCCTCCCCTGGTCTCGGGATCATAGGTGCACCGAAGCTCTATCACCTGGCCATTTTCATCCTTGACCACATCTACACACTTGAGAAAGTAGGCGTAGCGAAGCCTTACCTCTCTTCCAGGAGCAAGACGATAGAATTTTTTGGGAGGATCCTCCCTGAAATCATCCCTTTCGATGTATAGCACCCGGGAAAAAGGCACCTTTCTCGTTCCCGCAGATGGGTCTTCAGGATTGTTTATGGCATCCAATTCTTCTGTCTGGCCTTCAGGGTAGTTTTCAATAACCACCCTTAAAGGTCTGAGGACTCCCATAACCCTCGGAGCCGTCTTGTTGAGATCTTCTCTCACACAGTGCTCTAAGAGGGCTATGTCGACCACGCTTGCCCTTTTTGCGACCCCTATCCTGTCACAAAAATTCCTGATGGACTCAGGTGTGTATCCTCTCCTTCTGAGACCAGAAATCGTGGGCATCCTCGGATCGTCCCAGCCACTCACATATCCTCCCTGAACCAGTTGAAGGAGCTTTCTTTTACTCATTACGGTGTAACTGAGGTTGAGGCGGGCAAACTCTATCTGCTGAGGATGACACTCAACCTCCAGTTCGTCCAGGAACCAGTCATAGAGCGGACGATGATCTTCGAACTCCAGGGTACAAATGGAATGGGTAATCCCTTCTATGGAGTCAGACAGGCAATGGGCAAAATCGTACATGGGATATATGCACCACTTGTCACCTGTCCTGTGATGAGGTACTCGCATTATGCGGTACATGACAGGATCGCGCATGTTGAGATTACCAGAGGCCATGTCAATTTTTGCCCTCAGAACCCTTGAACCGTCTGGGAATTCCCCTGCCCTCATCCTGGCAAAGAGGTCAAGATTCTCCTCAACGCTCCTGTTCCTGTAGGGACTTTCCTTGCCAGGTTCTGTCAGAGTACCCCTGTACTCTCTTATCTCCTCAGGACTGAGATCGCACACATAGGCCTTTCCTTTTTTTATGAGCTGTACAGCGTAGTCATACAGCTTTTCAAAATAGTCCGACGCAAAATAAAGGTGTTCACCCCAGTCATAACCGAGCCATCTTACATCCTCTTTTATGGACTCGATATATTCCACTTCTTCCTTGGTAGGATTAGTGTCGTCAAATCGGAGATGACACCTACCATTATAATCTTCGGCAAAGCCAAAATTCAGACAGATAGACTTGGCATGGCCTATGTGGAGATAGCCATTGGGTTCAGGAGGAAATCTAGTCACTACCCGGCCATCATTTTTATTGGCCTTTATATCCTCCTCGATTATGTTTCTGATAAAATTAGGTGCTGGTTTGAAATCTTTTTCACTCATAATAGCGGCTCCTTCTGGCAGCCTTTTTGTTCGTTCTCAGAATCCTGCGTTCCATATTCATCAACAGCTGGCACTTGGGTCTGCAAAAATACGCAAACAAGTACAACATGGCAACAGACAATAAAAATTATATTAGTGCCTAATAACGTTAAGGTGTCAATACATCTTTTGCAAATCTGTCAGCTCAATTGGAAAAAAACGGAAAACATTTGTATATTCCTGATCTTAACCTTTCCCCAAAAATCAGTAGCAAACAGTTCGCCCCGCAGGGCCATGCTTAATAAGACTTGCATCGTACCTGATTGATTTTAACGAAAATTTCAGAAGGAAACATCACGCGATCTAAAAATGTCCAGAGCTCAGAACCTATTTAAAATCTGTTCGCCATTCAAACCAGCCGGAGACCAGCCTGAGGCGATAAAGACCCTTACCGAGGGGATAGTACGAGGTCAAAACCATCAAATTTTATTGGGAGTAACAGGATCGGGTAAGACCTTCACCATGGCCAACGTTATTGCCAACGTCCAACGTCCTACCCTGATTATCGCCCCAAACAAGACCCTTGCAGCCCAGCTTTTCAATGAATTCAAGGCACTGTTTCCAGAAAACAGCGTTGAATACTTTGTAAGCTATTATGACTATTATCAGCCTGAGGCCTACATACCCCAATCTGACACCTATATTGAAAAAGATTCATCCATAAATGATTTTATAGACCGGCTTAGGCATTCCGCCACCCGTTCCCTGCTTACTAGGCGGGATGTTATAATAGTCGCCAGTGTTTCCTGCATCTACGGGCTGGGTTCTCCAGAGGAATATGAAAAGATGCAACTTTATCTCAGGACCGGCGACGAAAGGCCCAGGGATGAAATCATATCCAGACTCGTTTCCATGCTCTATGAGAGAAATGACATCGACTTTCGCCGGGGAACGTTCCGGGTGAGGGGAGATATTATAGAGATATTTCCCGCACATGAGGAAGAACATGCCGTACGGATTGAACTTTTTGGGGACGAGATCGAGAACATAAAGATCATAGACCCGTTGAAAGGACAGGCCATCTGTCCAGTCCGAGATGTCATCATTTATCCTTCAAGCCACTATGTAACTACTGAAGGACGACTTGAAAGGGCGCTATTGACCATCAAGGCGGAACTCGACGAGCGTCTTCTTTATTTTGAGTCACAAAACAGGCTGGTAGAGGCCCAACGCCTGGAACAAAGGACAAACCTGGACCTGGAGATGCTACAGCAACTTGGATACTGTCACGGGATAGAAAATTATTCCCGCCACCTTTCGGGCAGGGCACCAGGGGAGCCTCCCCCCACATTGCTAGACTATTTCCCCAAAGATTTTCTCATTTTCATAGATGAAAGTCACATTACAGTCCCTCAACTCAGAGGTATGTACAAAGGAGACAGGTCCAGAAAGGAAACCCTGGTAGAATTCGGATTCAGACTTCCTTCAGCCCTGGATAACCGTCCCTTACGGCTGGACGAATTCGAGGCCCGGATATCCCAAGCCATATATGTATCTGCAACTCCTGGCCCATACGAGCTGAAAAAGGCAGGCAAGGCTGTAGTGGAGCAACTTATTCGCCCTACAGGTCTTGTAGACCCTAAAATGGAAGTACGGCCTGCCTCTGACCAGGTGGACGACCTTTTAGGTGAGATAAGAAAACGAATCAGGCGCAATGAACGGGTACTGGTCACCACACTTACCAAAAGGATGGCGGAAGACCTCACGGAATTTCTCGCGTCAGTTGGGATCAGGGTCGAATACCTTCATTCCGACATCAAAACCGTGGAAAGAAGCCAGCTGATCAAGGGACTGAGGCAGGGAGACTTTGATGTTTTAGTCGGTATCAATCTCTTGAGAGAAGGGCTGGATATACCCGAGGTAAGCCTGGTAGCTGTATTGGATGCGGATAAGGAAGGCTTTCTGAGATCTGATCGTTCCCTGATTCAGACCGCGGGCCGAGCCGCTAGAAACGCGAATGGTTTGGTCATCTTGTATGGAGATGAAATCACTGGCTCCATGAAAAGGGCCCTGGCCGAGACAGAAAGAAGACGCAGAATACAGATCGATTACAACGAACGCCATAACATCACCCCGACCACTATACAAAAAACAGTAAAGGATGCCCTATCCTCTCTCTTTGAAGATGAAGTCAGACACCCGGAATCCATTTCTGAGCCAATGACACGATATGGCAAGGATACGGCCATAGAAGACGAAATAAAAAAGCTGGAAAAGAAAATGAAGAGTTATGCCAAGGCCCTTGAGTTTGAAAAAGCCGCTGAGCTGAGGGACAAGATAGCTGAGTTGAAAAAAAAGCTCTCAAAAAAATAGAGACATGTCATTAACCCGGATTATTCGGCTGCTAAAATTGCCAAGCCAGTTAGGCGGCAGACGCATAGACGCATTCTTGCACTTCTACTAGTCTGATATCACAACAAAAAAGGTAAGATCAACACCTCCTTCCGGCTACTACCAGAAACATATTCTAAAAAACTCACTTTTTAATTTTTAATAATGAAGGGCGTTCGTTACTAATGGCCTTTTCATTTCGAGGTCATACAGGAAAAGCCATTCTAAAG
>CAZUIH010000101.1:0-7662 GCA_964620365.1 uncultured Desulfobacterales bacterium | reverse complement strand
ACCATGAAGTATCTGGTCGGTCCATAAATTTTTTTCAACTATTAAAATTTTTTTAAAATGGTTTTGCCTTTTGCCGATGGTATAAATACAATAGTTATGAGGAAGATTGATGGCAGAACGAAGAAAGAGCCCCCGCTATAACATCAGGTTGCCGGTTTATTTTCCGGAAGTAGATACAAGGGGCCAGATATTAAATGTATCTCTCGATGGTTGTTATATTAACGTACCGCGTAAGATGGCAGTAGGCATGGTGACCGAGTTCTGGGTAGAGCTTCCAGTGGTTGGGGTCATATCCCTAAAGGGCTATGTACATCACACCAGAGGAAAAGATCCTGGTATCGGGCTGCAGTTTGTCGGGGTGAGATTTGCCAAAGAAGAGTCCGAAATGTACAGCATATACTCAAGATTTGTGAAGACGCTCTCCAGGCTTGAACCACTGAAAGAAGAATATGATGAACTGGTGCGAAAGGGAGAACTAAGAAAAATTGTTTTCCCATATCCTCCAAAGGGTTTTGAAAAATAGATTCCGTTTCCATTTTTTAGAAATTAATGTTTGAAAACGTCACATTACACACATTTATCGAATATTTGGCCATATTTTTCATAGGGGCATGTGTCGGCAGTTTTCTGAATGTATGCATTCACAGATTACCTAGGAAAAGGTCTGTCGTCCGCCCTGGATCTTCATGCCCCAGGTGTGGCCACCGGCTTGAGTGGTGGGAGAACATCCCGTTTGTCAGCTATATTCTGCTATTTGGAAAATGCAGGTCCTGCGGCCTACCCATATCCTTTAGGTATCCTGCGGTGGAGTTGCTTACTGCCGTGTTGGGCCTTGTTTTATGGCATAAATATGGTCCTGGTACCGAGCTCATTGCCTACTCTTTTTTTACCGCGGTACTGATCATTGTAACGTTTATTGATCTTGAACATCAGATAATTCCTGATATTTTAACCCTGCCCGGTATACTCCTTGGGTTTATCCTTTCTTTTTTTATGTCGTCAATTACATGGCAGGAATCTGTGTTGGGAATATTGATTGGTGGAGGTTCCCTTTATTTGGTTGCCTTTTTATATTATCTTGCAGCCAAGAGGGAAGGAATGGGGGGAGGCGACATAAAACTTCTTGCCATGATAGGGTCCTTTCTCGGGTGGCAGGCTATCCCCTCAGTAATCTTTATCAGCGCGTTGGCTGGATCGGTTGTCGGTTTCATTGTAATGGGAATAAAAAAGGTTGGTAGTGACACGGCCATTCCATATGGTCCCTTTCTAGCTGTTGCCGCGCTTGTTAACCTTTTTTTGGGGGAACACCTTGTAAGGTTATATTTCAAGATAATTTCATTTGGGTAAAGGGAAGAAGGTTAGGTATTGGTCTGATAAAAATAAGTGAAAAAACAGGAGTCTTTTGTGGGCAGAGCCCGGATATTGGTTATAGATGACGAAGCTGGAATAAGAGAATCCATTGCCGGAATCCTTACGTCGAGACAAGGCGGGTATGAGGTGATGCAGGCAGAAAGCGCAAGGGAGGGATTGGCCCTGCTGCAGAAGCATTCTTTTGATCTCGTCCTTTGCGATATCTTCATGGAACCAGAGGATGGTATCTATTTCCTGCAAAAGGCCAAAGAGGCCGGTTCGCAGGCAGAAATCATCATGATATCCGGTAAGGCCGATACGGAAAAGGCTCTAGAGGCCATAGCTCTGGGGGCAAGTGACTACATTCACAAACCTATTACAGCGGGACAACTGTTTTTCGTTCTTAAGAGGGCGGAAGAGGAAGCAAGGCTTAGAAAAGAGAATGCCAGGCTCCAGGCAGAGGTAGAGGAGAAATATTCATTTGGCAATATAGTGTCAAAAAGCCCCCAGATGCAGAAGATTTTCAGGATTATCAGAAAGGTTGCTGATTACAAGACTACGGTGCTTGTAACCGGAGAGAGCGGGACCGGTAAGGAACTTGTCGCCAGGGCCCTCCATTTCAACAGTTCAAGAAAAAATCGTCCGTTCATTCCGGTCAATTGTGGCGGTATACCGGAGAACCTGCTTGAGAGCGAGCTTTTTGGCCATGTAAAGGGCGCCTTTACCGATGCGGTAAAGGCCAAAAGAGGCCTTTTTGAAGAGGCGGATGGCGGAACGCTTTTCCTGGATGAACTGGGTGACCTTCCTATGCCCCTTCAGGTCAAGCTTTTGCGGGTCCTTCAGGAAGAAGAGATACGGCCCTTGGGGGACACAAGGGTTGTAAAAGTTGACGTGCGGATTGTGGCGGCAACGGCGAGGGATCTGTCTGAGGAGGTCAAAAAAGGGCGTTTTCGGGATGACCTGTTCTATAGGATCAATGTCCTTCCCATATCAATTCCGCCTCTCAGGGAGAGAAAGGAAGATATCCCTCTCCTTGTCTCCCACTTTATCAATAAATACAACATGCGGCTTGGAACCGAAATAGAGGGGGTTTCCAGCGAGGTCATGCACCTTTTTATGGAATATATGTGGCCTGGCAACGTCCGTGAACTGGAAAATGTCATAGAAAGGGCAATGGTGCTCTCGGAGCAACCCATTATCCAGCCCTCTGACCTGCCATCCCATATAGGGATAGGAATTCAGATGGAGAGCAGCCGCTGTACCGTGCCTGGACTTGAAGACTCTCTGTTTTCCATTAAAAAATGCAGCAAGATCCTGGAGAAAGAGCTCATAAAAAGGGCACTTAAGAAGACAGGGGGAAATAAGACACAGGCAGCCCAGTTGTTGGAAATAAGTCTTCCCGCCCTTCTCTACAAGATGAAGGGCTATGATATTTCTTGAGGTCCGCGTTCAGAGCCCTGCCGTTTTTTTTAAAAGTTTTACTTCTTCCTCTGTGAGGCGCCTCCATTTTCCTCTTGGCAGTCCGTCAAGTGTCAGTGGTCCTATCGCTGTACGAATGAGTCGTGATACAGGGTGTCCTATTGACTTGAACATGAGACGGATCTGTCTCTTCCTTCCCTCCTTGAGTATCACTTCATAATGGGAGGTTATCTTTGTTTTCCCTATCAACCTCACGTGACATGGCTGGGTGCGTCTTCCTTCAATCTCCACCCCTTTTTTCAGGAGTTCGATGTCCCTTTTGGACGGGTGCCCCTGCACGGTTACATGGTACTTTTTGGGAATTTTGTGCCTGGGATGAAGAAGTCTGTTGGTCAGTTCCCCGTCGTTGGTGAGTAGCATCAGGCCTTCGCTGTCCTGGTCGAGCCGGCCAACAGGATATACCCTCTTTCCAACTTCCCTGACAAGATCCATGATGGTCCTTCTTCCAAACGGATCACTTACTGTGGAAAGAACGCCTGGCGGTTTGTGCAGTAGCATATACTCCTTTGATGGTTTAAAGGATATCCTTTTTCCGTCGACGGAGACCTCATTGTTTTCTGGATCTATTGATACGCCAAGTTCCGTTATCAAAACACCATCTACCCAGACTCGTCCGGCCTTTATGAGTTCTTCGGCCTTTCTTCTTGAGCATATTCCTGCATGGGCTATGAATTTTTGAAGTCTCATATATCCCTTTTGTCCTGGTTTTTATTGGTTTGAATGAGCTGTTTTCTCTGCACTGGGCCTAAAAGCTGCGAACTTGGAAACAAGATGACCATTTTATTTCCTTTGGACTGTGTTACATTATGGCGTGACTGGCAGCAAGTCGTGCTGGCTGTTTGTTTAAGCCTGAAATTTCAGGCATATGATTTTTGCAACATGTTTTTTTAAATTTCGATCTAAGACGATGATAATAAAATAAAAAAAATGGTTCACAGGGCCTCAACAAGCAACAAGAAAGACAATTTGACATCCTGTCGTCACTGTTTTTATTACTATATAACCTGGGACGTATCATATCCACATGGATGCAGGGCCTTTGGTTTTAAAAGCAAGGCACTTCCTTGTAAGTCTGTGCATGAAAGTTCTGGAGAATCGTGTCACCTCTTTCGTCCCAAAGCAGCGGATAGGAAAATGGTCAAGTAGAAATCATGGGCCCTAAGGAACGTCTTCTTTTGTCAATTTACAACCTCATTCAGGTGGTTTCTCTGCCCTTGGTGGCTCCCCCCCTGCTAATGTATTTGATGGCCCGTTCAAAGTACAGGGGGCAAGTGCTGAGGCGATTGGGGGTAAGGCAGACTTTACCTCCTGAAACGGTTTGCGGGCATCCCAGGATATGGGTCCACGCCCTTTCTGTGGGGGAGATAAATGGTGCACTTCCTCTAATCCATGCCATCAAGAAACGTTGGCCCGAATCTGCCGTAATGATTTCCGCCACCACGGCCACAGGACTGACCCTTCTCAAGGGCAAGATGTCTTCCTGCGCCTCTGCTGTATTCCCCGCACCTTATGACCTGTTTCCCACTATCCTGAAATTTGTAAAAAAGCTGAGACCTGACTGTTTTATCCTGGTTGAGACAGATGTATGGCCCAACTGGATATGGGGTCTAAATAGGCAGGGCGTGGCCACCATGTTGGTAAATGGAAGTATATCTTCCAGGGCGGCATCTCGGCTATCTCGTCTCGGACCCCTGAAGGACTTGCTGTATAAGGGATTCAGGTACCTGGGAATGCAATCAGAAGATGACAGAGATCGTCTTGTCAGGCTTGGCATCCCTGAAAAAAAGATAGTGGTTCCTGGTAATATAAAATATGACATTCCTCTCCCTTCCACCGATGGAAACGAGGCCAGAAACTTTGCCAATGAGTTGGGGCTTCCGGTTGAAAGGCCTATTTGGGTGTGTGGCAGCACCCATCCCGGAGAAGAAGAGATCATCGTTTCTGTCTTTAGGGAAGTGAAGAGAAGTGTTTCCAATCTTTTTCTGATCTTGGCCCCAAGGCATCCTGAGCGGGGCGGACAGCTACATGATCTCGTAACCGGACATGGCCTGGCTGTTCACAGGCGGAGCCAGGGGAAAATGGGCAAGGGGGATGAAGACGTTTTCATCTTGGATACCATTGGGGAGTTGAGGAAGTGTTATGGCCTGGCGGATGTCGCCTTTGTTGGAGGGAGCCTGGTTAATATAGGGGGACACAATCTCCTGGAGCCTGCGTCGTACAAGGTGCCGGTGCTGTTTGGCCCTTTTGTAGAAAGTTGCAGGGAGATGGCAAGGGATATTGAGAAATGCGGCGGTGGCAAAATGGTGGCGGATCAGGATGAATTGGCCACTTCCCTCAAGGCCCTTCTGGAAACGCCTTCCTGGCGTGATGAAGCGGGTAAAAAGGCCTATGAACTGGTAAAGGAGAACCAGGGGGTCGTTTCAAAGTATATTTCCTTATTGGAAGATGTCCTTGAAAAGAGATATCCATAAGATACTGCCCTATCTTTTTATGGCTGGAAGGCCTTTCTCTCTTCCTTACGCAGGGGGCATGAAACTTCGCGCCCTGGCATACGGGAAAGGGATTCTGTCCCGCCGAAAGCTGCCTTGCCCGGTTATCAGTGTGGGAAACATCACCATGGGGGGGACAGGCAAGACCCCCCACGTGATCGCGGTGTCAAAATGGCTCAGGGAACAGGGAATCAGGCCTGCTGTCTGTACCCGCGGTTACGGAGGAAAGGCCGGTAAGGGACCTTTGGTGGTATCGAACGGAGAAAGGATATGTGCAACGGTTTCAGAGGCAGGGGACGAACCGGTAATGATGGCTGAGCGGCTTAGGGGTGTGGTCGTTATCGCGGGTTCTGACAGATGTCTCGGAGGCACATTCGCGATTGAGAGGTTTGGAGTCCAGGCAATCGTGCTGGATGATGGATTTCAGCACCTTCGCCTTGAAAGGGACGTGGATCTGGTCCTTCTCTCCGCCCAGAGCCCCTTTGGTACAGGGAGGGTGTTCCCAGGAGGAGATCTTAGAGAGCCTTTGTCCGCCCTTTCCAGGAGTTCAGCCTTGGTGCTTACTGGTGTGGAAAAACTGTCATTGGCTGATCAGGAAATTATCAAATGTAGGGTTCAGGAAACGGTACCCGGTAAACCTGTCTTTCTGAGTAGGGTGAGACCCACCGTGTTCTCCTGCCTTGGGACAGGACGCCAAGTTTCCCCTAGTCAGGTCAGGAAGAGCAAGGTGGTCGCATTTTGCGCCATCGGTTCTCCCGAAGGTTTTTTTCACACAATAAAGGGGATGGGGATGACCCTTCTTGAGACCATGTCTTTTCCAGATCATTACCGTTACACGTCAGGGGATCTGGTGAGCCTGTTCAAGAAGGCAGAGGAAGCGGGGGCCGATGCACTTGTAACTACCGCGAAGGATGGAGTAAAATTAAAGGCTGTGCTTTCTTCTGGCGTTAACGGTTATCGCGGGCCCAAGATCCCAATCTGGCAGCTAGAGATAGAGGCAGATCCGGATGAGGGACTCTGGCAGGTTATAAGAAAAGGGTTTGTCACTAACGGGATTGATGGTTTTCGTAACCATTCTCAGGAGATTGGATAGATGGATTTTTCCCTGTTGAGAAAACTGGTGGAGGCGCCGGGCGTGTCTGGCCTGGAGGCCTCTGTCAGAAGTATTTTTGAAGAGCATTTGAAAGGATTGGGTGCCGAGGTCGAGGTGGATCCGCTGGGAAATTGTCTGGCAAGGATATCAGGTGATGGCCCGAGGGTCCTGCTTGATGCCCATATGGATGAAGTTGGCCTTTTGATAAGCCATATTGATGACGCCGGTTTTTTGCGTTTTGTAACGGTGGGAGGCATTGATCCCAGGGTACTCTACGGCCAGTGCGTCACGGTATGGGGCGTGGAGCCCCTGCCGGGCGTGATAGGCGCCGCCCCGCCCCATCTTTCAGGAAAGGATGGGGATAAGGGGGAGAGAGTCATACCTGTTGATGAGCTGTTTATTGATCTGGGGCTTCCAAAAGAAGAGGTGTTGAGCAAGGTGTCTGTAGGGGACCCGGTCACCTTTTTTTCAGGATGGCATGAAAACAATCACTCCATTCATGGCAAGGCCCTGGATGACAGGGTTGGACTTTTCATAATGCTTTCCACAATCAAGGAGATTTCCGGTCTTGACTGCGACCTCTATCTTTTGGCCTCTGCCCAGGAGGAGATCGGGTTGAGGGGAGCAGGGCCCGCGGCGAGAAGAGTGAAGCCGGATATTGTCTTGACCCTGGAGGGAACAGTGGCAAATGATGTCCCCTCTACCCCTCCCCACAAGGTGCTGTGCAGGGTGGGGGCAGGGCCTGAGATAAGGCTTTGTGACGGAAGATTCATGGCGGACAGGCAACTCAGTGAGTTCATCGTCGCTCTTGCACGTGGAGATGGTATTCCTTGCCAGGTTGTAGTAAAGAGGGTCGGCGGGACTAATGCGGCAACCCTGCAGACCGAGGCATTGGGTGCGAGAACCGCTGTTCTTTCGGTGCCTGTCAGATACATTCATGGTCCTGTTGGCATAGCAGCCAAGTCGGATATCGAGGCTGCTGTGGCTATCTTGGTTAATTTTCTCTATAATATCGATAAATTTGTGGCATAGGCACAAGGGATTGGAGATAAAACGTGGGTTTTTTTTCTAGTACGACAACATTTTGCCGATACAGGGTAGAGGATGCTCCGCCCCCGAATTTTTGGAACTGGGCCGTGGAAGCCATTGGCGCCCGTATATTTAGGGAAGGGGAAAATTTGGTAGAGGAATCCTCCGTGGGGTGGGCCTGTTCAAGAGATCCCTTCCAGGAGACGATTAGTGTTAATGATA
>CAZUIH010000100.1:0-8084 GCA_964620365.1 uncultured Desulfobacterales bacterium | reverse complement strand
GCATGAAAATACAGCGCCGCAGTGTGTATTTTCACGGTAAATTATGCACTTCAAACATCCAAGGAACATTTTTTCCGGACTCAGCCCTGCCAGCTTCCAGATTTCCACCTCTTTTCCACATGAATGGGTGGGACAGCAAACCCTGCCTCTACGCCAGAGCCCCTTTATCAAGTAACTCCTGGGGAAGTCCAGTGTCCGACGCGATCCCTTGACAAGGTAATAGGCCATCCTTAGCTTTTTTGCAAATATCGAACACAACTATTTGACATACAAAGATTTTTCATAAGAGAGGAGAAAATATGCAATTTGATAAATTCACGATGAAATCACAAGAGGCCTTGCAGGAGGCCCAGAAGCTTGCCCAGACCAAGGGACATCAGCAGATAGAGCCAGAGCATCTACTCTATGTGCTTTTGAACCAGCCTGAGGGAGTAGTACCATCCGTACTCAAGAAAATGGGAGTACAGCTCCAGGCTGTCATCGCGGATACTGAAGATGCCCTGAACAAGCTTCCAAAGGTAAGCGGCGCTGGAGTGCAGATATATCTGTCCCAGGCACTCAACCAGATCCTGGAAAAGGCCTTTACCATTGCCGATGAAATGAAGGATGAATACGTCAGCCAGGAGCATATTATCCTGGCCATCCTTGATTTCCCTGAGACAAAAGCCGCCCAGGCACTTACAACTCGTGGTGTTACAAGGGAAAGTTTCCTGCAGGCACTGATGGGTATCCGGGGCTCACAGCGAATAACAGATCCCAACCCGGAGGAAAAATACCAGGCACTTGAAAAATATGGCCGGGATCTCACTGCCCTTGCCAGGGCAGGAAAACTCGATCCTGTTATTGGAAGGGATGACGAAATAAGAAGGGTTATACAGGTCCTTTCCAGAAGGACCAAGAACAACCCCATCCTGATCGGTGAACCAGGGGTTGGTAAGACTGCCATTGTAGAGGGGCTTGCCCAGCGTATCGTCGCTGGGGACATACCTGAGACCCTGAAAGACAGGCGTATTGTTGCCCTGGACATGGGCGCCCTTATCGCCGGAGCAAAGTATCGGGGTGAATTTGAGGAGCGTCTCAAGGCGGTACTGAAGGATGTGGCAGAAAAACAGGGTGAAATAATACTCTTCATCGATGAAATCCACACCCTGGTGGGGGCCGGTGCGTCTCAGGGCGCAATGGACGCATCCAATATGCTGAAACCTGCCCTCGCACGTGGTGAGCTCCACTGTATAGGCGCAACCACCATCGATGAGTACAGGAAATACATAGAAAAGGACGCAGCGCTTGAAAGGCGTTTTCAGCCTGTTCTTGCTGAAGAGCCGTCGGTAGAAGATACCATTGCAATCCTTCGCGGTCTCAAGGAGAAATATGAGGTCCATCACGGGGTGCGGATAAAGGATTCTGCCATAGTTGCAGCCGCTACGCTTTCACACCGTTACATAACGGACAGGTTCCTCCCTGACAAGGCCATAGACCTGATCGATGAGGCAGCGGCGAAACTCAGGATCGAGATCGACAGTCTGCCATCGGAAATAGACGAGATTGAACGCAAAATCATGCAACTGGAGATCGAAAGGGAGGCCCTGAAGAAAGAGAGTGATCCTGCATCCCAGGAACGACTCAAGAAAATAGAGGAAGAAGTCGCCAACCTGAGGGAACAGAGCGATGCCCTCAAGGCCAGATGGCAGCAGGAAAAAGGAATAATACAAAAAATCAGGGAAATAAAGGAGCAGATTGACCAGCTCAAGATCGAGGCCGAAAGATATCAGCGTGCCGGTGACCTGAACAAGGTGGCGGAGCTCCTTTACGGAGAGGTTCCAAAACTTCAGAAGGAACTTGAAGAGGAACAGAAGAAAATCGAGGAGATCCGCAAGGAAGGCACAAGCATGCTGAAAGAGGAGGTAAGCGCAGAAGATATCGCTGCAATTATCTCCAAGTGGACAGGTATCCCTGTAAGCAATCTCCTGGAAGGCGAACGTGAAAAACTCATCCACATGGAAGATCGCCTGAGCCGGAGAGTCGTCGGCCAGGAAGTTGCCATACAGGCGGTATCCAATGCAGTGAGAAGGGCCAGAGCCGGCCTTCAGGACCCGAACCGCCCCATAGGGTCATTCATATTCCTTGGCCCCACGGGCGTCGGAAAAACAGAGCTTGCCAGGGCACTTGCCGAATTCATGTTCGATACCGAACAGGCAATCATACGCATAGACATGAGTGAATACATGGAAAAACATGCCGTGGCAAGGCTCATTGGTGCGCCTCCTGGATATGTAGGTTACGAAGAGGGCGGTTACCTTACAGAGGCAGTCAGAAGAAGGCCTTACTCCGTCATCCTGTTCGATGAGATAGAAAAAGCACATCCCGACGTATTTAATGTGCTTCTCCAGATCCTGGATGATGGACGCCTGACCGATGGTAAGGGAAGGACTGTGGACTTTCGAAACACCATCATCATCATGACGTCCAACATAGGCAGTGATATAATCCAGGAAGTCAAAGACAGGGAAGAGATGGAAAGACGGGTCATGGATGCCCTTAGACGCGCATTCAAACCCGAATTCCTGAACAGGGTGGATGACAAGATAATATTCCACGCCCTTAGCAAGGAGCACCTCAAGAAAATCGTGGACATACAGCTTGGTCGCCTTGCTGAGAGACTGAAGGAACATAAATTCGGCCTTGAAGTAACCGAGAAGGTCAAGGATTGGCTCGCAGAAGTGGGTTATGACCCAACCTATGGTGCAAGGCCGTTAAAACGGGCGATACAGCGTTATATCGAAGATCCTCTTGCCCTCAAGGTGTTGGAAGGGGCCTTTAAGGAAGGTGACAAGATCGTCGTTACCCTGGATGAAAACAACAACATCGCCTTTGAACGTGGGTAACTAATGTGATGCCCCTTGACATCTGCCATTAATCAAGCCCAGGGGACCCTGAAGAAAAAACGGGGTCCCCTTTATTTTTTAGCGCATATTATACAGTTCGAAACGGCCGTCTCTCAAGGCATGAATGAAATCCTGCCTCGTTGTAACCGGCATGGTGAGCGTGGTTGGCACCTTACCCAGTTCTTCAAGACGGTGGGCATCGCTTCCACCTACGAAACGGACCTGTCTGTCTCGAAAACCTGCCAGGGCCTTATGGTTCTCTTGCCTGCTGTTTCTTCCATTTATCCCTTCCACTATCCGGCAAAGCCCTTTATTAATCAGCCCCCTTTCAACAGACCTGCCCTGTCTAAAGGGGTGAGCCGCAATTGCCACTCCGCCTGCCTTTTCTACATTCCTTAGAAGATCCTGTGCCGACAATCCTGACCTTATCCCTTCAAATGGTCCAAATATCAGGAAATCGCCCTGGTCCGTAGAGTATTCCATACCGAAGATCACACAGAGTCCATCTGGCTGTATCCCTTCCCGGCAATATCTGGCGGCATCCATGGTCTGGTGATCCGTAATACAGACGCCATCAAGGCCCATGGCCCTGCCGTTGGTCAAAATTGTCTCGATGTCAAGATTGCTGCAGTATGAAAAAGAAGAATGTACATGAAGATCAAAACGCATATTTCGCCTTGTGTTCCTTGCCAACATTATTAATAAATAATTTCCATAACCCCTGTCGAAGTCAAATCGGACTTTCCAATCTAAAAGTCCTTGTTCATCGGGACCTTCAATAAACACTGACTATGCTAGTTGCCGCGTTTGCCAAGGCACAAATGCGGCCGACACAGGTATACGCACCATTGTATGGTGTCTGACAGCACATCAGATTCGGTAAAACCGACATCCCCTTACGGCCATAAATTCTGCAAAAATAGAGTGACATTGATGCATCAACCAGGATGAAAAGAATCTGTTCACCTGCAAAGGACATTTTAGTAGAATCAATCTATGGATAAAAAATTTATAGTCCTGATCCTGGACGGGTTGGGAGACAGGGCCCATGAAATACTCGACAACAGGACACCTCTTCAGGCTGCCCATACACCCAATCTCGATAAACTGGCCGCCCTTGGTTGCAACGGTCTGTTTCATGCAGGGATGCAGGGTGTCCCATACCCCAGTGAAAACGCCCACTTTTCCATTTTCGGTTACAAAGACGAGGAATTTCCTGGCCGGGGCATACTTGAGGCAATTGGCGCCGGGATCGAAGTGGGGCCAAGGGATGTATCCGTACTGGCCCATTTTGTCAGCGTCATAGAGGATAAAGATAGGTTGGTCCTTTTAAAGGACAGGCCCCGGATTGACCAGAGCGAACTCGATGCCCTGCTCGGTGTAATAGGCCCACTCAGCTTTGAAGGGATAAAATTGGAATTTCACCAGACAAAAAATCTTGACGGGGTCATAACTCTCAGTGGGGATGTTTCCCCTTATTTTACCGATTCAGATCCCTTGATGGAAGGCAAAGAGATCATTGGCATCGAACCCCTGGACTCCGCGCGCATGGATCCTGCCGCTTCAAGGAGTGCCAAGGCACTCACTATGTATCTCAGAAAATCTTACATGTCGCTCAAAGACCATGCGATCAACAAAAACAGGATGAAAGCAGGACGTCATCCCTTAAATTTCCTTGCTACCCACCGGCCCGGGATGTCCAGGGATGTCGATTCATTCTATGTAAGATGGGGCCTCAGAGGCCTTTCCATATCGTCCGGCATCATATATTGGGGATTATGCGGGTTTCTCGGGATGGATGTCATAAGGTTCGGAAAAGAAAAGGACCCTGAACTGGACATTACGGAAAAAATCAGAACCGCAATATCCCACCTCTATTACTACGATTTCATCCATGTCCATACCAAGGGTCCTGATACCGCTTCACATGCCAAGGACCCCCTGCTGAAAAAACAGGTCATAGAGTCCATAGACAGAGGTATTGGAAGGTGTCTCAAGGACCTTTTAAGAGATGAACTGGTTGTAGCGATCACATCGGATCATTCCACGCCAAGCTCTGGACCAATGATCCATTCAGGAGAGCCAGTCCCGATAACGTTTGTTGGAAAAAATGTGAGAAGGGACCATGTAAAAAGTTTTGACGAAATACAAGGAGCTTTTGGCGGTCTTGGTTTTGTAAGAGGAAATGAGTTCATGCATATCGTACTGAACTACATGGACAGGGCAAAACTCAAAGGCCTGATGGACACCCACACTGACCAGACATACTGGCCTGGCAAAAGAAAATTTTTCAAATTAGGTCAAGATCATCATGCATGAGACAGGCGTTATTCACGGCAGATTCCAGGTACTTCACAACGACCACTTGAAATACCTCATGGCAGGTAAAAAAAGGTGCCGCCATCTGATAGTGGGTATAACAAATCCCGACCCTTCCACAATTAAAAAGGATAATTCTGATCCTGGAAGGAGTTCCGCAGAGGCCAATCCCCTTACCTATTTTGAAAGATATTGCATGGTGAAAATGGCCTTGATGGATGAAGGACTATCCCCGGATGAATTTTCGGTCGTACCGTTACCAATTAATTTTCCTGAACTCTATCGCTATTACGTACCAATGGATGCCACATTTTTTATCACCATCTATGACGCCTGGGGCGAAAAAAAACTTGAAATGTTCAGGAAACTGGGATTGAAAATCGAGGTAATGTGGCGAAAGCCCCTCAAACACAAGGGCATAAGCGCATCTCATGTGCGAAAGCTCATAGCAAACCATGACGACACGTGGAAGAGGCTCGTACCAGTATCAACTGTAGAGCTGATAAAAAAATTTGGGATTGAAAAAAGGCTTGCCAGACCTCACAATGAAAGGGTCTGTTTCACCCACTCGAGGACGGGTCTCACCCTTGGTGCCACCAGCTCAAAGGCCCTGTCAAAACTGACCCAGCAATAGGCATCGTGCTCAGGCTTCCCCAGCTTGGGGTTCACCGGAAGATCTACTTGATCAGTCTGTGTTTCTGCCAGATAATAACGGGCCACCTTTCCATGATTGTAAGGGACTGTCTCCCTGTAGTCATATCCCCATTTAAAATCGAGGTCCTTGATGGTGGTTTCCTCTTCCACCTCTCTTTTGGCAGCATCAATGGGATCTTCCAAGCCTTCAACAATACCCTTGGGGAAATCCCAGTAACCATAAGCCCTGAGAAGTAAAAAACGCCACTCATCGCCCTCTTTTCTCACCACGACAACGCCTGAAGACAGGACACCCATTTTCTTTATCTTACCTCCTGTTTAAAAAATTGGTACGAAGTAGATTTCCGGCTGCAATCCATCGAAACCTGTATCCCGCTGATGCGGGAATCATGGTACACCAAGTAGCAACATATCTAGCGAAAAAAATTTCCATCAAACACACTATCCCGACAGTTGCACAATCTGTTATTATTAATAACAGCATAGACTTTACAGGGAACCTCAAAAAATTAGATTTTTATAACTTATGCCAAGAAAAAAAATGTTTCAGAGTGATCTTCATGGGTAACAAAAAAAGCATTAAAAGACTGCTTAAAAAAAGACACTCTAAGGTTGTCCGCCAAAACGATCTCAGGGTGATTCTTTCCCGTGCATCCCAATATCACAGGGAAGGCATGCTTGAAAAGGCCCAGGCTGAATATCAAAAGGCGCTCCAATATGACCCTGAGTGGGGGGCCGTGTGGAATGGACTGGGAAGCTCACTTCTCCAGGAAGGAAAGGTCAAGGAGGCGGAAAAATCCTTCCATAGGGCACTTGTGTGTGCCAAGCCGTACCAGGAGGCATTATATAACCTGGGCCAGTGCAAACAGATTTCAGGGGATGCCAAGGGGGCATTGGAGTGTTACCGGGAACTGTTGAAAAAGAGACCGGATTTCGCCCTGGCCTGGAACAACCTTGGCGCGGTATACAAGGAACAGGGGGATCTGGCAAGGGCTGAACAATGTTTCAGGAAGGCGATCTCAATTGCTCCGGATCTTGCTGAAGCATGGAACAACCTGGGTACTGTACTTGATGAATCAGGATTTATTCCAGAGGCGATCTCCGCTTTTCAAAAGGCTTTGGCTGTAAAACCGGACTACATCTCGGCCCTGTTCAATCTTGGACATCTTCTACAGAGGGCGGAAATATACGATGAAGCCGCTTCCCTTTACCAAAAGATCTTGAGTATTGAGCCAGGACATGCACCTGCCCGTTTCCTGCTAGAAAGCCTTGACGGAAAGAACACGCCGGATGCGGCACCCCCTTCTTTTGTAAAACAGGTCTTTGACCAGTGTGCCAATTCTTTCAATACCATTCTCGTTGAAAAACTTGGCTATGAGACCCCGAACAAACTATTTGAACTAGTTAAACCTTTTCTAGGTCACAACCTGAAGATACTGGACCTTGGCTGCGGCACCGGGCTGGGCGCTGACCTGTACAGGCCCTTTGCGAGTTTCCTGGCAGGTGTGGATCTCTCCCAAAAGATGTTGTCCAAGGCAAGGGAGACCGGATTATACGATCAACTCTATTCCTTTGATATCAATGAAAAATGGCCCGTAGAAAACCATTTCGACCTCATTTACAGCTCAGATGTCTTCGTGTACCTGGGAAACCTGACATCGGTCCTAAATACCTGCGCGGATCACCTGAATGCTGAGGGTCTTCTGGCTTTTTCTGTAGAAAAACTTGAAAATGAAAGACAAAGGTATTCCCTGTCGACAAATGGCCGCTTTGCGCATTCACCGGCTTACGTGTCTGAGGAGCTGAAAAATTGCGGTTTCATGATTGAGGCCCAGCAGGATACAGTACTCAGAAAGGAGGCCGGGCATGATGTGCGAGGCATGATTTTTGTAACAAAAAAGATATAGGGAGGAATCCAATGCTCAGCTCACTATCGCCATCCACAATCATATTGGGCCTTATTTTTCTGTTGTTCCTACTTTCTTTTTTGTGGGGGGTTAAAAAATATGGCTCGTTTTCCGGTATGATGGATCACCTGTTCAACCCCGCTGTACGTCTCAAAGAGGAACTGGAGCAGGGAAAAATCACCCTGGAGGAATATAACAGGAGGATTGAACAATTTGCAGCCTGCTACTGACAACCTCCTCAATCGCCGGAGGCGAAAAAAAATAATGCCCCATCATGCGATCCTCGGGACTGCAAAAAATCCTAGGGAGTGTCGGTTAT
>CAZUIH010000099.1:0-8136 GCA_964620365.1 uncultured Desulfobacterales bacterium | reverse complement strand
GGAGAATGCGCTTTTTTTCTACCCAAGAAATTTACACAAGATATTTTACACTACCGAATTCTCATAAGGGCCGCCAGTTTCAGGGGAGCAGCAGAAGAAGCTCCGGAGGCCTACAAGGATGTGACAGCGGTGGTCGATGCGACACACAACGCTGGACTGGCGAAAAAGGTGGCTTTGCTTAGACCCATGGCGTGCATCAAGGGTTGAACCCTATTTCCTTATTTGAAGCACATAATCTGGGATTAACCATGAGGTCTATCATTATTCCGCCCCATTGGGGCAGGGATACCGTACTATCCTTCCGTCAAAGGTCCTGAAAATCGCTTCATCTTTTCCCTGATCCAACATATAGGAGGGGGTGACCAGGGCCTTACCCCCACCCGATGGCAAATCCACTACAAACCTGGGTATCGAAAGACCTCCTGAACGGCACCACATTCTTTCTATTATATCAACCCCCTTTTTTATGGAAGTGCGAAAATGATCGGTACCTTTAACTGAGTCGCAGTGAAACAAATAATAGGGACGCACCATGATGCGCTCCAACTCCTGGCAAAGCGTCAACATTGTCTCAAGAGAATCATTGATACCCTTGAGCAGTACACTCTGGTTTGAAACAGGAATGCCCCTTCTAAGAAATCTGTCGCACGCCTCCTGGGAAAGCGCGGTAATCTCTCGTGGATGATTGAAATGGGTGTTGATCCAAATCGGTCTGTATCGTGCCACCATGTCGCACAGTTCATCTGTGACTGCCATGGGAAGCACCACTGGAACCCTGGTACCTATTCTCAACACTTCAACATGGGGTATCCTTGAAAAGGATGCCAGGATCTGCTCAAGCTGCCCCAGCGGTAATAGAAGGGGATCACCCCCTGAGAGAATGACCTCCCTTATTCCTGGATTTTTTGCTACATATTCAATAGTCTTTTCTTTATCAGAAGAGGATAACGCCGCTTCTGGCCTTGACCAGGTCCTCTTCCTGTTACAGTGTCGGCAATACACACTGCAAGCACTACTTACCATGACCAAGGCCCTGTCTGGATACCTGTGTATCAGTCCTGGAACCGGCATATGGCGGTGCTCGGCCAATGGATCCGGGTCCGAACCAGGCAAGGAAAACAGGATCTCCCTTGGATCAGGGAGACACTGTTTCATAATTGGGTCATTGGCATCTTCAAAATCAATAAGGGACAGGTAATAAGGCGTTACCGCATAGTTGTAAGTATCGATTACTTCCTTGAGTAGCCTCGCATCTTCACGGGAAAGGTCGAGCAGCTTTTCCAGGTGGGCCAAGGAGGTAAGACGATTTGAGAGCTGCCATTTTGGATCAAGCCACTCATCAATTGTTACCTGAGGCCACAGATCTATTACCTTTCTCGATAGGGAAAACCCTTTTCGTGCCTCTTCTGACCCATGTTCGCTGGATGCCGCCATTTCACAATTTATTGCACTTACGCCTCTGCCCTATTTAAAAGGATTGTCCAGAAGCAGGGTTTGTTCCCTTCCTGGCCCCACAGACACTATGGAAATAGGCACTTCAGCTATCTCCTCTATCCTCTTGAGATAGTCACGTGCGGCCTTTGGAAGCTCATCAAGGTCAGATACCTTGGATAAATCCTCATGCCACCCGGCCATTGCCTCATAAAAGGGTGTTATCTCCTGAACTTCCCTTATATTTGAAGGCATACAAGTACGTTTTGATTCTGCAACGCCGTACTCCGTGCAGATCTTGATCTCATTTAGACCGCTCAGGACATCTAATTTTGTGAGCGCCAGCCCGTCCAGACCATTAATCCTCACAGCATCCTTCAGAACTATGCCGTCCAGCCAGCCGCATCTGCGTCTTCTCCCGGTGGTGGCACCGAACTCAGCACCTTTTTCCTGCAGGTGATTTCCTATTTCGTCATCGAGCTCCGTGGGAAATGGTCCTCCCCCTACCCTGGTGGTGTATGCCTTGCAGATACCTATGACAGCATCGATCTTGCTAGGCCCTATACCAGCACCACAACATGCCCCACCAGCAATGGTGTTTGACGAGGTTACAAATGGATAGGTGCCGTGATCGATGTCCAGCTGGGTCCCCTGTGCCCCTTCGAACAGGATATTTTTCCCGTTTCTTCTGGCTTCATCAATCAATACGGATACGTTGTCCACGAAAGACGCAAGCCGCTCGGCATACTCCTGATAGGTCCGGTATATGTGTTCAACATCCAAAGGAGAAGCATTCAGCATATTCTCTAGCAAAAAATTCTTCTCCTTTACATTGCTTTCCAGTTTTTCCCTGAAAAGGACTGGATCCAGCAGATCCCCTACCTTTATGCCATTTCTAACGATTTTATCCTCATAACATGGCCCTATCCCCCTACCTGTCGTGCCGATCTTTTTGTCCTTTGACTTGGCAGCCTCCCTGGCATGATCAAGGGCCTTATGGTAGGGCATGATAAGATGGGTGTTGAAACTTATCTTCAACCTTTCGGGAGAAACCTCCCGCCCTCTCGAAGAAAGCTCATCAAGTTCTTCCACGAGAACCTCGGGATCAAGGACCACACCGTTCCCGATCATGCATATCTTTTCTGCATGAAGAATTCCAGAAGGGATGAGATGGAAAATAAATTTTTCGCCATCCACTACTAGCGTATGACCGGCATTGTTGCCGCCCTGAAAACGAACTATTATATCAGCGTATTCAGTTAAAAGATCAACAATCTTTCCTTTTCCCTCGTCGCCCCATTGCGTTCCTACTACAATTACTGTTGCCATTTAATAGAGCCTCCCCTTTACATTTCCGGCAGGAGAGGATACTTAAATCAGTAAAAAAAGTCAAATAAGACATAAAATTTTATATGGATCATAAACTAAACTCAATAAATTCCGATTGCCTGTTCCTCATTGATGGGTCCTCCTATCTTTACCGGGCCTATTTTGCCATACGCCAACCCCTTACCACTCACAAGGGCCTGCCTACCAAGGCAATCCTTGGTGTGACCAACATGTTGTGGAAGGTCCTCAGGGAAAAGGATCCCAAATATGTTGCAATGATCTGGGATGCCAAAGGGCCCACCTTCAGACACGACCTGTATCCAGAATACAAGGCAAACCGTCCAGAAATGCCTGATGATCTTTCCATCCAGATTCCCTACGTGCGCAAGGTCGTTGACGCCCTTGGCATTGCCCAACTAGAAAAAGAGGGCTATGAAGCAGATGATATTATCGCGACCCTTGTAACCAGGTTAAAAGACCAGAACATCCTAATCGTTTCCGGGGACAAAGACCTCCTTCAACTGGTATCCCCCATGGTAACCATTTGGGACCCCATGAAGGATGAGAGGATAGACCTCGATACCTTTAAAGAACGGTTTCACATCGCTCCGGAAAAACTTTTGGACGTAATGGCCCTTTCAGGGGATACCTCAGATAATATTCCTGGAGTCCCTGGAATCGGTCCTAAAACGGCCCTAAAATTAATTCAAAAATACGGTTCGTTAGAGGCACTTTTTGAACATGTTGATGAAATCAAAGGAAAGACCGGAGAACGCATCAGGGAAAACATGGACCGTATTCAACTCTGGAAAAGGCTGGTCAGCCTTTCCAGACAGGTCGAAGTTCCCAGCGACATTAACCAATTTGTCAGGAGGCCTCCTGATCAGCGTCTTTTGAGGAATATCTTCCAGGAACTGGAATTTACACGTTTTCTCAAGGAGATGCTTCCTGAAAAAACCATTTCGTTTGAAGATTATGAATTGGTACAATCCAAAGAAAGCCTTAGCCGCTGGGCTGAAAAAATAAAGAAAAATGGCGAGGTAGTAATAGACACGGAGACTACTAGTGAATTCGCCATGAGGGCCAGGCTGGTAGGAATTTCCCTGTGTGTAACTCCGCCCCATGCCTGCTATATTCCAGTAGGCCATCAGACAAACGAACCTCAACTATCCCTTGAAGAAGTGGCCCAGGTACTTGGCGGCATATTCGCTGACCCAGCCATAGCCAAGACAGGCCAAAACATAAAATATGACCTTATTGTCTTGAAAAAGCATGCCCTTGACCTTAACGGCGTCTCCGGGGATACCATGATCGCCTCCTATCTTCTGAACCCCACAAAGAGACAGCATAACCTTGCCCAGATTGCACAGGAGGTTCTAGGCCACAAGATGATCTCCTTCAAGGAGGTAACGGCAAATCGTTCTAAGGCCAACAATTTTGCATCGGTAGAACTGGCGCGTGCAAGGGATTATTCCTGTGAAGATGTACATGTCACCTCCCTAGTCAAAGAGGTTTTATGGCAGAGGCTTAAGGAATCAGGACTTTGGGAGTTATTTCATCAGGTAGAGGTCCCGCTGATCGATGTCCTAGCCAAAATGGAAATGCACGGGATCCTGGTGGACACCAACGGACTGAACCAATTGTCAGAGGAATTTTCTCATTCTTTGAATAAGTTGGAAAATGAAATATACACAGTAGCAGGACAACATTTTAACATTAACTCTCCCAAACAACTTGCGGAAATCCTCTTTGAGAAACTGAAGCTGCCCCAGATAAAGAAAACAAAAAAAAAGACAGGCTACTCCACGGACATGGAGGTCCTTTCAGAACTTTCCAAACAACACGTTCTGCCCGGCCTGATCGTACGCTACAGAAACCTTGCCAAGCTCAATTCTACCTATGTGGATGGGCTCAGACGGATGGTTCATCCCGAAACAGGGCGAATTCACACATCTTTCAACCAGACAGTCACCGCCACGGGACGGCTTTCATCAAGCGATCCCAATCTTCAAAACATACCAGTACGCTCTAAAGAGGGCAGACGCATACGGGCGCTCTTTGTTGCCGAAGAAGGAAAGCTTCTTTTGTCAGCTGATTACTCCCAGATCGATTTAAGGGTACTAGCCCACTACTCCGGGGATAAAACCCTTATCGAAGCCTTCAAAAGAGGAGAGGATATACATACGAGAACCGCGGCAGAGGTGTTTGATACCAGCCAAGATCTAGTGACTCCGGATATGAGAAGAGCGGCAAAAACAGTAAATTTTGGTATCATTTACGGAATGAGTGCCTACGGCCTTGCCAAGGAACTGGGAATAGACAGAAAAGAGGCAAAAGATTTTATAACCAGATATTTCAACCGGTATCCCGGTGTTAAAAGATATATGGATGAAATTGTAAAAAGTGCCAGGGAAAAGGGGTATGTGACCACCATACTTGGGAGAAGGCGTTACATACCCGACCTTAGATCGCGAACCAGGGCTGTCCGCGAATTTGCGGAAAGGACTGCGATCAATACCCCGATCCAGGGTTCGGCTGCAGACATAATAAAACTAGCCATGCTTAGAGTGGACAAAAATCTCACGGAAATGGAATGCGACTCGGCCTTGGTTCTTCAGGTACATGACGAATTGGTTTTAGAGGTTAGAAAAGACGAATTAGAAAAGGTCGCTAACATGGTCAAAGAGACCATGGAAACAGTAGTGGAGCTGGCAGTGCCGCTAACAGTGAACATAGGATGGGGCAAAGACTGGGCGAATCTGAAGGGGGTTTGATGTTTCAACGTCTTACATCCACTAATGCTTCTGACAAAGGATGGGTATGGAGTGGGGATGATGTCCAATACACTACCAATAAGGAAGTGATACTGGGCGAGCTATCCAGGCTTAAGAGGGACAAAATCTGGGTGGAGATCAGGGCTCCAGGCTACCGTTCTGCTCCCACTCTAATAATGCATGCTGACATTAACAGTATAGAAATTGACAAGCCCGTTGACTGGAAGCAGCATTGTGAGATTATCCTCAGTTATCGTAAAGATAACTCTGCATGGCATTTTATGAGGTTAAAGGTAGCTGGAGAAACGAAAGATAGCATCATAGGGCAGTTGCCCTATCTTTTCGCAATTCTGGAAAGGCGTGAGTATTACCGGGTGGTAGTGCCAACGGGCTCGCAGATCATGTTTGCCCTGGAACAGGGAGGTTTCAAAACAAATCGTATTTATGAAGGCTTGGTTAAAGACATCAGCCTAGGGGGAGTAGGTTTCATTTGCAGTCTTGATGATGAAAACAAACCAGTCTCACCAAAGCGCTATGTAGCCCCAATACAATTGGATCTCCTGGTAAGTGCGGGAAAGCCTTTTAAGACGATTACCATAAGCATGGGGGAGATAGTAAGGGTGCGTGAGCCTGGAAGGATAGCGAGAAACGGCCATGAAATGGCAATCAAGTTCCTGATTTCTGAGAAGGAAAGGGATCGTCTCACACCTTACATACGTAGAAGGGAACTTGAAATATTGAAAACCAAAGAATAGCCATGGCCGAGGGACTCGCAATCCAGTTACTGACTCCTTCCCCAAATCAAACTCTCAGAGAGGGTGAAAAAATAGGTATAAGGGCCTTTATTTCCCTTACATGCGGATGTCCAACGGCTTCGGGGGGGAGGTGGGACTACCGCAGATTCAGGGTGGTTGCCAGGCTTATATTTGAAAATTCACTCGAGATGGAGATCTCTCTTGAACCAACAAAAAATACAGGAGAGTTCTCGGGGGATGTTCAGGTAAAAAAAAGGGGGCAGTATCTTCTCGAGGTTACAGGTTATGATCCCCAAAGTGGTTTCGCCGGCAGGACACATGTTATCCTTAATGTCAAGCGCCCTGGCTGACTGCCAATAAAAGAATTCCCTAGGCGTCGGTAACCGGCCAAACAAAGAATTCCTTCTGCCGTTTTACCCCAACCCCCGTAGCTCCCTTTACTAAGTAGAGGGCCCATGCCCAGTCAGGTTCAAAAAAACTCGTAGTGGATGACCAGTATACATCCTTTACGTCCGAGAAGGGATGGAGCGGAGGTAAGGCTGGGTCTGCCATGGAACAATCCACAAGTGACTCTAGTTCATTTATGTTTGGAAGCCTCCAGACAAAATCTTTTTTCTTTCCCGTGCCCCTGTTCAATTCATCTATTAATAAAAACGCCTCATCCCAGCTAACAGTATGGTCGGTTAAGGTGGCCCGTTTCATCCATCTTAGACCGGAAAGATGATCGATTACGCTGTCTTCATGGAACGAAAATCGATTCTCGGGCCATGGAAATCCCGCTCTGTGATCGCCATCCTGACCGGTCCCCTCACATGGAATCTCGTTTCCTTCTTGGTCAAAACACTTTTTCTGTCCTGTATGAGGAAGCACTTCACTTCTACCCCTTACAGGCCATACCAGGTACATTTGATCCTTCCTGCCATAGAACATCCTGGCACCTTCCATGTGAATATACCATGCATAGCTGGTATTGATGGCAGCAGTAGTGGAGGTCCAATACCATCCCAGAAAAATATTTTGGAAGGGATGCCCCTTGGGAAGAGAGGGCTTCCTTGTCTCATAGTCCATAAGGCTTCTTAATTCCCTCCGGTTGGGCAGGCGCCAGTCAGAAAAACCAAAGGCCGTTTCTCGGTTCATGTCTTCGATAAATTCAAATGCCTCAACCCAGGAAACAGGGAACTGTGCTGGATTGGCATCAAGGGTCCACATAAGACCTGTAAGGTTGTCTTTTGCCACTTCACCAAGAATACTGAAACGATTGAAAGGCCACTCTATCCCTACCCTGTACTCTGCGTCCTGGCCTGTTCCTCTACACCCTACCACCTTACCTGATACATCGTAGCATTGAAGCTGGCCTGTCTGAAGGACCCCTCTGATAGGCATAAAAAAACCTCTTTTTACTAAATTAAGCACCAAACGAAACTATCGAAGATTCAACATTGAATTTTTCAAGTCACCCCTTCCATACACAAGGTCTCAAAAGGCGTAACTATGCAGTCCTTAAGGATTGATCCCGGGGGTACCCTGGTGTTCGACCAAATGACCGACCTGGATATTACAGTTCCTTGCCCAATGGTAACATTGTTTCCGATAAAAGCCCAACCGTCGAAATCGATGTCCCCGGGCAAGCGGGTATCCTTTCCCACCATGACAAGGCCTTTATTTTCCTGCTCAATCAAGTGCTTATGCGCTGCGAGATATCCACCGGGGGTACCAATGTCTTCCCAAATATAATCGGGCTGAATCTTTCCCACCTCCACACCTGCCACATAATATCCTTTATTCATGCTCTCCATCCACAGATCAACCAAAGAACAAGGCGGTGCTATTTGGCTGTTAATAACAAC
>CAZUIH010000098.1:0-8357 GCA_964620365.1 uncultured Desulfobacterales bacterium | reverse complement strand
TCCCCTTATGACATTTAGTGGGACTCGTATTTTTCCCTTTTCGGCCTTGTAATGGCCTTGAGGTCCCTTTCCGAAAAGCCCATTGCCTTTGCCGTAAGTCGCACAGCGCTTCTTGTCTTGAAGGTATGTATGGTAGAGACCATGGCGGCCTTGCTGCGAAACCGCTCCATGACATACGATATGACTTCATCTCGCCGTTCAGAGTCAAAGTCTATATCCACATCCGGCATGTCGCCCCTTCCCTCATTGATAAAGCGCTCAAAGAGAAGGCCATGGGCCAGGGGATCAGGGCTTCCCAGTAGAAGAGAAACCAAAAGGGATCCAACTGCGGAGCCCCTGGCACTGTGTCTGATCCCCTGTGATTTTGCAAAATCAACCACTTCTTTTACCAGGAGAAAGAAGTCTGAAAGCCCCTTTTTTTTTATTATCTCGAGTTCCTTGTCTAGCTGGGAAATATATTCACAGGATGCGAAGGGCCCATTTCTGGCAAGGCGCCTAAAAGCTGTTTTGGCAAGGTCAAAAAAGGCATGGGACTCGGGCCGTTGACTGGGAGGGTGCAGCCTTCCGACAGACAGCGTAAAATTCTTTGCCCAGGAGGTGATTTCAACGCTGTTTCTGATGGCTTCATCCCAGGGAACCATCCGGCGCATCTCCTTTTCCGGAGCCAGGTAAAAGGAATCATCAGGAAGAGATTCAACATTTCTATGATGGTGTCTTTTTTGTATGTCTATCAGTATCTTGTGCATTGGGTAGTCGTGTCTTGAAAGAAAGGCAACAGAGTTTACGGCGACAGGAGATATGGCGGTTTTGTTGCATAATCTTTTTATGTCATCTAATGTCATGTCCCCTTTAAATGGACCTTTTATGCCGAGATAAAGTCTTTCCCTGAATATCTCCCTCAGGGGCAGGAGAGATATGGCCGCTGCCTCAAGCCCGTAATAAACAAGATTTTTTAGGGAAGATGACCTGTTCCAGATAAGTATGCATATGAGTCCGTCAGAGTTTTTTCGAAGCTCATGCTGAAATAGCCTGGCAGGACCATTCTTTTTATTCCTTAGTCCTTGGGAGATGAGCCTGCAGAGGTTGGCGTAGCCTCTTCTGCTTGTGGCAATGAGATTTGCCCATGAGCCGTCCCACAACGTTACCCTTGCCCCAAGTATGGGATGAATCCCTTCTCTCTTTGCGCTTTTTGTAAACCTTATCGCCCCCTGAAGACTCCAGATGTCTGTAAGGGCTACAGCCTTTTGACCTTTTTCCTTCACTCTTTTGACAAGTAGATCCGGGGTGAAGCTGCCCCAGAGAAAAGAGTATGCGCTTTGCACATCCAAGTGGACGAACTTATCCATTGACCTGATTTTCCTCCAATCCAGGCTAAACTAATGAATCAAAACAGGGTCATGAACGTCTTATGATACCTACAAGCTTTCCGACGATTCTCACCTTGGAGAGCTCTTCACCCTTGAAGATAAGGGGAGGATAGCGGCTATTAGCGGGATGAAGTTCCAGGGTGGAATCCTTTTTCTTGAGTACCTTAAGAGTGGCTTCTGGGAGTATGTTCTCCACCATTACAGCCACTATCTCGCCATCTTCCGCGTTTTCCTGGGGCCTCACCACAGCGATGTCTCCGTCCGCAATATTGGCGTCGATCATTGAATCTCCCTCAATTCTTAGACAGAAACACTCTTCGGAGCCAAAGAAGAGAGGGTCAAAAGGAATATCCTCTTCCTTGTTCTCTTCCACATCAATGGGAAAGCCCGCTGCTATCCTTCCAATGAGTGGCATGGAAGGTCTGGCAGGGCCAGCGGCAAGGCGCCACGCACGCTTTTTCCCTGGGGTTGAGACCAGATAGCCCTTGGCCTCAAGGGCGTGTAATATCCTGTGGACTCCAGAAGGACTCTTGAGACCGAAGCGGGCACAAATTTCCCTTATCGTTGGCGCCATTCCTGACTCTAGGTGAGACTTCTTGATAAAGTCCAATATCTCCCTTTGACGTTTTGTAAGTGACATGCTCCAATGTTAAGTGAACATTTGTTCACTGTCAAGAGGGAAGGGTGTGCAGGATGGCGGTGCCATGAAAGTTGCACAGGAGATGGAGTTTTAGCCCTATGAAGTGAGATTCCAGGAGCTGGTATTAGATTTCGGTGGGGAACCTTATCGTTCTGATGTTGAAGAAGCCGCTCAGGTGTGAACCCGAATTATGCATTTCAAATACAAAAATGAACAGCTCTTGCCATTTTGTCATAAAACTTACAAAAACGTCTTATGCTCATACAGTGGCAATCAGGGGTGCAGTTTATTTTTCTATTGATAATCAGTAAGTTAAGCTATGATAGGCTCTGGGATTACAGGTTGGCATGAGGTTTGCTTTTATTAAAAATGCAATGATGATAAAAAGAGAAATTGAGCGGTCAAAAGATGTATTTTTTTGTAGAAACGCTATTCCTGTTCAGGAATATCGATGAGTTTCTGGGTAAACCGGGACAAATTTTTGCACAAGGTCGTGGATAGATGGTTTTTCAGAGTAATTTTTTCTCCGTTGAAGCATCATTATCGTACGAGCGAACCCACAAGGAGATCTTTAAACATGAGGAAGATAGCAATTTATGGAAAAGGCGGAATCGGCAAATCCACCACTACACAGAATACAGTGGCTGGGCTTATTGAAATGGGAAAAAATATCATGATCGTCGGCTGTGACCCGAAGGCGGATGCCACCAGGCTGATGCTCGGAGGATTGGCCCAGAAGAGTGTCTTGGATACCCTGCGAGAAGAAGGAGAGGATGTTGAGCTTGACGATGTTCTCAAGAAGGGATACGGGGGATGCAGTTGCGTAGAGTCAGGCGGACCGGAGCCTGGCGTCGGGTGTGCTGGCCGCGGCATAATCACCTCGATTAATCTGTTGGAATCCCTTGGGGCCTACGACGACGACAAGAAACTTGATTACGTATTTTATGACGTGCTTGGCGATGTCGTCTGCGGGGGGTTTGCCATGCCGATCCGAGAAGGTAAGGCCCAGGAGATCTACATTGTATGCTCAGGCGAGATGATGGCAATGTATGCGGCAAACAACATCTCAAAGGGCATAAGGAAGTTTGCCGAATCGGGCGTAGTGCGGCTTGGTGGTCTTATCTGCAACAGCAGGAAAGTTGACAGGGAGCAGGATCTCATTGAAGCCTTTGCCAAGCATCTTGGAACCCAGATGCTCTACTTTGTCCCCAGAGATAACATGGTCCAGAAGGCGGAGATCCATAGGGAGACAGTCATTGAATTCGACCCCGATGCGGAGCAGGCCCAACACTACAGGAACCTTGCCAAAGCCATAGATGAAAATGATATGTACGTCGTTCCTGAGCCGTTGACCCAGGAGGAGCTTGAAAAACTCCTGATGGATTATGGTCTGTACGATTAAAAACTGTCTCAGGATATTGTCTTGTGCAGTTTGCTGGATGGGATGGTATATGTCCAGTCCTGCATGGATGGCAGAAGGGTCGCATTTATGGCGGCCCTGACGTAGTATAGGATATGAGAAGTTTGTTAGTTAGTTTTGATGGTGTCTAGCAAACGCCGGAAGGGACCCGGCTGTACATCTAGGCTAGCCCTTGATCTTGTTCAATGTACTCTTGACCCCTTCAAGGAGATCCTCTTTTTTAAATTTTCCTTTTCTGACGATTTTTTCGATATTGTCATTCAAAAAAACAGTCTCTTCCTGGTTAAGCCTCTTGCTTGATGCAATGATAATAGGTATGTCCTTGGTCTTCGGGAACTTCTTGAGGTGACGGATTACCTCGAAACCGTCTGTCCCAGGCATCATCAAGTCCAGGATGATCAGGTCAGGCTGGCTTTCCATGGCCATGTAAATACCATCTTCCCCCCCATAAGCCTTTCTGATGGTGTAGTTACCTTCCTCTCTGAGGTATTGGGCCAGGAGCTCCGCGTCCCTTGGTTCATCGTCAACGATAAGGATGTCATAGATGGAGAACTTTTTTTCCAGCCTCTTTAATTCCTCTATCAACTCGTACTTCTCTATGGGCTTAACCAGGTACTCTATGGCGCCTAGGGAGAGTCCCATTTCACGGTTATCCAGGACAGAGATACAGATTACCGGGATATCCCTGGTCCGGGAATTTTCTTTAAGCTCATGCAGTATGTCCCAACCGTCCTTACCAGGCATCATGATGTCCAGGGTAATGGCAAAGGGATGAAACTTTTGGGCCATTTCCAGGGCATCTTCCGCATTGTAGGCCTGAATCACTTCATAGCCTTCATTTTTAAGGTAAGTTTCCAGTATCTTCTGGGCCTCAACTTCATCATCAATGGTCAGCACCAGTTTTTTGTCCGGGTCGAGAGTTTTAGGCAAGACCATCGTCTTTTTGGACCTCTCATCCCCTTTGATTTTGAATGGAATGGTAAATTGGAAGAAGGAACCCTTATGGTACTCACTTTCCACCCAGATCCGACCACCCATCATCTCTACTATCTTCCTGGAAATTGCCAGGCCGAGTCCGGTACCGCATGGTTTTTCCTTTAGCGGACCTTCAATCTGTTTGAATTCATCAAAGATGTCTTCGATATGCTCCGACTGGATACCAATGCCGGCATCAGAGACGGCAAAGATGATACAGGAGGTCGGAGACCGGGTGCCGGACAACCTTTCTTTTCTGAACTCTTCCGGCCTGGATTTGGGATCAAGCCCGGACGACCTTACTGTCAGGCGTATGGCACCGGATTCACTGAATTTGATGGCATTGGAGAGTAAATTTATGATGATCTGTTTTATTCGATTTTTGTCACTGTAAATCGTTTCCGGCACATCTTCCGCAATTTCGATTTCCAGTGTTAACTCCTTCTCTTTGATCATGGGAGAGACCATCTTTTCCACTATTCCGACCAGGCCATTGATGTCGAATTCAACCGGGATGATCTCTATCCTGCCTGCCTCTATTTTGGACAGATCTAGGACGTCATTGATCAGCTCCAGGAGGTGTCTGGCACTTTCATAGACCATGCGGAGCTGTTTTTTCTGTTCATCATTCAAGTCTCCTGTAAGCCCCTGGAGAATAATGCCGGTAAAACCTATGATGGAATTGAGCGGGGTCCGCAGTTCGTGGGACATGGAGGCCAGAAATTCCGATTTCAAGCGATCTGCTTCCTGGGCCTGATCCCTCGCGATAGAAAGCTCCTTGGCCTTTAGTTTTGTTTTTTCATTGGCCAGTTCAAGTTCCTCGATAGTCCTTTGGAGTTGCGCGTAAAGCCGTTCATTTTCATAGTTGACCCTGGCCACCTCGTTCAGTTCGTTGCCAAGGACCAGAACCGAGGCGGTTTCGTTATAGTAGGTCAGCACATTGTCATCAGACATGTTCTGTTCACCATAGGTATAAAAACCGGCCACCGGAATCGATCCGATCTCTTTTTTCACGATTTCCGTCTCCCGATTTACCTCTTCTTCAAAGAGAAGCCTTCTAAGGACGCAGGAAAATAACAGGACCAGCGCCGGAGATCCGATTCCGCCCCGGATTACCGCCCTGTCTACAGCGCTGCTGGCAGCAGCAAGCAACTTCTCCTGCGCACCTTCCATGAGGGTCAGGACGGTATTCTCAAAGATCAGCGGTGTGAAAACGATGGAGTTGTCCTCCTGGATGAAATCTGGCACCTTGAGCACATATTCTCCGCAGTCTGTCCGTTGGCCCAACGGGGTCTTCGTGTACTGGGTGAGGTGCTCCCGCAGTCTCTGCAGGTCGTCCAGGGCCTTTCGCGTTATCTGCGTTAGCTCAGCGTAGACAAGGGCTGCGGGGCGCTGGTCCAGCTCAATTACCCTGTGCCCCTCGGCCCTGGTGACGATGGCCTTTTTGTCAGTCGGTTCAAAACCGTGGTCCACAGCCAGGCCGAATTTTAGCTCCGTCTCGATGAGGCAGAGAACGACGGAATCTGTCAGGACCCTGTCATTGGCGAGTTGATAGTTCTGCTCAAAGCTCAGGTCATCTCCCGATGAACCGCCGAAGACAGGAAGCCTGTTCTGGGTCTTCCTCTTCAGTATCCCCAGGATCGTTTGGCTGGGCGAGGGAGTCTTTTTTGTTGACCCCGGAGAAAACATGATTGCCAGGATATCGCCCTGTTCTCTGGCATGAAACCAGCCGGCCTCCTTTCGAGCGGATTTATGGGCAAGGTATCTGTCCAGTTCACATTCGGCAGCGGCCTCATCCACGGACCTTTGAGGATCTTCTGAGACATGTTCACCCACGCCGACGCTGGCCCGCAGGTAAGGTGAAGCGAGTATCAGGACAACGATACTCCCTTCCTTAAATCCGTCGGCTACCTCTCCCGCGGTGGTGGTCCCGATCAAAGGGATCGTACTGGTCACCTCCCTGATCCCCTTCAGCATCTGTGGAAGATCATACCTCACCGAGGCAAAGACTAGAACTAGGCTGGGATCATAGAGAGTTATTTTGGAAAGGGCCTGCTTCGCGGCTGCCTTCCCAAGATCAAATGAGTCGCCTTTCTCCCCAGCAGCCGATCCCATGCCGACTTCAATTCTCTTATTCATTTGTTCCCTCTGTGGAAATTTTCCTCAAAGTGCCAGGATGGAATCCAGTGGATTCAGACCAGGGTGGCAACCTCAGCGCTTTCTTGTTGCCCAGTACTTGTCGCACGGTTCCGGCCAGATTATAGATACTCACCGGCTTCTGTAGATAGGCCCTGATACCGATTTCCATTGCCTTTTCCCTGGTGAGTTTTTCGCTGAAACCGGTACATAGGATAATCGGCATATCCGGGGTAACGGCCAGCACCTTCGCAGCCAATTCCGCGCCGGCCATACCCGGCATATCCTGGTCGGTAATGATCAGGTCAAAGCTTTCCGGCGTCCTGAGAAAGACAGCAAGCGCCTCGTTGCTGCTGGTAAAGGGACTGACGCGGTAACCGAGTCTCTCTAACAGGATGCGGTTCATCTCCACGATTTTTTTCTCGTCGTCCACCAGCAGTATATGTTCGCTGCCTCCTTTAAAAAGGGGGCTCGCCGTGGTCTCGTGGTCTCTATTCACCTGCTGCTCGCAGATAGGCAGGTAGACCTGGAAGACAGACCCCCGGCCCAACTCGCTTTTGACAGTAATATAGCCATCATGTTTTCTGACGATGCCATGGGTTACCGAGAGGCCGAGTTCGGTCCCTTTCCCTTTTTCCCTGGTGGTGAAATAAGGCTCAAAAATCCGGAGCATCACCTCCTGATCTATGCCGCAACCGGTATCGCTGACCGTGAGACAGAGATATTTGCCGGGCCGAAACCCTGACTGGACAGGCAGGTCAAATTTATCCAGGTTGACCTCCCGGGCAGTCACCTCCAGGACGCCGCCCTTTTCCTGCATGGCATGGTAGGCATTGGTGCAGAGATTCATCAGCATTTGGTGTACCTGTACCGGGTCACCCATTACCTGGCCGTCTGCCTGATCAATGTCCATATGGATCTCAATGTTTGCTGGCAGGCTGACTTGCAGCAACTTGAGCACCTCCTTGACGATTGGTTGGACTGCTAGTAACTGGAACTGCTGTTCCTTCTGGCGGCTGAGGGTCAGGATCTGGTTGACCAGTTGCCTGGCTCTTTTGGCAGCGGTCAGGATCTGCTCAAGGTTCTGGTAGATCGTGCTCTCCGGCGATAAATCAAGCATGGCCATTTCGGTGTATCCGAAGATCGGCGACAGGATGTTGTTGAAATCATGGGCAATGCCGCCTGCCATGGTACCAATGGCTTCCATCTTCTGGGCCTGCCGCATCATTTCCTCGGCCTTGGCCTTTTCGGTGATGTCGCGACAACAGACAATCGCACCCTCCACGGCTTGGTTCAGGCCGCGAAACGGGTAACAGGTCACTGTCATATATCTCCGGCCCGTACCTGGAAAATCAAACCAATTGTCAAAGTAGACTTCTTCTCCGCTCAGGCAGCGGTTGAGATTGGCCTTGATCTCTGAGTCAAATACCATCTGGCCCATCATTTCTGCGACACTGTGGCCGATGATCTCCTCCCGTTTCTTGGCATAGGCCCTGAGGCAGGCGTCGTTAACCGCCAGATAGAGGTAATCCCGGTCGACAAAAGAGAGAAGATCCTGGTTGGCAGAGACAATATGCTTGTATAGGCACAGCTCTTTTTCTACCCGCTGTCGCTCCGCGTTTTCCTCTTCCAGGTCCCTATTGGCCTTTTCGAGTTGGCGGATCTTGGACTCAAGCTTATGGAACAGGACCTCGTTGTATTCCCTGTAATAAATGGTTTCGTCCGCCTTGGATTTGTCGTTGGTTGAAAGACGGTTGCTTTTATCCCAAATTATGCAGCTCGGGGGCAATGTCTGAATAAGTGTATAGTTGAACTCATG
>CAZUIH010000097.1:0-8667 GCA_964620365.1 uncultured Desulfobacterales bacterium | reverse complement strand
AATAAACGGGAACAAAAAACAAGCGAAATAACCTGGCAAGCAGGGCCATGGCCTCGTACATAAAAAATGTCGCGACCTACATCCCCAAAGAACTCCTTTCTTCAAAAGAGGAGAGGCAAAGAATCGCAAAAAAAATCAAAAAAAAATCCAAATGGGCCTATAATGAACTAAAGGCTCTTATAGACTATTGCAAAAGATATGATCTCGATCCTGTTTCTATTAATGGGTCAGTATTTGGTGCAATAGGCCTTTGCCAGTTCATGCCGTCAAATATCCTTCGCTTTGGAGTTGACGCAGACCGGGACGGTCGAATCGATCTTTTTACAAAATCAGACGCCCTGGCCAGTATGGCAAATTACCTGAAATCCTATGGATGGCGCGAAGGATTGACTCCGAAGGAGCAGGAGGCGGTGATCCTGAGGTACAACTATAGCCGCCCATATGCCAGAACAGTACTTACTGTAGCCCAGCGGCTTAGGGAGATGGAGCACAATGAAAAAAACAGAAGTTCCAGCCTCTGAAATCAAGTCCCGCATTAAACGGTTCCAGGATCTATTGCAAAAAAACGATATAGAATGCGCGCTCCTGCGTCAAAACGCGGACCTTTACTATTTTACCGGCACGGTGCAGGACGCCCACCTCCTTGTCCCGGCAACCGGTTCACCCCTGCTCCTCGTGTGGCGTATCTTTGACAGGGCCCTTGAAGAATCACCCTTGGAAGACATAAGGCCTCTCAAGAGCCTCGGCGAGCTTTCACATCATATTGAAGAAAACGGCCTGGCGGATATTACAACCCTGGGCCTCGAGATGGACGTTCTACCCGCGTCCATGTTTCACTATTACAGCTCGAGAATATGGCCAAAGGCCAAGGCAGTGGACGTTACCCACCTTGTGCGTCTCGTAAGGAGCACCAAGTCCGACTGGGAGATAGATTGTATCAAAAAGGCATGCCGGCAGGTGGGGGCCGTGATCGATGAGGTCCCAAACCTGTTAAAGGAGGGCATGAGCGAGCTGGAGCTGGCGGCAAACCTCGAATCCATGCTCAGAAGTGCGGGGCACCCGGGATTCTTACGGATGAGGCTTTGGAACCAGGAACTCGGCATGGGGCAGGTATTGTCCGGTCCCTTGGGGGCCACGCCTTCATGGACAAACACTCCTTTTGGCGGAAGGGGTGCGTCTTCCTCCTATGGAATCGGCGCATCCTTTAAGACCATATCCAGGGGAGAGCCGGTAACCGTAGACCTTGGAGGCTGCGCGAACGGATACCTGTGTGACGAGACAAGGACCTTTTGCATTGGATCAATATCCGACCGCCTTAACCGGGGCTTGGAAGAGCTGCTGGAACTCCAGGGAGAACTGGAAAAGAGACTCGTGCCTGGGGCGGTATGCGGAGAGATCTATGATTGGGCAGTGGCAAAAATGAACGATTTGGGGTATGGAGATGCCTTCATGGGGTCTGCCCCTGACCAGGTCCGTTTTATTGGGCACGGGGTTGGCGTGGAACTCGATGAATACCCATTTCTATCAAAAAACAATAAAATGGAACTCGAGGCAGGCATGGTGCTGGCCATGGAGCCCAAACTGGCCTTCAGGGACGAAGGTATTGTAGGAGTGGAAGACACTTTCCTGATCACAAAAGATGGGGCGAAGCGACTTACTGAAAATCCCCAGGGCCTGGTAATCTGCCACGGCTAGGCCTGCTTTTTCGACAAGGCAAAAACTTGAAGGCTCCTTTCGAAGCCGCAAGTCATTGCCAACTCTAGCGAATACTTTCGTTTTTTCAGATAGTTAAAGTACCTATACAGGCAGATAAGCTCCGGGCATTTAATCTTAGGTAATCTTGGCAATTACATAATCCGGGTTAAACTGAACCTGTTTATTTTTTTTCGGAGGCAACTTAAAAAATGACGCATAAACAGCAGGAAAAGATACTAATACTTGATTTCGGATCCCAAACGACCCAGCTGATTGCACGAAGAGTGAGAGAGGCCAAGGTCTACAGCGAGATACATCCATTCAACATCTCCATCGAAAAGATCAGGGAGATGGCCCCAAAGGGCATTATCCTGTCCGGTGGACCATCGAGTGTGTACGACCAAGAGGCCCCTACCGTATCAAAAGAGATATTCTCCCTTGATATCCCAATACTTGGAATATGTTACGGCATGCAACTTACCACGCACCTTTTGGGCGGCAGGGTCGAACGAAGTGATCACCGTGAATACGGCCATGCGCAGCTTGAAATCAAGGAGCCAGGCAAACTCTTCGACGGTCTTGCCCCCTCCCCTTCAACGCACCAGGTTTGGATGAGCCATGGCGACAGGATAGAGGAGCTTGCCCCTGGATTCAGAGTAATAGCCCTCAGTGAATCATGCCCGGTGGCTGCGATGGAGCATGAGGAGAAGGCCATCTACGGAGTGCAGTTCCATCCAGAGGTGGTACACACGGAGATAGGCACCCAGGTGCTGTCAAACTTCATATTCAAGGTGTGCGGCTGTTCGGCGGACTGGAACATGCACTCCTTTGTGGAGTCTGCCACTGCGGAGATAAGGGAAAAGGTCGGTGATGAAAAGGTTATTTGCGCCCTTTCAGGCGGTGTCGACTCCTCGGTAACCGCGCTGTTGATCCACAAGGCCATAGGAAGGCAGCTCGTGTGCGTATTCGTGAACAATGGACTGCTGCGCAAAAACGAAGCTGAAGTCGTGCTCTCTTTCCTCAAACAGCTTGACTTAAATGTCCATTACGTGGATGCCCAGGACCGTTTCCTTGACAAGCTTTCAGGGGTTGAAGATCCGGAGTTGAAACGCAAGATCATAGGCGAGGAATTCATCCACATATTTGAAGAGGAAGCGGAACGCATCGGTGATATCCGTTACCTTGCCCAGGGCACCCTCTACCCGGATGTCATAGAGAGCGTCTCTTTTAAGGGGCCGTCTGCCACCATAAAGAGCCACCACAATGTGGGAGGGCTTCCAGACGTGATGAAACTCGACCTCATCGAGCCATTGAGGGAACTTTTCAAGGATGAGGTAAGACAGGTGGCAAAAGAGCTTGGTATGCCAGAAGACCTCATCTACAGGCATCCCTTCCCTGGACCAGGTCTGGCTATTCGCATTCTGGGCGAGGTGACCAGGGAAAGGCTCGAGATATTGAGGGAAGCGGATGCGATAGTCATAGAAGAGATGAAGGCAAGCGGCTGGTACCGCAAGGTGTGGCAATCCTTTGCCGTGCTCTTGCCCATCAAGACCGTTGGGGTCATGGGGGATGAAAGGACGTATGACCACGTGGTGGCAATCAGGGTCGTGGACAGCATCGATGCCATGACAGCAGACTGGACGAAACTTCCCCATGAACTCCTTGCCCGTATCTCCAACAGGATCATCAACGAGGTCAGGGGCGTCAACAGGGTCTGTTATGACATAAGCTCGAAACCACCTGCCACAATAGAATGGGAATAGCGCATAAAAGAGTATGAGCGATAACAGACAGAACAAAAGCGCACAGAATCCATTCGTTCACCTGCACCTCCATACCGAGTACAGCCTGCTCGATGGTGCGATACGCCTAAAGGACCTGTTCAAGAAGGCAAAGGAGTTTGGATACCAGGCGGTTGCCATGACGGACCATGGCAACATGTACGGGGCCCTGAACTTTTATCAACAGGCCAGACAGAACGACATACACCCAATACTTGGATGCGAGGTATATGTCGCGCCCAAAAGCAGGAAGGACAAGAATGCCAAGAGTTCAAGGGATGCGGCCTATCACCTGGTCCTTCTTGCCAAGGATATCACCGGTTACAAAAATCTGCTGAAACTGGTGACCCGCGCAAGGTTTGAGGGGTATTACTACAAGCCCAGGGTGGATCTTGAGCTCCTGTCTGAATTGAACGAGGGACTCATAGCCCTTTCGGCATGCCTTCATGGCCAAATCCCGAACGCGATTCTGAAGGGTGACAGAAAAAGGGCCAAGGAACTGGCCGAAACATATGCCCGCATATTTCCCGACCGTTTTTATCTTGAACTCCAGGAAAACGACATACCTGAACAGACGGTGGTGAACCAGGCCCTTTCCGACCTAGCCGCAGAGATAGGTCTCCCCCTGGTTGCGACCAATGACTGCCACTACCTGACATCAGAAGACGCCAAGGCCCATGACGTGCTCCTATGCATCCAGACAGGAAAGATCGTCACGGACAGCGACCGGATGCGCTTTTCCACATCGAGCCTCTACTTCACCTCACCAGAGGAGATGGCGGAGCGGTTCAAACAATGGCCAGAGGCCCTGGCAACGACCTGGGAGATAGCCAAGCAATGTAATGTGGAGATTCCACTGGGGCGTCACCATTTCCCTATTTTTCCCATAAAGAAGGGGGAAACCTATGAGGGCCGGTTTGCATCACAGGCACGTTCAGGGCTGAAGAAACGATTCGCGGAACTCAACCTGGACAAGGATACGGAAGAGGTCTACAAGAAGAGGCTTGAAGAAGAAATTGAAATCATAATACAAAAGGGATTCGCATCCTATTTCCTGATCGTTTCCGACTTCATCAACTGGGCCAAGTCCAAGGGAATTCCCGTGGGTCCCGGCAGGGGGTCCGCGGCAGGCTCCCTGGTGGCCTATTCCATGGGAATCACTGACATAGACCCGGTAAAGTATGGGCTATTCTTCGAGCGTTTTCTAAATGTGGAAAGGGAATCCCTTCCGGATATCGATGTGGACTTCTGCATGAACCGCAGGGACGAGGTCATACGCTACGTGGCTGAAAAATATGGCGGCGAAGATTACGTGGCCCAGATCATCACCTTCGGCCAGATGAAGGCCAAGGCCGTGGTGCGGGATGTGGGACGGGCCCTGGGAATGCCCTATCCAGAGGTGGACCGCATAGCGAAAATGATCCCGGAACATCCCAAGATGACCCTGGAAAAGGCCATGAAGCAGGAGCCCAAGCTCAAGGAACTGGTGGAAAAGGATCCCAAGGTGGCTGAGCTCATAACGGTTGCAAAGGCGCTTGAGGGCCTTCCCCGCCACTCCTCCACCCACGCAGCGGGTGTGGTGATATCCGACCGTCCGATGGTTGAGTATCTGCCGCTGACCAAGGGGCAAAAGGAAGAGACCGTCACCCAGTTCGACATGAAGTGCGTGGAAAAGGCTGGGCTTATAAAGTTTGACTTCCTGGGATTAAAGACCCTCACGGTGATCAGTACCGCCCTCAAGCTGATACGTGAGCATTTTAAGGAAGATGTGGACATCTCAAGGATACCCCTTGATGATCCAGCCACCTACGAACTCCTTTCAAGAGGCGACACCACCGGGGTATTCCAGCTTGAAAGCTCCGGGATGAAAGACCTTTTGAGGCGCATGAGGCCGACCACCTTCACGGACATGATTGCGCTTGTCGCCCTTTACAGGCCCGGCCCCCTGGAAAGCGGAATGGTGGACCAGTTTGTGAAGGCCAAGCATGGCGAGATAGAGGTCACCTACCCTCTTCCGCAACTCGAGCCCATCCTGAAGGAGACATACGGCGTTATCGTCTACCAGGAGCAGGTAATGAAAATAGCCCAGGTCCTTGCTGGCTACAGCCTCGGAGAGGGTGACCTGCTCAGGAGGGCAATGGGCAAGAAAAAGCCTGAAGAGATGGCCGCCCAGAGAAAAAGGTTCATGGATGGTGCCAAGGAGAGGAACATCCCCCTGGACAAGGCCGAAAAGATCTTCGACCTGATGGAAAAATTTGCTGGTTATGGGTTCAACAAGAGCCATTCCGCAGCATACGCCCTGATAGCATATCAGACAGCGTGGCTAAAGACCCATTACCTGGTCCCCTTTCTTGCCTCCCTTCTCTCCAACGAACTTGGCAACACCGACGGGGTGGTAAAATTCATAGGAGACTGCAAGGCCAGGGGGATAAGGATACTTCCGCCAGACATCAACAAGAGCCGGGAAGACTTTACCATCGAGGACCAGACAAACATACGCTTTGGACTTGCTGCTGTAAAAAACGTGGGGCTGGGAGCCATAGAGGCCATAGTGGAGGAAAGGGAGAAAAACGGGCCCTATGCCTCCCTTGAGGATTTCTGCTGCAGGGTGGACCTGAGAAAGGTGAACAAGCGTGTGATCGAAAGCCTCATAAAGTGCGGGGCCTTTGACTCTACCGGAAGCAGGCGTTCACAGCTCCACGCGGTAATCGACGAGGCAATAGAACTGGGGCAGGCGAAAAAGAAGGAAAAACTCTCTGGCCAGATGTCACTCTTCGGGATGACACCCAATTCAGGCAACGGGGGGGCGTCGCTTACAGGCCTGCAACTGCCGGACATAGCTGAATGGCCCAATCTTGAACGGCTCAACTTCGAAAAGGAAGCCCTTGGTTTCTACATAAGCGGGCATCCCCTTGACCCGTACCGCCAGGATCTCGCCCGCCTTTCGGCAGTTTCCACTGAAAAAATCACCGGAGTCCCGGATGGCAGCCAGGTGAACGTTGCAGGGGTGATCAGGAGTAAGAAGGAAATCACCACCAGAAAAGGGGACCGGATGGCGTTCCTGGTCCTGGAGGATCTTACCGGTTCCATTGAAGTGGTCTGCTTTCCGGACATCTATCTCAAGGCGCGTGAACTGTTACAGTCTGACACCCCGTTATGGGTTGAAGGAGTCTATAAAAAAGAGGATGAAAAGGGGGCCCACAAAATTCTCGCAGAAAACATCGAGTCCCTTGACCAGGCATGCAAGAGGAAGGCATCCGGTATCATAATAGAACTTGAAGATGACAGGACCGACGAATCGGTTCTGACTTCTCTTAAGTCAGTTATAAAGAGGCACAGCGGCAGGCACCCTGTCAAACTTGCCATAACTTTCAAAAGACGTGGTAAGGTCCTTCTTGATCTACCAGAAGAGTTCAATACAGAAATCACGGAGGAGCTTACCGAATCGATCACAAAGATCACGGGATATCCAAGTGTGCATGTTGAGTATGAACAGGCCTGATACATGCCTGTTATTTTCCAGCTCTTTTTTCATATGATATCTTGGAAGACCCCATGGAGGAAAAAATGATTACATTTAAAAAACCAGGATACAAAAACACGGAAAAGTGTCTGGATACACTGGATAAGGCCATAGAAGAATACGGCATAGACCAGGTCGTGGTGGCGTCCACCCATGGGATCACCGGGCTCAGTGCGGCAAAAAGGCTGAAGAGCTACCCTGATGTCAAGTTGATAGTTGTCACCCACAACGTAGGTTTCAAGGAATTCTGTAAGATTGAAATGGCCCCGGAGACAAAGCGGGAAATCGAGGAACTGGGTGGCATAGTCCATACCGGTACCATGGCGCTCAGAAACATCGGCACCGCAATAAGGGAAAAACATGGATATTCTGAGCAGGACATAATAGCCAACACCCTGCGCATACTGGGACAAGGGATAAAAGTCTGTGTCGAGATAGTCCTCATGGCTTCTGATTCCGGGCTTCTGTCCCCGAAGGATGTGTTGGCAATCGCGGGAACAGCAAGGGGCGCGGACACCTCGGCAATATTGAAACCCGCTTCATCCAACCGGCTGTTTGATATAAAAATCCGGGAGATACTGGCGAAACCACGGGACTGGTAACCGTACCTGGCCCACAAAGCCGAACACACCGCGACATCTGGAAAACAGACGTAAGGAACATCTGACTTTTACGGTAAGGAAGTGATGAAAAGCGAAGGAATAAAGATAGTTTGTCAAAACCGAAAGGCGAGACACCAGTATCATATTGAAGATACACTAGAGGCTGGTTTGGTGCTCCTGGGACCCGAGGTAAAATCCCTGCGCGAAGGACGGGCAAACCTGACAGACAGTTACGCCTCGTTCAAAAACGGCGAGGCTTGGTTGTATAACATGCATATCTCACCATATCCTTACGCAACAAATGTCGGTACGCTGGACCCGACCAGGCCCAGAAAACTGCTGCTTCACAAAAGCGAGATCAGAAAACTGATAGGCAAGACCCAGGAAAGGGGCCTCACCCTCATTCCGCTGAAGGTCTATTTCAGGAGGGGGAAGGCAAAGGTGGAACTTGCCCTCGCCAAGGGTAAAAAGCTGTATGACAAGAGGGAGTCCATGAAACGCAAGACCATGGAGAGGGAACTGAGGAAAAAGTATAAGATACGTTAAAATCGTTTTTTTCTTTCCTTGACACAAGCTGCTTCTCTTCTTATCTTAGTGTCAGCTTGAGTACATACCCAAAAAAGTTTCGCTATGGGGGCGAACTGGATTCGACGGGGGTATGGAAGCTTAAGTGGCGTGCCGAGGACCCGCGCCTCGTAAAAAGCGGGAAAAACACAAACGCCGACTCTGAATACGAGTACGCACTGGCTGCATAAGTCAGCCCACCCTGCTTGACATGTCTGCTAGTCAGGCAAGGGTGACAAGTTAGCAGACTGGTTTTCCGGGTGAGCTTGCCGCCTGGAAAATGAGACTTTAGCAAGCTAGTCTGATCATTCCCGGTCCAGGAGGGAAAGGTCAGGCGAAACATAAAATCCTGGACTACGCACGTAGAAGCTTAAGTGGAATGCTTTCGGACCCGGGTTCGATTCCCGGCGCCTCCACCATTTGAAAAAAGACAACCCGTCTCTCCGCAGGTCTTCTCCGGGACGACGGGTTTTCTATTTCCCCTTGTTTTCAAAGGGTTTGC
>CAZUIH010000096.1:0-9097 GCA_964620365.1 uncultured Desulfobacterales bacterium | reverse complement strand
CAAAAAAGCTCACTGCAGGCAGGGCTCGCGCTTTTTTCTCCTTGCGTTTTGCCCTTGGATAAAAATTTAATTGCTAGGGGCCGTCTTGAGCTAAGTGATGAAATTCTTTTTTTTTAAATCAGCCAAAATTAATTCTTGCATTCCGTTTTATTTTTGTTAAATATTTTTCATCAATATTTTACCGTGAAAATACACACTGCGGCGCTGTATTTTCATGCCTTAGGGGTGCGGCACGGATGTACGGGCCGCATGAAGGTTTGGGTATAGGGGCGATTTGTTGGAGATACCCCCTCTCCGCATTTAAAAATTGCAAATGTAACTGTTTCATATTGTTGAATTGAGCAAAGTTTTTCTTTGCTTTAGGGAACTTACGGTGTGTTGGTTTCATTTGTTGGGTTTTTTTAAGTCAGTTATATAAAAAGATTTTAATATACCATGTATTTATGGAATAAAAAAATATTCAATTTGCTCCTGCGCCTGCTTGATTTGTTCATGGTTATTATTAGCATGGCGGCAGCATACATATTGAAAAAGGATTTTTTGGGAAGCTATTCCGGACTTTCCGGAATAGAGGATTATTACCTGGTCTTTTTCCTGATGCTCCTTGCCTGCTACGTGAGCTTCAACTTTTTCGGGCTTTATAAGCCAGCCGAGTTACGTTCCATACCAAACATACTTTTTAAAGTGGCCTTGTCCCTGGTTGCGGCCTCTATTTTCCTGATTGTCGCGCTTTATATTTTTCATCAATCAGACATCAGCCGTCTTTTTCTCCTTCTTACCAATATCATTGCCTTTATCCTGGTCTCCTCCCGTACAGTTTTTACATACAAATATATCTATTCAGGTGCCAGGGGAGAAAAAAATGCCCTCAACATACTTGTCATAGGCAGTAAGGAGCGGGCCAAAGAAACCATAAAAACAATATATTCCACACCGACCAACCTGCTAAAGGTGATAGGTTGCCTGGAAATAGATGATAGCCGCAAGGGCGAGGATGTGGTGGAGGGGGTGAAGATCCTGGGCAGCATGAACATGTTTTGTTCCCTGCTGATGAACCAGGTGATCGATGAGGTTATCTTTGCCATTCCCCTGAAAAAGATCCCAAATGTAAATTCGTACATAAAGTTTGCTGAAAATCTTGGTATACAGGTCAGGATAATGCCTGACTGGCAGCTTCAGAAGATAATGTTTCGTCCAGAGACCGCGTCGATCACCTTTGATGAGTTGGTGGGCCTGCCCACTCTCCTGCTTTCCTCGACTCCCGGAAAGGATGTTCAGCTGCTCATAAAAAATATCACCGATTATGTCGGGGCTGCCATCGGCCTTGTGATTCTTTCGCCGCTTATGATTGTCATAGCCCTTTTGATAAAGCTGGACTCCAGGGGGCCGGTGTTTTTCAGCCAGGAAAGGGTAGGGGTGAATGGCCGTCATTTCAGGATGCACAAGTTTCGTACCATGGTGGAAAACGCAGAGGAGCTCAAGAAGCAGCTTGAGCAAGCGAATGAAATGGATGGGCCGGTATTCAAATTGCGGAATGATCCTCGCGTTACCCGCGTAGGAAGGCTGCTCAGGAAGACCAGCCTGGATGAATTGCCGCAGTTGTTCAATGTGCTCAAGGGGGAGATGAGCCTTGTGGGCCCCAGGCCTCCGCTTCCCAGCGAAGTGGAAAAGTATCTTCCTCACCAGCGCAGGCGGCTTTCCATGAAGCCAGGGCTTACTTGTATATGGCAGGTCAGCGGCAGAAATGATGTCGGTTTTGAATCGTGGATGAAGATGGATCTTGCCTACATAGACAACTGGTCCCTGATGCTTGATGTGAGGCTGCTGTTTCGCACCTTGCTGGTGGTATTGTTGGGGACTGGGAGGTAGACTGGGGGGAAAATCTAATTTTTAGAGGTCCCACACGGGATTAACAAAATGTTTTTTGGGATCTGAACCCAAATTATGCAGCTCAAATATTTAAGGAAATACGGACCTAACAGGCTGCACCTTCTGGGTGAAGATTTCTCACAGGCAGCCTGATGTTGATTTATTGATTTTATAAGGACAAAATGGTTCTTGGATATTTGAAGTGCATAATTCGGATTTGATGAGTTTTGATTTCGAGGATTCGTTAGGATGATTGTACCTGTAATATTGTGTGGAGGCTCCGGAACGAGGCTTTGGCCGCTGTCGAGGGAACTCTATCCCAAGCAGCTCCTGTCGCTCGTTGGGACAGATACGCTTCTTCAGCAGACAGCCAAGCGGCTTTCAGGGCTCACTGATGCCACTGCTCCCGTGGTGATATGCAATGAAGAGCACCGTTTCATGGTTGCTGAGCAGTTGCGGGCAGCGGATTTAAGGCCTCAGGTCATAATACTTGAGCCAGTTGGCAGAAACACCGCACCCGCCGTGGCCCTTGCTGCCTTGTACGCCCTGGATCTCGATCCCGATTCCGTTTTGCTGGTCCTCCCTGCTGATCACCTCATTCAGCAGCCGGAGGCCTTTTATGAGGCTGTTGAATATGGGCAGCCCTTTGCCATGTCAGGCAGGCTGGTCACCTTTGGAATAGTCCCGGATAGGCCAGAGACAGGTTACGGGTATATCAAGTGTGGTGCGGTTGCGAAAAAAGATGGCCTGGATGAGGGCGGTGACGATTGCCGCTGCCAGGCCTACTGTATCGAGAGGTTCGTGGAAAAGCCTGATCTCGAACTGGCCAAAAGGTATGTGGCCTCCGGCGGTTATCACTGGAATTCAGGCATGTTCCTCTTCCGTTCGGATGTCTACCTTGAGGAGCTTTCAAACAATAACAGCCAAATGGTCGAGGCCTGTGCCAGGGCATACGAAAAGGCCTCGGAGGACCTTGATTTTCTGAGGGTGGAAAGGGAATCCTTTTGTGCCTGTCCAAGTGATTCCATCGATTACGCGGTGATGGAAAAGAGTGACAGGGGCATAGTGATACCGGCGGATCTTGGCTGGAGTGATATCGGATCATGGTCCGCTTTGTGGAACGTGGGTGAGCGGGACGGCAACGGCAATATCGTGGTGGGTGACGTGCTCCTCCATGAGAGCACGGATTCATATTTTCACGCCTCTACCAGGCTTATCGCCGGTGTTGGCGTGCGTGATCACGTGGTGGTCGAGACCGCGGACGCTGTGCTGGTTGCCCACAAGAGCCGTGTCCAGGACGTGAAAAAGGTGGTAGAGCAGCTCAAGCGTTCCGGGCGGAGCGAGGCAAACCTTCACCGCAGGGTGTTCAGGCCCTGGGGCTCCTACGAGGGGCTTTCGGTTGGAGAGCGTTTCCAGGTAAAGCACATCATAGTGAAACCGGGCTGTTCCCTCTCCCTTCAGATGCATCATCACCGTGCCGAGCACTGGATTGTCGTAAGAGGCACTGCGAAAATCACCAGGGGAGACGAGACATTCATGCTCAGTGAAAACGAATCCACCTATATCCCCCTTGGTGTGAGACACCGGCTGGAAAATCCCGGCATTATCCCCCTGGAGCTGATCGAGGTCCAGAGCGGGGCATATCTTGGAGAGGATGACATCGTAAGGTTTGAGGATGATTACGGCAGAATTGGAGAATAAGAGGGTATCTGCTCACAGGGTACCGCATCTACGGCGTTGTCGGGCATTCGACGTACAGGGAGTACGACTTCATGCCCTCCGCCCTGTATCTGCAGCACCCTGTAAGCAGATACAAAACAGTCGGTTGACGCGGACAACATGGCTATTTCCTGGGATCAGTTAGGTGAGAGGCAGCAAAGGATGAGAGCGAATAGGGAAAAAAAGATATCCTGTTTCAAGGCATACGATGTCCGGGGTAAGGTGCCTGATGAACTGAACGAGGATCTTGCCTTCAGAATAGGGCGTGCATACGCGGCCCTTCTTTCTCCCTCCAGTGTGGCAGTTGGACATGATGTCCGTCTTTCCAGCCCTTCATTGGCAAGCGCTCTTTCCGAAGGGCTGCTCTCAGCCGGTGTGGACGTTATTGACCTGGGTCTTTGCGGAACGGAAGAAGTCTACTTCGCGTCATTCAGCCTGGATGTTGACGGCGGAATCATGGTGACGGCCAGTCACAATCCCTCTGACTATAACGGGATGAAATTTGTGGGCAAGGGGGCCGTGCCGCTCAGCAGGGACAGCGGCCTTAAGCGCTTGGAAGGGTTCGTGTCAGGGATGGAAACACGCCCGGCTGTTAAAAAGGGACGCATTTCATCGCTGGACAACCGGCCTGCGTACATTGAACACCTGCTTGGATATGTGGATCTTGAAGCGCTCTCACCCCTAAAACTGGTGGTGAACGCTGGAAATGGCTGCGCGGGCCCTGTAATTGACCTTCTAGAGGATAAACTGCCCTTTACCTTTGTTAAGATCGATCATGAGCCGGACGGCACCTTTCCCCACGGGGTTCCGAATCCGCTTCTGCCGGAAAAGCGTGCGGCAACAGCCGAGGCCGTGAGAAAAGAGGGTGCCGCAATGGGCATAGCATGGGACGGGGATTTTGACCGCTGTTTCCTCTTTGATGAAAAGGGAAATTTTGTTGAAGGTTACTATATCGTGGGGCTGCTTGCCCAGGCAATGCTCCGTAAATCTCCTGGTTCAAAAATCATTCATGATCCACGTCTGATCTGGAACACCCGCAAGATGGTGGAACAGGCAGGCGGTGTCCCAGTAATGTGCAAGGCCGGCCACGCCTTCATCAAGGAAAGAATGCGTAAGGAAGACGCGGTCTATGGCGGAGAGATGTCTGCCCATCATTTTTTCCGGGATTTCGCCTATTGTGATTCCGGGATGATACCCTGGCTGCTGGTGGCTGAAATCCTCTGCACCACCGGCAAAAGGCTTTCGGAGCTGGTGGAGGACCAGGTGGCCGCCTTTCCTGTAAGTGGGGAGATAAATGTAGAGGTGACTGATCCAGACAAGGTGCTTGCCGGCATTGAATCCATGTATGGCCAGGAGGGTGAAAAGGATTACACCGACGGACTCAGCATCACCTATCCTGATTATCGCTTTAACCTTAGAAAGTCCAACACAGAGCCGGTCTTGCGCCTTAACCTGGAGTCCAGGGGAAATCGGGACCTGGTGGATGAAAAGACTCGGGCCTTACTGGAAAGTATCAGGATGCTTTCCGGCCCACAGCCTGTATGAAGTATACGGGATCAGTGAGTGTCGCCATCCATGGGTGAATCAGAACCAAACGGAATTAAAAATGACCCCTTTATCCAGGGGTTGTTGAAGAAACTGCCGTCTGAAGAAAGGGATTCCTTTACTGACAGGCAGTTGCTGGCCCTCAAGGCCGCACTTGGTGCCAGAAGGCGATGGGGCCGCCACCTTATTGATATACGCGGCACAGTGGGGTTTTGGAGATGGCGTTATTATTACGTCATCCTGGGAGGCAGGGAGAGGAGGAAGCTGACCAGGCAACAAGAGCAGGTGTTGAGAAGCGTAAAGATGTTGTTCCTTTTTGCTTTTCTCACCTTTTCAACCCTGCTTGGCCTGCTGATTTTGTACCTGGTCAAGTCAGCCCTTGGCATCGATTTGATTCCAGGTTTCAGCCTGGGAATCTGGAGCTGGTTCAAGGAGGCCTTTTTATGACATCTAGGAGGAATTCATGAAGATACAAAAGGCGGTCTTCCCGGTAGGGGGCTTGGTACCCGTTTTTTGCCAGCTACCAAGGCAATGCCAAAGGAGATGTTGCCAGTGGTGGACCGCCCTCTGATACAGTATGCGGTTGAGGAGGCGGTGGCATCAGGCATCGAGCAGATAATCTTTGTTACGGGCAAGGGCAAGGAGGCGCTGGAGGATCATTTTGACAGGGCCCACAATCTCGAGGGCATCCTCAAGGAACGGGGTAAAGACGACCTGCTTGAACAGATAGAGAGCCTGGTTCCGGAATCCGGAACCATCATTTACACCCGCCAGGACCAGCCGCTTGGCCTTGGGCACGCCATTTGGTGTGCCAGGAACATTGTAGGTGATGAACCGTTCGCAGTGCTGCTTGCCGATGACCTGATCCATTCAGACGTGCCGGTCCTGAAAAAGATGATAGAGCAATTCGACAGGCTCAAGGCCCCGCTAGTCGCGGTGGAAGAGGTGAACCCCAGCCAGACAGGGCGATACGGGATAATAGACCCCATGGAAGACATGGATGACGTGATCAGGATTGGCGGGCTTGTGGAAAAACCACGGCCGGAAGAGGCGCCTTCGAATCTGGCCATAATAGGGCGCTACATCCTTACGCCAGAGATTTTTGAAATACTCGATCGCAAGATTGTAGGCGCTGGCAATGAGATACAGTTGACCGACGCGATGGCAGTACTCCTCAAGTCTCAGCCTATTTTCGGTTACCGCTTTAGGGGAACCCGCTTTGATTGTGGAGACAAGGCCGGCTTCCAGATGGCCAATTTGGCCTTCTCGCTGGACTGGCCGGAGCTAAGGAGTGAACTCATGCCGTTTTTGTCGTCATTATTAAAAAAGTATGATTGTGAATAGATAAAATATTCGGAGACGTTGGATGGAGGTGGAAAGATGGAGACTGAACAGGGAAACTGGTTTGCGGTAAGGACAAAGCCGAGAAAGGAGCTTTATGCCAAGACCAATTTTGAACGCCAGGGGTATCATACCTACCTGCCCCTTTGCAGGACATGGAGGAGTCATGCCAGGCGCAGGGACAGGGTTATAAGGCCCTTTTTTCCAGGGTATCTTTTTCTTTATCTTCTTCCACGGGATCAGAACTGGGTTGCCATAAACAGCACCTTCGGGGCCATCGGGGTGGTCAGGTTCGGTGATTTCTATCCACCGGTGCCGGAATACCTCATAAGCACCTTGAAAAAGAAGGAAGCGGATGCCGGTATTATTGACCTGGCCCCAAAGGGGGCTTCTCCTTTCAAAAAAGGTGAGAAAGTCGCGGTCATGGTAGGGGAATCCACGGTCACTGGCCTTTTCCAGGAGATGCAAGATGACAATCGGGCGATCGTACTGCTGGACATTTTAAAACAGCAGATCAGGGCCAGGGTGCCTATTGAGAACGTGGCTGCCTACTGCGTTGTCTAGTTTCCGTTCTCACCGGCCTCAACTGGCCGGTGAGGTCAGTTCTCTATATGTACTTGACACCAATTGTGAATCGTATTACATAGGAAAAACCGTTCAGAGGGTGAACAATTGTCACCCTAATGGCGGTAGCCTGCCTTTTTTTAACCTTCCTTGGTCAGAAAACAAAAACGTAGCTTGAATCCTGGAAAAAATACTTTTTTCTATCTGTGGCTCTGGCGTCCGTTGCCAGAAGGATGGTTTTGTATATTTTGATGCAAAGCAACATACTCCAGTATAGGGTGCTCAAGCAGCTTGGTGAAAGGCCTGGCACTACACAGCGTCAGCTTGCGGGATTGACCGGGGTAAGCCTGGGGACAATAAATTCCTGTCTGAAGGCCCTGAAGGAAATGGGCTATATCCGGGTGGAAAATATGCCTGATGGAGGCGACAAAAGGCGTTTTGTCTATCTTCTCACCCCGGCAGGCATTGAAGCCAGGGGCAGAATGACTTCCCTTTTGCTGGAGGAGAAGATGGCTGAATACCAGGCCTTGCTGGCAGAGATGGAGGGGCGAGGCACGGAAACCCAATTATCTAAGACCCAGGAGGGCAGGGGAAGGTCGTCTTCCTGGCCGTTTCACCTCTATCATCTTGGCGGTGAAACGAGCGTAACAGGTTCCTGTCATCTTCTTCAGGTCAAAGGAGTAAATATCCTGGTGGACTGTGGGCTCACCCAGGGAGCGGATAGGTCCCTGGCCGTGGAGTCATGGCCTGTGCCTCCTGACAAACTCGATTATCTTTTTTTGACCCATGCCCACCTGGATCACATTGGCAGGCTGCCTGAGTTGATCCAACAGGGATTTTCAGGTGAAATCCTGACCACCCATGCCACCAAGGCACTTCTTGCCCCGATGCTCAGGGATTCAATGGCCCTTCAGCATCTGAACGAGGACAGGCTCCAGGAAAATCTTGCTGAGATCGACAGGCTGTCATGGGGTTTTGAATATGGCAAGACCTTTGACCTTACCAGGGGGATAAGGTTCAGCCTTGGAAGGGCTGGCCATATCATGGGCTCCTGTTTCATACGATTTGAATGGGAAGACCCTGCCTGTTCAGTGATCTTTTCCGGGGACCTTGGGGGAAAGGACACCCCACTGCTTCCCGATCCTGATTCCCCTGGGCCGTGTGATCTCCTGGTGCTGGAATCAACCTATGGAGACCGTCTCCATAAAGACCGTACCAATCGGATAAAGCGTCTGGGTGAAGCATTGAACAGGGCGTTGTCAGACAACGGGAAGGTCTTTATTCCGGCCTTTGCCCTTGGACGCAGCCAGGAAATCATATACGAGATAGACAGGCTTTTTACTTCTCCAACATGGAGTAAAAAAACGGCCCGTGTCCCTGTGTTCCTGGATTCACCCCTTGGCCTAGAAATCACCGAGATATATTCATCCCTATCCAAATACTGGGACCTGGAGGCCAGGGAATTGGCCGTCAAAGGCGACCATCCCCTGGATTTTGACAACCTGTACAGTGTGAGGAACTACCGCGACCACCTTCAGCTGGTGCATTCGGACGGCCCATGCGTGATTATAGCCGGAAGCGGCATGTGTACAGGCGGAAGAATCATAGACCATTTGCTGACAGGCCTTGAAGACAGGCGCAATGACATATTTTTCGTCGGCTACCAGGCAAAGGGGACCCAGGGACGGGACATTCTTGAATACAGCAGCAGGCCCAACGGCTATGTGCATCTTAAAGGGGTTCGGTGCGAAATCAGGGCACGGGTCCACGCCCTGGGAGGTTACTCGGCCCATGCCGACCAGCGCGGTCTGATAGACTGGGTCCGTTCCATGCCGGAAAAACCCGGGGCCATCAAGCTAGTCCATGGAGAGCCCGCTGCCCAGACGGCCCTGGGCATGATGCTTGGTGAGATGGGGTATAGGGTGAGATAGCTCAAAGTTAAAAGCTCAAAGCTCAAAGCTGAAAGTTAAAAGCAAGGGAGCTCAAAGCTAAAAGCTGAAAGCAGGAAGAGCGGAAGGTGTTTGCCGACGTAGCAGGGTGGCGTATTTGTACCTAAACT
>CAZUIH010000095.1:0-9253 GCA_964620365.1 uncultured Desulfobacterales bacterium | reverse complement strand
CACAGCAAGTTATCAGTTATAAATATCTATAAGCGATAAAAACTCGCTAGGCCACTTATTGCACTCACGCCCAAGTCCATGACTGCAATAACCCATGATGGCACAGTGAAGGTCATATGTTCCAAATCCCAACCGAATTGACGCCCCACGGTAGGCAAAAAATCAGGAGCATTTTTTATGGCATAATTAACGCGATAAACCAGTTCACCTGCAAACGCCATGGGAACAAATATAGGCACCAAGGGAGAGAATTTTCCAAAAAGCTCGTCTTCCGTAACTCCAAACAGATACGCCCCCAACCTTATTATAAAGTAGGCAAAAAAGAAGAAGACCAGAAGGAGTAGGGATAATATGCCCATGGAGCAGAAAAGCACGCCATTACAAAATTCCATGTTATTGAGATGACCTTCCTGGATAAACCTGGCGAGCTGGGAGCCCATGAGAAAGGGAATAATATAGGAACAGGTTATAAACCTTCCCTTGTTTATGATCAGTTCTGTAAATGGACTCCTGATATTAAGCTGGGGAGAGTCCTTATCACACAATTTCATACAGTGACCGCAAACCAGGCAGTAAAGGTTATTTCTGACATTGAACGCGCCCAGATAGACTGGACATCCGGGATAGTCAGCCGTGCCACGTTTACATGCGAATGTCTTGCAATCCCTGCATTTGTCATGATCAGGCCTGAATTCTGTTATGGATAATGTAGCTGCAACCCCAATGATCCTTCCCATCGGACACAAGTACCTACACCAGGCCTGTTTTGGAAAAATGATCGCGCAGATAGTAGCCCCAAAAAGTATGGCAAGCAGTAGCAGTGCAGTCCCGAAAGGCGATTCCTTGATCCCTGTCGACTCCTCCAGCCATATAATTATGGCCAACAGCACCACTGACCAATAGACACCATATTTTTGCAAGGCCCTGGGTAAAGGTCTGTTAAAGGAAAGACCAAGACGCTGGAATATGCGTCCCAAACCTGGAAACGGACAAAAGCCGCACCACATCCTTCCTACAAAAAACCAGCTCAAAACGACTGTTGGCCACCAGAGCCCCCACGAAAGGAAGAGAGAACAGTTACGATCAGGCTCCTGAGGACCAAATAGCCCCGAAATTATAATGAGGGTAAAAACAAGATCGCCAACAGTACGGATAGCGGCATGCAAGTGCCGCTCAACAAAAAACCTTTTGAGCCTTGGAAAGACCTCAAAAAGATCCAGTTTATCTGATGAATCTTTATCAAATATGATGTTTAATATTCGTTTGAAGTGCAAATGGTTCCCTTTTGCCTTACATTTTCTTTTTTTAGAAGAAAAAAGAAGTGTAACATTGCACATTAGACATGTCGTTACAAAAATGTCAAGGAACCTTTTGAAAAATTTAGCAATGTCTGAAAAAATATCGTGATACCGTCCACCAGTTATACCATCTACTTATTTATTGACTAAAAGGGGACATTCCTTTATGAATCCAAGGAAAAGTACGAAAAGGAGGACACAGTTAGATGGCGAGACACAAAAAAATCGAAAGAAAGCGTGAAATAGAAAGACGGAGAAGAAGACGCAAAAAACGCAAAAAGCTTCAAGCCAAAAATAATGAACAATAAGTGATCTGTCCAGAGATCTACAATACAAAGACAACCATCAATTGCTGTTGATCATGGCTGCGATGACAGCAGCTCCATACCCATTATCTATATTCACTACAGCAACACCTGGCGCACAAGAATTCAACATCGTCAAAAGCGGAGCAAGGCCCTGGAAGTTAGCCCCGTACCCCACACTTGTGGGCACTGCAATGACCGGGGCCTTTATCATTCCGCCAACCAGGCTTGGAAGGGCGCCATCCATACCGGCCACCACTATGACAACCCTGGATTTATGCAAAAGTTCGATCTTGTCCAGTAGTCTGTGTAGACCAGCAACGCCAACATCATAAATTCGCTGCACAGATTGTCCCATCAGCTCAAGTGTAACACATGCCTCTTCAGAAGCCGGTATATCCGAGGTGCCAGCTGTGACCACCGTGACAGGCGCAAGAGATTCATCCTTAGGCAAACCTTTGTCACTCGACCATGTAAGAGTCCGGGCCACAGGATTATATTTTATTTCGTCGATGGCCTTTCTAACCCTCTGGGCGGTGTCACTGTCTACCCTGGTGACCAGAACCGGCCCCCCATTTTCCTTAATTCTGGTAGCAATTTTTATGATCTGCTCTGGGGTTTTACCAGGACCGAAGATGACCTCCGGAAACCCTTTTCGTAAATGCCGATGGTGATCTATGCACGCCCAGCCCAAATCCTCAAAGGGAAGTGAGCGTAGGATATCCACTCCCTCTTCAACCGAGGTTTTTCCTGAAGAAACAGCTTCCAGAACCTGGCGTAACTCTAGTTCGTTCATATGAAAACAGGAATTGGAAATAATAAATCAGACTTATTGTTATAAGGGCAGATCCCCATGCTTACATGGAATGTTCAATATAGGCTTTAAATTGGGACAACTGCTGGTCAAACTGCTCGGATATCTCCGAAGAAATCCTTGACCATTCCTGCTGAAACTCTGGAAGCGACTCCACATCTATATTCGATGCAGCCCCCATACCATACTGTTGCGCTATGGCCTGCTGCACGCCGCCCAGTTTTCCCTGCATTTGAAGCCTCAGCTGTTCAAGGTAGCGGTCTTTAGTTTGTTCATAGGCCTCAAGCAGCTGTTTGATACTATCCACAACCTGATTTGCTATACTGCCCTTAATCTCAATAATCCCGTCAAGGGCCCTGTTTATGTCAGGCCATTGCTCTTTCTGCCTTGGCAACACTATATTGCGAAGCAATATTTCGGTTACTCCCTTAAGGATTACGGGTAAACTTTCTGGAGAAGCCTTACCAAGCTCTTCTTTCAACTCAGCCTGGTTTTTCAGGTACTTGGCCGCTATACGCCTCCCCTCCTCAGTCCATTTTGATTCTTCCAACTCCTTCTTGCTGGCCTTGCCTATTCGATCAGCCCTCTCCATAGCGATTTCAAGAGCGCTTTTAATTTCTCCCATTATTGCTTTCACTCCTTATTTTTTTCTTCTTAAAATAAAAATAGAGGTCGACAAGTTTAAACCTGATTCATGGGTTTGCAATCCCAAATTTTCTTTAAGGTCCTAGTTTGTATGGCGCTGCCCGAGCCATAAAAATACGGCCCGCAAGAAAGATGTGTTCCTATGTAAACTTTCCTCCTTGTGCGACAAGTCTACAAACAACATTATGGTAATAACATCTCTTGGCAACGAGGTTATTTTCATGGCAAAGTTAGATACCAAACTTTACAAAAAGGCAGACACACCCCATGATCGTTACAAATCGCCGGTTAGACTGCTCGCGACATGAAAGTAATATAAGACGCTGATAAATGCATATCACCCCAAACCATGCAATTAACCGAAATTCAACCGTGGCATGCCGACATAGTTGCTACATTACCTTCCAGAAAACAGAAAAAAGCTGGCGATGTAGGCAACACCCTGCGGCAAAATATTTTCCCAAAACCTGGAATACATGATTTGGGAACGTATCCTTCAACAGCTAGCCTCTGTACAAAACAGTTGTAATTCAGTGTCCTCAATATTACACATTGATTTTTTAATGTAATCATGAGCCAAGTTAGAATCAAGGAAAATGGCTGTATAATAAATTTGGAGGCATATCATGACCCAAAAAGAGCCGATATGGTTTAGTGTCCTTACAAATCCCGCTTCGTATCCCCACGATGTTGATACGGTAACTGTCATGCAAACCCACATATCATGGGTCTTTCTGGCAGGAAATCGTGTTTACAAGGTCAAAAAACCTGTTGATTTCGGATTTCTGGACTTTACTACCCTCGAAAAAAGGCATCACTTTTGTAAAGAAGAGCTAAGGCTCAACAAAAGGCTTTGTCCCGACCTGTATCTGTCTGTCCTGCCGATAACCTCTGATGGAGACGAGATCGAAATCAACGGTAATGGCACAGTGATCGAATGGTGTCTTTTAATGAACCGCATGCCGGAAGAAGGAATCATGACACACCTGCTCGAAAAAGATGAAGTAGACATCGGGGAAATAGACCAGATAATCGACAAGCTCGTCCCATTCTATAACGAGGCAGACGGAGGTCCCCAGATATCGAAATATGGTGACATCTCTGTAATAAAACAGAACACAGAGGAAAACTTTGAGCAGACTGCTTCCTTCGTGGGAGACTTGCTTGACCAAAAGACATTTGATCACATATGCGGCTATACAAGAAGATTTCTGAAAGACAATGAAGGACTCTTTAAAACGCGGATCAAGGAAGGCAGGATCAGGGACTGCCATGGTGACCTATACTCCGCCAATATCTGTTTTGACAAAAAAAACGATGAACTCTACATCTTCGATTGTATTGAATTCAATCAAAGGTTCCGGTGCGGAGACATAGCTTCAGACGTTGCTTTTCTCGCCATGGACCTTGATTATCATGGGTTGCCGGTCCTCTCGGCGCATCTTGCGGAAAAGTTCTCCCAAGAGATGAAAGACAGTGATCTTTTGAAACTCATGGATTTTTACAAGTGTTACAGGGCCTACGTCCGGGGCAAGATAGGGTGTTTCACATGGGCATCAGACACAATAGACGAAGAGACCAGGTTGAAGGCAAAAAAACAGGCAGAGGATTATTTCAGGCTCGCCTTGAAATATAGCGGATGGCAACAAAAAGGCATTCTGTATGTGTTTTTCGGTCTTTCAGGTACAGGAAAATCCACTTTGGCTTCCCGATGGTCGGAAAAAGTCGGGGCACCGGTTTACAATTCTGACATGGTCCGAAAGGAAATCATCGCAGGAATAAAGGCGTCGGAACGCCGCCATGAATCCTTTGGAAAAGGTATTTATGGCCCTGAACACACGAAAAGAACCTACAGAAGCCTTGCTAGATTTGCGGGTCAACATCTCATGAGGGGCGAATCCGTGGTTCTGGACGCCACATATAGGGATCACGAAGAAAGGGAAGCTCTGCTGACCTTAGCCAAGGCCGCTGGGGCTGAGATTCACTTCATATACTGCAGATGCCCTGAAGAAGAGATTCGGAAAAGGCTTGAAAGGCGCGTCAGAGATAATGATGCGGTATCAGATGCGGGATGGGAAATCTATCTAAGGCAAAAAGAGACATTTGCTCCCCCGGAAAAGTTGCCATCGGGCCTGTGGTTATCACTCTCCACAGACAAAGATGTAGAGGAAATCATGGAAGAACTGGCTAGTAGATTCTAGTGCTTCCCCTTTGATTGACCACTATGGACTGCAGTGGTAAAAGAAATAAAATTGAAAAAAGATAAATTCTACCAATTCATCCAATCTTAAAGGATATAGAGGAAGACCATGATTATAATCTTGAAACCCGACGTGGACCCTGGTGGTCCTGAAATGAATAAGATAGTGGAATATGTTTCCCAGTTCCCTGATGTAAAGACCCGTATTTCAGGGATTAGAGGTGCCAGCAGGGTTGTTACGGAGATCTATTTGATAGGATCTACACATGACATCCCGACGGAAGTTATCGAAAGGATGCCAGGCGTTGAAAAAGTGGTTCGGGTATCAAGCAAATATAGGCAGATAGGACGCCATGGCGGTCAGCTTGACCAGATAGGTTTTGAATACAACTCAATTACGTTTAACCAGGACTGTCTCCATATATTCATAGGTCCTTGTGCGGTGGACACGCCAGAACACGTTGAGACGATCTTCAGGAATCTTCAACGTTTCAATATTAAAACTGCACGTATGGGTGCCTATAAACCCAGGACCAGTCCGTACGACTTCCAGGGCCATGGAAAGGCATGCCTGCCATGGGTCTTTGAACTCGCCGGAAAATACGGGATCAAGGTCATTGCCATGGAGGTACTTAGGCCCAAACATATTGAGGAGATAAAAGAGGCCCTGGAGGACGCAGGGAACCCCACCGGAGTGATGCTCCAAATCGGAACCCGAAACGCGCAAAACTTTGAACTCCTAAAAGCGGTTGGATCTCAGCAGGAATTTCCCGTTCTATATAAACGGGGAATGGGACTCACTCTGGAAGAATCCCTGAATGCGGCAGAGTACATCGCCAGTGAAGGCAACCGGAACATAATCTTCTGTCTTAGGGGGGTAAAATCACACCTTGGCACTCCCCATAGAAATCTTATAGATTTTGGTCACGTTCCAGTGGTTAAACGTTTGACCCGGCTGCCAGTATGCATAGACCCAACACATTCGGTTGGCTCAAAAGACAGGGCCCCTGACGGTCTTCTCGACATATTCCATGCCTGTTCCCAGGGAGTCATAGCAGGGGCGAATATGATCCTGGTGGAATTTCACCCCAGGCCAGAGCTTGCCCTATGCGACGGCCCACAGGCTCTTACAATTCAGGAAATGGACCACTTCATACATGATGTAGAGCTGGTCCGCAGGTGTTATGAAGAAAGAAAGGCCTTGGCGGAACGGGAATTGTTCAAAAATTTCCACGCAAAAAGGCAGGTGCAGGTCTGATCCCAGATTATGTACCTCAAAATGCATCATATCTAAACCTCGCATCTGAGGCCTCAAAGAAGTAGTTAATCCATGTAAACTTCCTCAGATGCATAATTACGGTTTAATTGGACAGGTAAGGATAAGCTTATGCGTATTCACTATATCAAACATGTTCCTTTCGAGGGTCCTGCCGCTATCTCGGATTGGGCAAAGACTAGGGAATACCAGATAGGTGGGACGGAAATATTTAATGGAGAACCACTGCCTTCCCTCGACTCCTTTGACCTTCTTGTGGTCATGGGAGGACCAATGGGAGTGCATGACACAGATGAGTATCCTTGGCTGAAGGAAGAAAAAATCTTCCTTAAAGAGGCTATCGATGCCGGAAAAAAGGCCCTGGGAGTGTGTCTTGGTGCCCAATTGCTGTCCGAAGCACTGGGAGGCACAGTGAGAAAAAATCACTATAAAGAGATAGGCTGGTTCCCGGTTTCCCTTACTCCACTTGGTTGGAACTCCAAAATTTTTGGCAGTCTTCCAGGCACCTTCAATGTGCTCCACTGGCACGGAGACACGTTTTCAATACCTCCCGGGGCCCTTCATATTGCCTCTTCCGAAGGTTGTGCCAATCAGGCTTTTTCATTTGAAGATAGGGTGATCGGCCTACAATTCCATATGGAGTGTACAAAGGAAAGCATAGAAAACCTGATAGAAAACTGTGCCGATGAGTTGGAAGAGGAAGGGGATTACATAGCTTCAAAGGAAGATATTCTTAAATGTTGTGACCAGCTGGATGCACTTCATGGGCATTTGTATCAGATGCTTGACGGGCTTACCGCAGCTTGACTAAGTCAGAATACCCCCTTAAAAAACAAACTTTTATAAAAGAGGACCTGAACGGGCCTAAGCGTCATTTTTCAGAAGGCTCCTAAAGGCCGGAATAGACGTATAATACTACAGATTATGAAGATCGAGCCAAGTCTGGAAGAAAAAATCGAGGCCCTTTTGCAGAAGGGACTTTCGAAAAAGGAGATTCGTAAAAGGCTCCTGGGCCAGGAGGATACCCGGCAACTCGACTTTTTTCTAAACAACCTGGCCTATCCTGAAGATCGACGTCGATATCAAATAATCAATTTTTCATTGGTGCTAATACTGGGGTTTGTAACGATAAAGAAGTTCTTTTTTGCCCTTTCATTTGGCTCTATCAGTTTAACGACATTATTGGCTCTAGTCGTTCCCACAGTCAACGTCTATCTTATTCGCGAAATCATAAGCTTCAGGAGAGTTGGATACCAGTTCCTTGCTGTTCTTTCAGCCCTGTCCATGTTAAATGCTGAAAACAGGGCTTTTCCAGAAGTAATTCTTGTCCCGGCAATGACTATGATCTCAGCCTTTCTCTATTTAAAGCTCTTTTATCTCAAAGACAGGTCTCATTAGGGTTGACAATCTTTAAATGCTACGTCATAAACAAATAGTCATGAAAGCAGAACTAATTTTACAAAATATGTCCCCAGAAACCTTTTCATGGCGATGGTGGGCTGAGAATGCCATACACAGGACGGGTCCACCCTTTTGAAATTATAAATAGATTGGTTTAGTAAGGCCGTGGACACGTCCAGTGTCAGCGGCCTTTTTGTTTATGGTAAGTAAAGAGAGAAGGAAATAGTTTACTTCCTTGGATGTAACTGAAACGGTACAAAGAACGGATGGAAAGGGAAAATGGGTATTGCCACTCCTGACCTAACACAATTCAAAAAACTAGCCTTAAATGCCAACCTTATACCTGTTTGGAAAGAGATAGCAGTAGACTTTGATACCCCTGTCTCGCTTTTCGCCAAGCTAGGAAACGGCGATTATGCTTTTTTACTTGAAAGCCTTGAAGGCGGCGAAAAATGGGGCCGATACAGCTTTATCGGCCTAAGACCGTTTCTGATATTCAAGAGCAAGGGCCATAATGTGACCATATGGAAAAAGGGAAAAGAAAAAACTTTTTCCGTGGAAAATCCGATTGACTATCTGAGAGAGTTGATGGCTGGCTTCAGACCAGCCGAATTGGAGGAGCTTCCCAGGTTTTACGGCGGAGCAGTGGGTTATTTCGGATATGACATGGTTAGATTCATGGAAAGGCTTCCTGATTCATTGCCTGATACCCAAGGCTTTCACGATTCTGTATTCATGTTCCCTGGGTTGCTGCTTGTCTTTGACAGTCTTAAACAAAGTCTAAAAATCATTGCCAATATCGAACTAAGTGACTCGGCGGCCCCTGAAGAAGCCTATAATGAAGGGTTACGGACCATAGACAATGTTATAGCCCACATCAAAAAAGGCATCGATTACCCAGGCCAGTCAATTCATAATACAGACCATACAGACCTCCAGCCAGAGATCCCCCAGGACAAGTTTGAAGATATGGTGAAGAAGGCCAAAGAATACATCAGGGCCGGTGACATCATCCAGGTAGTGCTTTCCCAACGTTTCTCAGGCAAAAGCCACATACCGCCGTTTCTTTTATACAGGGCACTTAGGATGATTAACCCATCACCTTATCTATATTTTTTAACCCTCGATGATGAGGTACTTATTGGATCATCACCAGAAATTCTTGTTAGAGTCACGGACAAGGAGATATATCTCAGGCCCATTGCGGGGACCAGGCCACGGGGAAAAACTGCTGAAGAAGACAGAATGCTTGAAAAGGAACTCCTGGCAGACCCCAAGGAAAGAGCGGAACATTTGATGCTTGTAGACCTGGGC
>CAZUIH010000094.1:0-9348 GCA_964620365.1 uncultured Desulfobacterales bacterium | reverse complement strand
ATTTTTCCCTTTATCTATGTGAACAACTGGTTTCCTGGCCTGGAGTATCATGAACACTTTCCTGGATCATATTCTACAACTGGATAAATCGATATTTTTCGCCGTAAACAGCGCCAAGACCCCGTTCCTGGACTGGTTGATGATACACCTGTCCTACCCGGGTTACTTATGGACCGTCATCGCCGCCTTTGCGATATGGATATTTATCAAGGGGAACAAACGGGAACGTGTGGTTATTACTGGAATCGTGGTGGTCGTACTCCTGAGCGATTTCCTGTGTGCCCAGGTCCTAAAACCACTGGTAGGCCGTCCTAGGCCTTTCAACGAACTGGACAATATAGTCTTCTACAAACACGGCCGATGGATTGTGACCTCGCCGCAAACAAGACAGGCGCTAAAACTGAGCCTTGCGTGGCCCTCGTGTCATGCCATGAACATGTGGACCGCAACCGGTTTCACCCTATTGTTTTATCCAAGAACTGCCATGGCAATAGGAACAGTTGCAGCTGCCGTATGCTACTCACGGATTTACCTGGGTCATCACTATCCCTTGGACGTGATAAGCGGATTGATTCTGGGATTTACACTGGGAATCAGTGCTGCGGCTACTCTAAAGGCCCTAGAGCGAAAATTGACCAGGTCCTAGCCAGCCTTTGCTCTATCCTTCTTTCCAGCTGATTTTATACACTGACCTCCCCCTTTGAAAAAAGCCCGCATCGATCCATGGAAGGACGAAATTATCGATTAAGGTCAGCACCTTTTGACTAGCACAGGATCTCCGGGAGCGGAATTAAGCTCGTCTAACGCGCTTCCCATGTTTACAGATATCTCCACGTAGCCCGCGCTGCCTGCCACTGCCAACAAATCTCCCGCAGGAACATCACAGTACGTGTTATAAAATCTGACCCATCGCCCTCCGATCTCCACCCTCCAGGAGCGTAATATCTCGTCCCTATCCCTTGCTAGAAGCCTCCAAGGGATGTTGGTGATGAGTGTACCAAACCTGTCCACGTAGACCACCTGGCCTTTCACGCAACCATTTGCTGGCTCAGGTTCTGGCCATAGACAGACCGGAGATTCGGTGTATAACGGGCCCACTTCATCAAATCTGGCTCCGAGGCTCAGTCTGGCAGCGACTGGACCGAATATGTCCCGGGCATGAAAAGTTGGGTCCACGGTTGATCTGAAGAATTTTTTATTCTCCAAGCGATAACATGACACTTTTTTTTCATTTTTGAAGACGAGACTCAGGATTCCATTATCAGGGGCAACGAATGTATATCGTTCTGAAACTGCAACCATACCGGCCCTTCGGGACCCTACCCCTGGATCGACTACTGCAAGGAAAATGGTACCTGGAGGATAAAAGTGGTATGAAGTTCCAAGCGCATAGGCTGCCTGAAGAATATCTTGCGGGGGTATGTCATGGGTCAGATCGACTATCTCAACGGAGGGATTTATTGAAAGAATAACGCCCTTTACTATACCGACATATGGATCTTTCAGGCCAAAATCACTCAAGAAGGTTATCATGCCCACAACGAAACCAAACAAAAGATCCAGAAGTTCAAGCAAGTACCCTTAAAAACAACCTCAATAAAGGACGTCTACCGGCACCCTGCCATCATCCTCATATTCAAGGATCAGCTTTTGCCACCAGGACGGCAGTGCAAAGGCGGCAGAGTGACAGTCCTGATTGTAAAACCTGCCCTTCATAGAAGCCCTTGGCACGTCAATCCCTTTTCCATTTTTTGTAGCAGCCACAAAGGCCATCTCGTCGCCATACGTGGGCACAGGGGCCCTGTAAACCTGTACAAAAGGGAATACATCTTCGAAACGCTTTACCACGAATGGCATAACCTTGGACATGGTAAGGGGCAATCCTGCCTGTCTCACCACCACACCATTTTCGCTGAGGCATGCTGCTATGTCTTCGTGAAATGGGCGCTCAAACAGAACTATGGCCGGCCCAACAGGATCGGTTGAGTCAAGGAGGATGACATCAAACTGCTCTCCCCGCTCCCTGGCATCCTTCATGTACTGGGCACCGTCACCTATGATAAGATCAACCCTAGGATCATCCCAGCCACGGGAGATCTCCGGCATATACTTCCTGCATGCCGTAATGACCGCCTCGTCTAGCTCAACCTGCACCACACGCTTTACGCTTTCATGGCGCAAGACCTCACGCAAGGCCCCGCCATCTCCTCCTCCGATAATGAGTACTGATTCCGCAGGTTGGCCAAGGCCCATGAACGGGACATGGACCATCATTTCATGATAGACGCATTCGTCACCCTGGGTCAGCTGAACTATACCGTCAAGTACGAGGATTTTGCCCCACAAGGGAGTGTGGAAGATGAACATATGCTGAAATGGAGTCCTTTCTTCATAAAGGAGTTCCACTTCATATCCATGTAGGTATCCTGGTCCGACTCTCTCAGACCACCAGTATCGAGTCAAGTGTCCTCCATATCCAAAAGCTGTCCACGTTTAAGTTCCAGCACATGAACATATTCGGGCTTTAGATCCAGCTTTATCTGATCCAATACCTTGTACGCACTTTCCCTCCCGCGGGCATAGATATCGATGGCAGCATATTTGTTTTCCGGCCATGTGTGTATGAGTATATGTGCCACAGGACTGCTGGCAGTCCCGGAAACTCCGTAAGGACTAAACTGATGAACCCTTACGTCTACATCTATTGGTTGCACTACCCCGGAATCATCCATTCCTGCTCGGCCCAAAACGGACTTTATGACCGAGGCATCCGCTAATGCTCCAAAAGGAGAGGCCCACATCTCCACGAGAAGATGAGTTCCCATCCCTTGCTGAGCCTGCTCCTGCCCAAGCTCATTATCAGAGCGGTCGTAACACTGGAGCATATCACGGGCAACTGCTGAGCTTAAGGTCATCTGGATTCATCCTTTCCTAAACAGATTAAGAATTCTATGTGGTCGGGACGAGAGGATTTGAACCTCCGACCCCCTGAACCCCATTCAGGTGCGCTTCCAGACTGCGCCACGTCCCGACAATCAAAAACAAAAAATCCGTAAGGATTACAACGTATTTGTTTGTACAAAAAATATGCAACTCTCGCAATAAAAGCAAGAATCTATTTTTTCCGTTTCAGGCCAGCGACGGTTACCACGTTTTGACAAAACCGTCAAGACAATTTGATATAAAATTGAGATTCCATGCAAAAGGCCAAAAAAAAATATGCTGTTATCTATATTTTTTCACTGTATTCAATAAATTATCTCACTTTTACTGACTTCAAATGTACGAAAGCTAACCATTCGCCATTCAATATCTATGTATTGACATGTGAAAATAAGATTTTTACCATACTCACTAATTTAATCTTTGTTTCTAATCTTAGCACATTTCATCTCTAATTAATCGTTATCAGCTTACATTTTTTTCAAAAAGTTGAGAAAAAATTTTGAGTATGCTGCAATTACCCGTTTCAACAAAGAAAACCTAAAAAATCACCAAAACATCTATCCACTAGAACCTTATTGTCTGAGTCTGGAGGAAGCCGATGATAGAGACCCGTGGGCTATCCATGAAATATGGCCAGATCAAGGCGGTGAACGGTGTAACTTTTTCTGTCAACAAGGGAGAAGTAGTCGGTCTACTAGGTCCTAACGGGGCTGGAAAGACCACTATCATGAAGATACTCTCCACCCAGATCGTCCCTACCGGGGGTATGGCCACTGTCAACGGACATTACGTCTTGAACGCCCCCCTTTCAGTAAGAGAAAGTCTCGGATATCTGCCGGAGCAGGCCCCGCTTTACGACCAGATGGAGGTGCGGGAATATTTATCCTTTGTGGCCAGGGGGCGACACCTTGAAGGGGAAAAACTCAAGAAAAGATTGAGATGGGTGGCTGAGGCTTGTGGTATTGAAAAGATGTGGTGCAGACCTCTAAGGCAACTTTCCAAAGGATACCGTCAGAGGGTGGGGATTGCCCAGGCGCTTTTGCATGATCCCCCGGTGCTCATCCTCGATGAGCCGACTTCAGGGCTGGACCCCCTGCAAATAATGGAAATCAGGAGACTGGTAAGAGAACTTGCTTCTGAAAAGGCCATCCTGTTCAGCACACATATTCTCCAGGAAATCAAAGCCGTCAGCGACAGGATAGTTGTAATAAATGATGGAAAGGTGATGGCGCAGGGTACCATCGACGAGCTTACGGACAATTTTATCAAGGATAGCTCCTTTTTCCTCTCGGTATCATGTTCAGACGATGTAGAACCGCAACTGAAAAATATCGAAGGCGTAAAAAGCATCAAGAAGATTTCCGCCCGTGACAACGTCCAGAAATTTGAACTTTGGGCCAGCAAGGATACCAGGTTGGGCGAAGCGATAAGAAAAGTGGCGAACGAGAAAAACTGGACTGTGCTTGAATTCTACAAAAGAGAGCCTGACTTAGAAGAGGTGTTCATCTCAGTGATCAAACAAGGTAGAGGCCAATAGCCCTTTTTGAAAGGAGTGGAAATCATGGTACGCGACATAATATCCATATCCAGAAGGGAACTGGCGGCATATTTCAACTCCCCGGTTGCATATGTGTTTATCATAGTTTTTCTCCTTGTAACCTGTGGCATGTTCATGACCTCCTTTTTCCTGTCGGGCCTTTGTACCATGCGGCCTTTTTTTTCAAGCCTCCCGCTGATCCTGATCATTTTTGTTCCAGCCATCACCATGAGATTGTGGAGTGAGGAGAGAAAAAGCGGGACCATAGCCCTTTTATTCAGTTTTCCCACGGGCAGTGCCGCCCTGGTTATAGGAAAATTCCTGGCAGCCTTCATCTTCGGGTTGATCGCCATCAGCGGCACACTGATAATTCCTGTCATGCTCTCGGTGGTCGGCGATCCTGATTTCGGTCCAATAGTCAGCGGCTATACAGGAACATTCCTTCTTCTGGCCTTTCTGCTTGCCCTGGGAATGGGGGTTTCCGCCTTTTTTGATGAACAGATCGTGGCATTCATTCTGACCCTTGTAATAGGTTTTGGATGTTATCTTGCGGGTAATGAATTTATCGTCTCCTTTCTCGACGGATGGATGCCAGGACTTGGAACATTTTTAAAGGAGACAGTTGGCATACCCAGCCACTTCAACTCCTTTGCCAAGGGTGTTATAGACTTTGGAGACTCGCTTTATTTTGTTACGCTTGCGGTCCTTTTTCTCTTTATCAACATACTTACCCTCGAGGGTCATCTCAGGCTTAGGCGATCAAAGGCATTTATTCCCGGCATGGTTCTGCTGGTTGCCATTGCAATTTTTTTTAACGGCGTTGTGAGAAATCTCAACCTGGGACGCATCGACCTTACTGCCGAAGGTCTGTACTCAGTTTCTCCTGCTACCCAGAAGGTGCTTGAAAAACTGACTGTTCCGATCACCGTAACCTATTACGTATCTTCAAAAGAAAAACTCCCGAGTCCTATGAAGGATATTGCCCGGGATGTAAGCGATATGCTGGAGGAACTTTCCAGGCTATCCCCCAAATTCACCTACCGTGTGGTTGACCCGGCATCTTTGGGTGAAAACATAAAAGAGCTTCAGAAAAAAGGAATCGCCCCTTTCAGCGCCCAGACCATAGAGCAGGATTCCTTAAATGTGAAACGCATATATTCAGCGCTTTCCGTGGCCTATCTGGACAAAAAAGAAGAGATCATTCCCCAGATCATTCCAGAAACCTTGGGGAACCTTGAATACCAAATTGTCTCAAAGATATTCAGGCTCACCCTTGAAGACGAACCCAAAGTGGTCCTAGTCACCCCTGAGAGCCGGATAGATCCCCAGATGGCCATGATATTCCAACAGATGGGCCGTCCGGTTCCGGAGATGGATGAGTACCAGAATGTTAAACTTCTGCTGGAATCAGAGGGATACAGGGTGGTCAAACAGCAATTGGACAAGGAGCATCCCCTACCGGAGGATGCAAATCTCTTGATACTGATGAAACCGGAAAGACTAAATGAAAGACAGCAATATGAAGTGGCCAAATTTCTTGCACAGGGAAAACCCGTGATAATCGCTGTTCAGGAATTCAAATATTCGTACAATGATTCCCCTTCAGGGTTCACGGTAGCGGCAATAAAAAACAGTACAAACATCAATGAACTACTTTCCCGTTACGGTTTAACAATCAGCGACTCCATGCTGTTTGACAGGCGCCACATGGTGTTGAGCATAACAAGCCAGAGGGGAATGGGTATCTTCACGGCACTGGTCCAGACACCCGTCAACTATCCCATGCAGATCCACGTGCTTTCTGACCAGATGAACCAGGAAGTATCAATCACCAATAACGTCTCGTCCCTCCTCTATCTATGGGGAACCGCACTTAAGACAGAAGATGAAACCCTGGATAAACTGGGCCTGTCAAAAACGGTCCTTTTCAGCTCGAGCCCGCAGAGCTGGGAAAGGGAATATCATCCTGGCCCCCTGGGTAACAATGATTTCATACCCGGAAAGGCAGATGAGCTCAGGGCAAGGCCCCTGGCCATGCTCCTTGAAGGAATCTTTCCAAATCCTTTTGGAACGGACATTCCCCAGTGGCCCGGAGAGTCCGGCAATTCCACTGCGGCGGACGAAAAGATGTCTTCTACCCAAAACCAGGAAAATAACTCGTCCCAGCCTAGACCTGCCCGCCTAATGGTAATAGGGTGCGCTGAGATGTTTTCCAATACGGCCCTGGAGGCACTAAACAATAGTGACTTTTTGCTGAACGGAGTCGATGCATTGACCCTGGGAGATGAACTTATACACATAAGAGGAAAAGCCAGGACCATGAGATTCATAAGGCCCGTTTCCACCCAGGCAAAACTTGTGTGGAGAGGGGTAGTAACCTTCCTTATTCCAACACTTTGGGCTTTGTTTGGAATCTTACATGCCATAAAGAGGAAGAAAAACAGACAGGAGTGTAAATTTAAAATCTAATCAGGAAGGTGGATCAAAATGAAGGGCAAACACATTATTATACTTTCTATAATATTGATCTCGCTCATAGGCATATATTTCTGGCAGCAACGTCCTGTCACTGTTAATGAGGCACCTCTTTTCGAGAAGGTGTTAAAGGGGATCGACATTTCCAGAGTGGACCTTGTCGAGGTGTGGTCCGGCCAGGATTCCGCTTCATCCCACCTTGTACTGAGAAAAAAAGAGGGTAAGTGGTTTGTCAAAAGGCAAGAAGATGGTTCATCATTCCTGGCCCCTGCCAAAGAGGACAGGATTGAAAGACTCCTCTCATCCCTTGCCAACCTGAAGGGAGAAACAAGGGCAAGGGGCGAGGAAAACATGAAGACCTTTGCCCTTACTGAGGATAAAGCCCTTCATGTCACCCTAAAAGGGGGAGACAAGGTGATAGCCCACCTGATTGTCGGCAAGAGGGGACCGAGGTGGGATTCTTCCTTTGTAAGGCCCCTGGACAGTGACAAGGCCTATCTGGCCTCCAATAACCTGCTTACACTCTTTGACATATGGTCGGAGATGCCAGAGAATTCTCCCAACCCAAGACCCTGGACGAATCTCTCGGTAATAGCTGAAGTGGGAAGTGAGGTAGAGGCCATATCCTACGAGGGACCAGACAAGAACTGGAGCCTGACGTCCCACAGGGAAACCGCGGATGCCTCAAATGTCACCAAGTCCGACAACGTCACCTCAGGCAAAAGCGTCAAAACCAAGTGGCTCTTCTCACTCAACGGAAAAGAAGAGAAAAAAGATGCAGCGGAGGTAAAAAAATTCCTGGAAAAGCTGCTTCCTCTCTATGGGAATGACGTGTTACCGCCTTCCAGGGCCAATGAGGTCGGACTTGGACCTGGTTCAAGATATGCGCGCCTTACATTCCATTTCGGGCGCAAGGGCATAAAGATGTTTCACATAGGCGCGATTGATGAGAAAAAGAAGGTTGGATGGCTCAGGGACGAAAATGGCACAATATATGAGGTCAAGTCTGACTGGATAGAGCAGATTCACTCACCCTTTTCAAAAAAAGATGAAAAGAAGAAAACTGTCAGCCAGTCCGAAGGGCCTCGGAAGGATTGACCCGCGCCGCCTGCCGGGATGGATAGATAGTTGCCAAGAAACAGATCACTATGGCTGAAGCCGCTATTACCGCCACATCGAAGCCGTTTAAAAGTATCGGCAGGGTATCGGTGTAATAGACCTCGCTTGGGATCTTTATGAATTTATATCGGCTCAAAAGCATACATACGGACGTACCCCCAACCACCCCGATAACCGTGCCGATGACACCTATAAGCAGGCCATTATACATGAATATGCGGAGTATCTGGTGATCGGTTGCCCCTATGGCCTTCAATATCGCGATATCCTGGTTCTTTTCCATCACCATCATGATCAATGAACTTATGATATTGAAGGCCGCAACCAGCACGATAAGGGTCAGGACAACGAACATGGCGATTTTTTCAAGTTTCAAGGCAGAAAAAAGACTCCTGCTCATCCTCTGCCAATCAATGGCCCAAAACGGGAAACCAAGTTCATCTTGAATAAGGGCGGCGATTTCATCGGCCTTGTAGATGTCCGTCACCTTCAACTCGAACCCGTGGACACGGTCTCCTATTCCCAAAAGGGCCTGGGCGGACTTAAGGGAAATGAAGGCAAGAGATGAGTCATACTCATACATGCCCGTGGTGATTATTCCCTTAATACGAAAAGATCTTATCTTGGGCAGCATTCCCACCGGGGAAATGGTCCCCCCGGGAAGGATAACCTGAACGGCCTGTCCAGTTACAACCCCCAGGTTACGCGCAAGCTCCTTTCCCAGTATTATGGGTGGAGGCCCTTTTCCCTTGGAATCTTTGAGTCCGTCTATGCCTTGTCCTGAAATCACGTCTCCAGGAGAGATGACCTGGGCGACGGTATCGGGATCCACTCCCCTTATAAGAACCCCTCCCACATTCCGGCCTGAACTCAGAAGGGCCTGGATGTGTACAAAGGGAGTTGCGGCTGAAACAGCAGTTTTTCCATCCCTTCCCAGGAGAGAATCCCAGAAATGATAAACAAAACCAGAAGAGCCGGACCTCAATGAAAGGATCCGGTCACTTATTTCTTTCCAGTCGCCGAAAGGACCCGAGTAGTTTCTCACCAGGATATGGGAATTGATACCTAGTATCTTGCTCCTCAGGTGGGCCTCAAAACCTCCCATCACAGAGATGACAACGATCAGGGCCATTACCCCGAGGGCCACTCCTCCCATGGATATAAGGTTTATGAGGGAGCTAAATGCCTGCTTCCGCTTGGCCCTCCGGTACCTTAAGGCAATAAACCATTCGAATTTAATGCCGTATAAATGTTCCTACCTTTCCGGGCGA
>CAZUIH010000093.1:0-9379 GCA_964620365.1 uncultured Desulfobacterales bacterium | reverse complement strand
CGATCCTGATAAAAGGCTTAAATCAGCTCTGGAGATTGGCTGGAGGATTTTCACCCAACAAAAGGGGGACAAGAAGAAGATCTACAGTGTTCATGAGCCCCAGGTTGAGTGTATCAGCAAGGGCAAGGCTCATAAGAGGTATGAATTTGGCTGTAAGGTTTCCGTAGCAGCAACCAGCAAGGGAGGTTGGTTTGTAGGAGCTAAGGCATTTCATGGCAATCCGTATGATGGCCACACCATTTCTTTGGCTCTTAACCAGGTAGAGAGATTATCTTCAACAAAACCCGAGCACGTCTATGTTGATCAGGGTTATCGTGGGCACAATTATACAGGTAAAGGGATCAAGGTTCATGTGGACAAATTTCGCAGAGGTCGGATAGCCAGAAGTCTGTGGAGATGGATGAAACGCAGAGCCGCCATAGAGCCCGGCATTGGTCATCTGAAGCATGAACACAGGATGGACAAAAATCGTCTCAAAGGAGTACTTGGAGATTGTATAAATGCCATACTGTCAGCAGCCGGGATGAATTTCCACAAGCTGCTGCTCTGGCTGGCAGCCTTTTTGTGCCAAATCTACATGGAGCTATTGACTGGTCCAAAAGCTGTTGGTCAAGGGCAATCTGCTTGAAAATGACCTTTTTCAAGATCGACTAAATAGTCAATTTAGGAGTACATTCTATGGACTTACTACTAAAATTTTATGATAACAATAGGGATCATAGCAGGTTATGGGAGCAAATATTTCACGAGTTTAAGCCGCTGGCCACGATGAGAGAGAAAGCTAAGGACATCATAAAAAAGCTAGAAGATCTCCGGGATGATCAATACTTATTCTTAGTTTGGCATGTAAGTGAACCTGTTAAATTTCATGAGATTTGGAATAAACTTGGAGCGGATAAAAGAAAAAGGACGTTTGTTCTTTTCGTTAGTGCCGACTCTACCGTTGCTCAAAATTATTTCTCAAATGAACAACAGCGACTTAAAGTTGACGACGGTGAGATGTTTGGACAACAATGTCATGCCTTAAGGCTTTCCTGTAGTGAATCTCAACAAAATCAAGTAAAAGCATATGTTGAATATGTTATTAATAATTTAAAAAGGCGATTACACAGAGGATGTCAAAATGAAACCTAAAATTGATTGGTTCGAACCTTATGATAGAATCAACAAATCGGAAACTCCAGAATTAGATAAAATCAGAGAATATATAAATCACACTCTTTTAAAAAATGGTTTTTTAGCCCAGATTGGCTCTGGGAACAAGGATACGCCTGTTGAAAAAAGAGGTGAGCTCTTGTTGAAAGCCATGGGAAACAATTCCCAAGCACAAGCAAGGATTCACAAACTATTCGATAAGTGGAAACTTGTTAAACATGCATTAAATTGTTTTTTCGACTTTCAGGTAAAAAATCATGGCCATGTGTTGACACCTGCAGGAGAAGCTGTCAGGCATGAAATATTAAACCTAATACGGGTTGTGGATGGTTTCATTAATGTCTTTAAAACCCTTGCTGCGTTAGATGACGGTTATAAGCTCAGAAGAATAGAACAATTCTTCAGTGCTCTTGATCAGATTGGAGACAAATTGTCACAAATGTCTGGAGACAGATTTTACGATTATTTCCAAAGAAGTATGACTCTTAGATATAAATGAAATCAGAAATCTCAGTCCTATTCATAGACGATCAGTGGTGCAAAGAAGGCGAACGAGACATTTTTGAAATTTCCTATGGAGAACTCAACGATCGAAATCCACCGTATATCTTTTATTATGAGACTGCCGAGGTTGCAAAGGACATATATGGCGTCCAACCTGTCCTAGAGAGAATTGCCTCTTTAGGCGGCGTAGATATTGTCATACTGGACATTATGTTCGGCTCCCGCCAGGATCGATTGGGGCTTAAAATACTTGATGCCATAAGACGGGAGTACCCCCTTCTCCCTGTAATAATGATGACGTCTATCTCAGACGATATCGATGTACTTGAGGAATCAATTAGGTTCGGTGCCAATGAATATTTGGTGAAAAAGCCCACCCTCGAAGAATTTGAAAATGTACTTAAAATATATACTAGTGGGCATGGAAGTGTACAGTCGGACTTTGCTATTTGGGGAAATTCATCTGCCATTCGTGAAGTAAGGGCCAAGATAGCAAGAGTTGCTGCTTCTGGGATATCATCTGTACTAATCACTGGTGAGTCCGGAACCGGCAAAGAACTCGTGGCGAGGGCGATTCATAGGCAGGGTCCTAGAAGATATGGCCCTTTCGTTGCCAAGAATTGCGCTTTTGAGCGTTCTGAACTGCTTACTGACGAGCTCTTCGGACACGAAAAAGGGGCGTTTACTGGTGCCTATCGTTCCTATGCAGGTCTCATGGAGAGGGCTGATGGAGGAGTGCTTTTTTTGGATGAAATCGGCAGCATGACTCTTGAGCTCCAGGGGAAGCTCCTCCGCGTATTGGAGACTAGGCAATTTGAAAGAATTGGTGGAAGTGAATTTCGCCATAGCGACTTTCAGCTTATCTGCGCAACGAATGTTGATCCACAAAAAATGCTTCAAGAAAAACTTTTACGAGAGGATTTTTTTTATAGGGTATACCAGTTTGAAATAAATGTGCCTCCTTTGCGGGAACGTAGAGAAGACGTGCCAATCCTGGCAGAACTTTTTCTGAAAAGGTTCCAGCTTCGCACAGGCTCATCGTATAAAGCTGTTGGTTTTGCGCCAGAATCCATTGAAATTTTGACGGATTATTCTTGGCCTGGAAATGTCCGTGAGCTTAAAAATGTGGTTGAACGTGCTGCCATATTATCCAAGGATTCCTTAATTACTCCAGATGTTTTGCCTGCGGATATCGCCAAGGAAAGCATGTGGAGTAAAAAACATAAGACCGGTTCCGAAAAACGCCTGGAATTGACCAACAATATTCAGGATTGGGCCGTTATCAGAATCAAGACTGAACTGGAAATATTACATGAAGCAAAAAAACAAATTATAAAATACAAGGGAAGGCATTGGAAGGCTGAATTCATGCGAAAATTATTCCCGTTGAGTAAGGCCCAAAATGCCAAAGGTTTTAATGATCTTGTAAAACGCCTTACCAAAGGGCCATGGGGACTTTCAGAAATTGATAAACATCCAGAATTAAAAAAGCTTTTCACGGAACTGGTTGAATAGAAACGACAATAATAACAAATAGGAGAAGATAAAGGATGGATATAATAAAATTTCGTGCCAGGAGAAAATCATTGAAGTTGTGGAGAGGAAGCTCCTAGGCGCTGCATCCGATTAACTTTTTACCAATTTGGCGATCTTGTCGCGTGTTGCTTTGTCTATTATGAACACGCGTGCTGATGGCGAAAATGGCCATTTCCAAAAAGGCCAGTTTTTTTCCCTTACTGAACTATGAAGCCCGTGGTCATCATCTCGCAGCCATGTTATCAAGATTTCATCCAGAGGACTTGAACGGAATAAGATGATTCGCCAATGGCCCTTGTAAGGTTTCATCCTTCTTAATAAGTATTCTGCTCTTGCATCAATCTCCCTAGCTATGACCGTTGCCATTACATCATCATCGAAGGGACAAGGAAGCCCGAACATACGCCTCCAGTAACATCTACCTGATTCGCTCCTAAATGTTCCTGTCTTGTTGGTGTATGAGTTCAACATGTTGAAAAGGTCCTTTTTTATGGAAAAAACATCGAAGCTGCCATCTAGGCCGAAATCATTTTCGGTTAACCCGAATTTTCCTATGATTTCTCTTAGATTGAGCCCCTTAAATTCATAGTGTGTAGCCTTTAACGGTTTAGAAATATATCCGTACTTTTCTAGAATAGTTATGATTTCATGAATTAAATTGATTAAAGCTTTGGCTCTGTTCGAGCGAATCTGGCATACTCCTTCTTGCTCGTTACAGTAAAACAAATAGGTCTGATTTTTGATATTGAAAGCTACCTGCCTGATTACATAACTAATATAGTCAGCGGCATAACCTACTGTGAGTGGCCTCATTCGGGTAACAAGAGGGGTTTTGAAAAAATCAGGATACTTCTCCGGCAATCCGTAAAATGCCATAAAAAGGTCTGCCAATACATCAATCTCATATTCAGGGAGTTTTTTGCTGGTCGTTCCTAACTGAATCATCAGACCTGTAAGCAGTATGAGGAGGTCAACCATCAGGCCTGCACAGATGGGCAGGATATAGGCATCGCTGAATACGCTCTTTTCATTGGTGTTTGTCTTGTTTTTTCCTTTGTTTGGTGGGAAGAAGAAGTCCCTCAGGCCAAGTAAAACCTTCCTGATCACCTCCTTGGAATTTTCCGGGTCAAAGACTTCTACTTCATAATAAGGAGGGGGCTTGGGGATGGCGTCCAACACGCCTTTTATTTTGGCCACTGTCCTTACGTCGCGGCATGCGTTCCTTGGGCCGGAAAACCGTATGAACTGGGGTTCCGGCGGATAGCCCCTCATTTCGTACCTTATAAAATTTTCTAATTCCTGTTTAAAATTCCCAGTAAGCCTTTGATTGAACAATAGATAGACATCATTGTAGAGTTTTTTTATGGTCCTTAGACGTTTTGCAACTGTCATATCCTTTTTTGAAGGGATCTCCTCGATCTCCTTGATGAGACCTGACAGCCTTTGGCCCGTATCCCCGAATTCCCCGGCAAGCTCTCTGAAGCGTTCTGCCTGGTACTGCCTCTTAAGGGTGAATGGACCGACTCTTCCCCCTCTGTTTTCGTAACAAGTGCCTCCTACGGTGGATTCTATTCTTGCCTGCTCTTCAGAAAAGGATGCAAGCGCGGCCAGGGACTTGTTGAGCTGCTGGTAACTGCTATTAATGGACTTTGCGTCATTCAATATCCTGTAGTAGGCGTCTTCAAAGAGATTTTCCGCATAGTCTTTGGCTGAAAATATGGAGAAATAGAATCCGATGGAGAATGTGACTGAGACCGTGAGGGTCAATATGTATCCAGCGACCGCCAGGGGCCACACCTTCCAGGGGCCGGTGCCCGGAAGGACGTGGAGTGCGCAGACTGCAAGGAGCGTCTGTACCACAAAAGAAACAATGAAGGCAACTGGGGTAGGAATCGCAAGGGCAGCCAAGCCCACGGCTGTTGTATACCAGCTCACAACACTCAATATCGCTATCAACCATCTGAGTCTGTTTACTGGAAAACTTTTCATTTCCTAGTTCACCCTCCCAGAATCCTTATTCGAACAGCCTTCAACCAGGTTAGACAGGGCCGTATCCACCAGGGCCCCTGTTTGCCCCCCGTAAACCCATGGCCCGATATCTGGCTCTCTGCCTCTTGGGCCTATCTGGGCCACATAGGTGTAGGTCTTTCCCTTTAAGTGGATAGCGCCTGTAATCATGGCATTTAGTGTGCCTGGCCTCCGTGTAAGACTTTCCTCCCCGGAGCTCGTGGTTCCAGTCTTGGCAATATGCCATTTGACCAAAGGATTGAGCGAAGGGTGCCACCTCCCCAGGGTCTTGCTGGCGGTTCCATGTGCCCTTGGGTCAACAACTGCCCCTAGCACTTTTTTTAAAAAAAACCTTGATGACTTTTTTTGCAACATCTTTTTTACGGTTTTGAACATATTGTTTACCATGGGATTTTCAACCTGCTGGCAGTAGTCAAGCGTTTTTCCTTTGAAAGTGTATTTGCTCACTATGTGGGGAGGGCATGGATTCAGGCCGGACGAGGCATTATTCAAGAGATTACTCGCTACGGCCTGAACGAGGGCTTGAATGGTGCGGGCGGAACCATTTATGTTTCCCATGGGTATATCTACAACTAGGTCTCTTTCCGAAATTTTAAGTGGCGGCCTGGTGTATAGTGAAAAGCCCAAAAGTTCTACCAGTGAAGAAAACCTCTTCTTGCTTCGAGAGTGTTCAAGGCGATCGATTATGGCGAGATTGTTGGATTGTGCAAAGGCCTCCAGGGCGCTCACCCTGCCGCGGGGATCACTTCTCTCTAAGTATCCAATTTGGCCGTCAAAGTTGTGAAAATATTCCTGCCTGACCGAATCTGCGCTTCGTACGGTTTTCTTCCTGCGGGCCATGAAGTACATAGTCTGTGGGGTATCACCTTCTTCCGCGGCGATGAAGGCGACGATGATCTTTCCTATTGAGCCTATTTTGCGGGTTTCCTTGAAAGGATCGTATCTTTGAGTGCCAGGGGTGTATCCGTGATAGTATGGAAGGTATGGGTCTGAGTAGTAGCGGACGATCTCGCCATTTTCCGTAGTCAGGGATACTACTGTATAAGTGGTGCCTTTGCGGGCCTTGGCTATCAAGGTTTGATCTTGCGGGACCCTTCTTTGTTCCTGGATTCTTGCAATCCTTGAAAAAAGAATGCGTTTCCTATTGAAAATGCTCCACTTGAATCTGCAGTTCGCATCCATATTGATTGTAAGACGCACCCTTGATACCTTTTTCCACCAATCAGGGCCCAATATGTCCCTGAGTTCTGCTCCGGCCTCAATTGCTTCTCCATGAGCAGTAAAAACCGCACGTGAAGCCATGCTCTTTGAGGCAATGATTTGCTGAAGGCGCTTTCTGTTTTTCAAACAGGCGTTGCCATTGGTATAGAAATTCATATTTCTGTAAGGCCCCAAGGCACTTAGTTCTCTTTCAGCTTTTTTCAGCGCTTCAGGACCTATCGCCCCTCTGGAAAACAGGAGCCCAAGGGCATGCCTCGCCCTTGCCTTAGCCCTCTTCCAGCCCGCCTTGGACCTTATGCCCAGACGCCACTTTACGGCCGCTGCAAGAAGGGCCTGTTCGGCAAGGGAAAGATCTTCGGGCATTTTATGAAATAGGAGGAAAGATGCAGCGACCAGGCCGTGTTCATTCGAATTGTAGAGCAATGGTACATGAGTGGCGTACCATGTCTTCATCATCCCTGGATGGAGGATTTCAAGGTGGTAGTACATTGCAGGGGCGTGGAGGTAATCTCGAATCTTTCTGAATAAAAGGGGCACCATCCTTTTGTCAGTATCAGCCTGCATGGTCTTTACGAGCTGCATGGGGATCGTTGATCCGCCAGTGATTTTCCCTTGAAGAAAGAAGCGAACCGGCACCTTTATTATTTGACTGAGGTCAACTCCTTGGACATAGTACCATTTCCCGTGGTTTCCATCCTCGAGCAGTTGCACCATCTTCCACCAGAGATCAGGCACCTCCCGAATTCGAACCGCAATATATTTGTCTTCGGGAAAAGGACCTGGATACATGCCGATTACCTTGCCTGAATGGTCAACGAAGATGGGCCTTGAATATTGAGCGTTCAAGTAGCTGTAATTTCCGGCGAAATTTATGCCAAAAATATTCAATGTCCTCGGCCCGGCAGGTGAAAAAAGGAGAACGTGAGCGATCCTGCCGTAGTTGATCACAAACAATAGGCCAAAAAATGCGATTGCAGCTACTCTTGCGGCATTTCGCCTATCATTGATTAAATCAGATAATATGCAACGAATGCGGAAAAAAATAAATTCAATTTTCGTCTTAATAGAATGAATAAAATTTCTAAGGTGATGCATACCTGGTCTCGTCCGCACTGTGTGGATTCGAGGATAATATTAGAATGCACCCCTTATTGCAAGTAAATTGAAAATATGGTCAATGATATTGACACAAATTTTTATTAATTTAAACTCGATTTGAGGATGGTTTCAAATGCTTATTACCCCTCCCATTTTCACAGAGTTTGAACCGGAAACTGCCAAGGAAGAGCTTTACAATTACTGCGAACGCTCCATAGACGATGACCCTGAGGTGAGGAAACGGCAGGAAGAAGAGGAAATTGAACTTTTGAGGCGAGCCATAAAAAAAATAGGCAGGCTGAAAAACGAGGCATCTAAGCTCAGAGGAGTAGAGGCATTAAGTGAGGCAAGGAGAATCTCAGACCTCCATAGCGGCGAAGCCTTTTATCACTTTAAGGCTCAGGAACGCTCTGGAATCAGGGAGCATGTTCCCATTCGTTATCTACCACCTCCATCACCCAGTGATGAACTCATAGTCCTGGGTGACATCCACGGTTGCTACAATGTTTTCAAGGCTGCAATTGAACAGACTGATTTTTTAAAGCGCGCCCTCAATAACGAGTCCATCCATCTTGCCTGTGTTGGTGACTATGTGGACAGGGGATATTTTTCGATAGAGGTTATTAGGCTTATATTGACCCTCTTTATCAATTTTCCAGACAAGGTGACGCCTTGCAGAGGAAATCACGACGAGTTGATCGAAGGACCGGGGGGGAAGATTATCTCCGCTGCTTCACCTTCAGATTGGTTAGAGTTCTGGTATCCCAAGTATTTTTCAGGAAATCTTTTTACTGTATATGCCTATTTGTTCAGCTTATTACCCGGCCTTCTCATGATCGGCGATGGATGCATAATAACCCATGCCGGCCCTCCCCGGCCGTCCGTTGTCAAAAAAATGAAAACATTGTCAGACTTTCAGGACGAAGATGTCTTGAGTGATATGCGCTGGGCCAGGGCAGAAGTCTGGAAGCCAACTTTCGCTTCCCTGGAATTTCCAGAGAAAGAGCATTATTTTGGAAGAGATGATTTCCACATATTCATGCAGAAATTCGGTTTTTCGTGCATGGTAAGGGGACACGACATAGTTAATACGGGCGCTGAACTTACTTATAGGTGTCAGCTTGACCAGGGCCCCCTGGAACTCTGGACGGTGACTTCCATGGGTGGAGATGGGAACAGGCATTGCCCTTACCCTGATGTATTGCCTAAGATGCTGATAAGAACGGGGCGTGGCCCTTTCAGGCCTGAGGCCATAAAATGGCAGGAAATAAGGTGTAAAATGGATGATGAATTAGAGGAAGACACCCAAAACAAGGAGGAATGAAATATGGTACAGCAAAGACCAAGAGATGTGTCCAAAAGAAAAGGGATAGCAGACATAGTTTTTTGTATTGATGCGACTGGTTCCATGAGCCCTTTTTTGGATACAGTGAAGGAGAGGATTAAAGATTTTGTGGTCAAGCTCGGGACCTCCGATGAGCACCAAAAAATACCTGTGGACTGGAGGATAAAGGTTGTCGGGTATAGAGATGCATTTGAAGATGGAACGGATTGGATAGTAGGGTTGGATAATCCCTTTAGCAACAATCCTGAGGAAGTTTACCGCCAACTGGCTGAGCTTATGCCAGAGGGCGGTGGAGACGACCCTGAAACTTTGATGGATGCCCTTTACTCCATTGTCAGCCACGCGAGCAATGAGAATGAATGGCGTGAGCCGGTTCACAGGATCATCATTTTAATTACCGATGAGCGTTCCAAGGACAAAATGAATGAGAATAACGTTGAGCCTGTGGACCCCCAGGAGGGCAACTCAGTTATACAACTGGTTGTGATGGGG
>CAZUIH010000092.1:0-9437 GCA_964620365.1 uncultured Desulfobacterales bacterium | reverse complement strand
CTCTATCGGCTTGCCTGTGCTTGGATTACGGCCTGTGCGGGCATTTCTTTTAACAACTGAAAACGTTCCGAAACCAACCAGTGTGACTTTGTCCTCCTTAGACAAAGCGTCTGTCACCGCGTCCATGAAACCATTTAAAGCACGCTCTGCTGCGCTCTTAGAAATGCCTGCCGCTTTTGCCATGTGATCCACAAGCTGACCTTTGTTCATATGACCCTCCCGATCTCTTTTTGTTTTCATACTAAGACATTGCTACCAAGGTTCTTAGTATGTTTTTAGTTTCCTAGGTTATTACGAATAAGCTGCCCTTTTACAAAAACGACAAATCGTTAAAACTTATCTTGATACTTTTGTGTTTAAGCAGGCCTTGGATTTCCCTCTGCTTTATCTCCAGAACCATTTTCTTTCTTTCTATAACCTCTAGATACACCCTGTCAACATGAAATCGTACCCTGAAGGGCCATATGCTGTTTTTTTTCAAAAAAATCTCAAGGGATTCGACCTGAGCCAACATCTCCTTCGTAATCGGCACCCCTGTTGAAATTCTCGTTGCCAGGCACGACTGACTAGCAATATTCCATGTTGGCAGGCCTAGCTCCTTGCTATGTTGTCTGATTTCTTCCTTGGTCAAGCCACAATCTGCAAGGGGTGTATTGACATTTAACTCTCTTATGGCTTTCAACCCTGGTCTATCCTTATTGAGATCATCCGCTTGGGTACCATCCAGGATGTGCCTTAACCGCCCACTTCCCAAAAAAGTCTTAAGCCTTCTATATATAGCCAGTTTACAAAAATAACATCTTTGACCGCTATTAAGCATAATTTGGTTTTCTGACGAAGGATCCCAACTATAAGTCACCAACGGTACAGCCAAATGCCTGGAGACAGATATAGCTCGTGCCTGTTCACTTTTCGCTATGAATGGCGAATTAAAAAAAACGGGCACTACAGGTCCCTTGCAACAGTCCAGGGCCATCTTTAAAAGATAGGTGCTGTCGACACCTCCAGAATAGGCAATCAAAACCCCACCTCTAAGGGTAGAAAGATACTCCCTCAGGCGCTCTTTTTTCATATGCCGACACGGAAAAACTAATTACCAGGAACAGATGGAAGGAGTTCTTGAGGCTCCCCCAGCAAAAATTTGCGATCTTCTATCCAGGATTTTAGTTCCTCTGCGATTTCCTTGGCCCTCACATAACTTGAAAGTGGGGCAGTATGTACCGTTTTGCCTCCAATTTTTATGCTGCCACTTTTGAGCTGGGCATATGTAACTTCACCAAGAGATACGCCCGTTCCTTGTGGATAGTCTTTTCCGTAATCTACGACCTGGGTAACTATATCTTCATCAGAAACACCTGTACGAAAGGCGATTTCCTCATTCAATATGGGGATAGGTACACCAAGCCCCACTGCCAAGGAGCAACCATACCCAAGTAAACTTACACCTACCAGCCATCTTGGCTTCATCTGTTTTAGATCTCCTGATACCATTAAGGTACCAGCAGGCTTTTTGGGTATGCCACGTTCATTTCTTTCCACTCCTGGATTGTGCTGGGTGCCAGCGCATATTACATACCCAATACCACCTCCTAAAAAAATCCTCGTCCCTATCCCTATGGTTTGGTAGTAAGGATCATTAAAAAGTGGACTCAGTTGTCCAGCGGTACAATAATTGGCATTGCCAAGTTTCGGACGCAATGTCCCCATATAAGTATATATGGTTTTATTGGTGGTGTTTACCGCACAATTATAATTTTGGTATGCATTTCTGGGATTACACAGATGTGCAAAGGGAAGATCCGCCAGAGTTATTTTCTTTTCCAAATGTTTTCTTGGGTAACAATGAGTCCCATAAGCTTCTGCCCTTAAAAATACAGGCTTTCCGCTCACAAGGTCTTGAATGACGTGTCCCCCACCATATCGAAATTCTCCTGGATACACCTTATTCAAAGGATCACCCTCGACAGGTTCAGTGGCTCCGACATAGATGTCTACAGCGGCTAAACCGGCATAGGATGGGACCCCATTGAGCCATACTTTTGCCGCCTTGATGCCGGGAACACTATGACCGAAGTTGATAAATGCCCCGGAAGAACACATAGGTGAAAAGGTACCCGTGGTTACTACGTCCACGGTACGGGCTGCTTCTACTTCCCCTTTTTCCTTGACAATACCTATCATTTCCTCGGCAGTGACAACCACTGCCTTTCCGGATCGTATTTTTTCGTTAATTTCCTGAATTGTTTTGTTAACCTGAAACTTTGCCATACAAAAAACCTTATTCAAGTACTGAAACTATTCTGTGTCCTCTAGCCTCGAGAGCCTCAACTATCTGTAACAGTTCACACTTTTCCAATCTAATATAATATATCTTTTTCCTGGAAGATTGGGCCTCGACCCCAACACTCACAACTTTTCCACCTAGTTCCCTTATTAGCCTCAGAACATCGTCCAAAGTACCTCCGTTGTCTGCCAGGACCAAGTCTAAGCGGGATGTTTCCTTAAGTAGTCCCATGAACTCAATAAATGCGGCAAGTATATCAGCTATCGTAATAATTCCAACCAGTCGTCTTTTTTCAAGTACGGGAAGTCCCCCGATCTTGTATTCATGGATAAGCCTTGCAGCTGAATCTATACTGCCGTTTGGGTCGACCGTAATAGGATTGACAATCCTAACGTCGGATATGGTGAATTGATCCCTTTTTTCATGATAAAAAAATTGACGCAGATTACTTTCAGTCACCAATCCTTGCATTACATCCCCTTCGACTACCGGAAGATGCCTGATTGAATGCTTGTGCATCAATTCTATGGCATCCGCAATGGAAGCCTCGGGGGAAATTGTAATTACGTTTTTAACCATCCAGTTTTTGATTTTCACTTACCGGCCCTCAAAAAAAATAATCATTAGTCCAATCTTATGTCACTAAAAGACCCATTGCAACCCTCCATATTTTTAAAAGACATTCAATGGACTCATTGCAATTTGGCTAGTTCTCCCTTACCCATGCCAGACGTGTAGGATCAAACTAGCTGCACCAATTTATAGGCTATCTGGAAAAATTGTCCTTTCGCATATGACAGCGTCGATCGTCTGGAAAAAGTCACATGCAGGAAAAATACCGCGCTTTTTGGTTTGTTCACTCCAATCACCGCATTCCCAATCCTTCAGAGCGGCTTGCCTATAGAAAACTCAAGGGGTCGACATCAATTTCCACTTTGACAGATCTATTTTTTTTCTTGCTTTCCAAGACGCTTCTACACACTGTTCTGAGCCCTGAAAGGGACTGAGATTTTAGAAGCACCTGCCACCTGAAGCGATCCTTGATCTTGGGGATCGGGGATGGGGAAGGTCCTAACACTTCTACTGAAACATGATCCCGCTTTTTAATATGTTCTGCATTTATCCGCAGCAGTTCGGAAATCGATTCAGCAGCGTTTTGGACCTGTTTTTCCTGTTTTCCTGAAAACTTGATATTTATAAGACGTCCAAAAGGAGGATAACCTAGCTGTTTTCTAATTGGAAGTTCATAATGGAAAAAACCCTTAAAATCATGATCTTTAGAAAAAGAAAAAATAGAGTGCTCAGGGAAATATGTCTGTATAAGTACCCTACCTTCTTCGTTACCTCGGCCGGCCCTCCCGGCTACCTGGGTAATCAACTGAAAAGTCTTTTCAGCAGCCAGGTATTCTGGAAAATTTAGTGAAAAATCAGCCCAGAGGACACCTACAAGAGTAAGTCCTGGAAAATCATGTCCCTTGGTAACCATCTGTGTTCCGACAAGGATATCTATGTCTCCTTTCTGAAAACGGGTTATTATCTCCTCCATCCTCTTTCTGCCCATGGATATGTCGCTATCAAGCCTGAATATCCTGACGTCGGGTATAAGTTCTGCCAGATCCTCTGCCACACGCTCCGTTCCATAGCCAGTGGCCTTCACGGCCTGCCCAGAACATGACGGACAAACAGGAAGGGCGGGTATTTCCTTACCGCAGTAATGGCATTTGAGAATGCCCTCACTTGACGGCAACAATGAAGGATCCGGGCTAGCATTTCTGTGCCAGGTCAATGAAACTTCGCAATGGGCACACCTGAAAACATAACCACAGTCAGAACAAAAAATATAAGGAGCAAAGCCCCTCCTGTTGAGAAAAAGAAGGGCTTGATTACCTTTTTTAACAGTCGACAGGATCTCCTTGAACAGTTGCTCCGATAACCATGGAGGCAATTTTTCCTTATTGCTGGATCCCGTTTTTTTCCTTTTGCTGTTTTTTATGATTTCAACCTCAGGCAACGGTCGATGGTCTACCCGTTCATCTATGGATATCAATTCATATCTACCGTTAACTGCGTGAAAATAAGATGTTATCGAAGGAGTGGCAGAGCCTAAAACCACGGTGGCTTTTGCCATCGAGCCCCTCAATACAGCAAGATCCCGGCTATTATATCTGAGTTTTTCATCCTGTTTATAGGATGAATCATGTTCTTCGTCCACGATGACAAGACCAAGATCAGCTACAGGAGCAAAGATTGCAGACCTTGTTCCTATGACGACCTTTGCATCTCCCTTTCTTATACTCCACCACGAACTGAGCCTTTGCTGTTCAGAAAGGCCGCTGTGGAGTACGACCACTCTGTCGCCGAAACGTCCTTTGAACCACCCTATTGTCTGGGTGGTCAAGGCTATTTCAGGCACCAGCACTATGGCGCTCTTTCCTTGTGAAAGGCAGATTTCAGTACCTTGCAAATAGACTTCTGTCTTGCCGCTCCCGGTTACTCCATGAATGAGTATCGGCCGAAACTCATTGCTCTCAATGGACTCCCTTATCTTCTTTATCGCCCTGTCCTGGTCTGCAGTCAAATGTTCGTGACGCCTGCCGGGCCATGAAGCAAACTTGGTACGGCCTTTTACATTACGGCCTGTTTCCTTGATGATTTTCTCTATTTTACTCTGTTTGGCAGACAGGATACCCGGAGGCAACGCCTCAGCAACCACTTTTCCCAATGGATAGAAATAATATGACGAGATCCATTCCAGGAACGGAAAGAGCGATGCTGGAAAAATTGGGAAAGGGTCTAAAATGCCATGGATGAATTTGATATCAAACGAATCAGGAGGAGTTTTAATGTGGTCCCAGACCACACCTACCATCTTCCGCCTGCCAACAGGTACGACAACCCTGCTTCCCCGTTCCGGCACTCCATCTTCCGGGGTAAAGGCGTAGGTCAAGGTGTCATCAAGGGGCAAAGGTACCGCAACCTGGACGTATGCAGGTCCAGTACAGGGAGTTACTGTCATGCCCCTGGTATTATTTTCATCTTCCCTTTTTGTCATCCAAGGACTTCAATAGCCCCTCAAGATAGGCCCTAAATCTTCCACCCAGTTCGGGATGTTCAAGGGCAAAATTGACGGTAGCCTGCAAATATCCGAACTTATCCCCAGCATCATAACGCTTGCCACTGAAGCAATATGCATAAAGGGCACGCTCTTTTCTGAGGGTATTGAGGGCATCAGTAAGCTGGATCTCTCCACCCACCCCGGGAAGAGTTCTGTTAAGACAACCATATATCTCAGGACGCAAGACATACCTGCCGATTATCGCCAGGTCGGATTTTGTAGCCCCTGGAGCAGGCTTTTCTATGAGCCTATCCACCTTGAAGACCCCTTCGGCGACCTCCTCCCCTTCTACTATTCCATAACGATGGGTCTCTTCCTGCGGTACCTTCTGGACGGCTACTACCGATTCATGGAATCTCTCAAAAACCCTTAACATCTGGTATACACATGGTACCTCTGCTTCAACCAGGTCATCCCCCAAAACCACCACAAAGGGTTCGTCCCCTATGACTGGCTCCGTGACCATGACCGCGTGACCAAGGCCTAAAGGCTCCTTCTGACGGACTGAAACTACTTCAATAAGCCTTGAAAGATGACGGACCTCTTTCAGCAGGTCCAGTTTGCCCTTTTGTCCTAAAAAGGTTTCGAGTTCGAAGGAGTAATCAAAATGATCTTCTATTGCAGACTTTCCGGATGCCGTGACAAGAACAACCTCATTAATTCCTGAGGCCACGATCTCTTCTACGATGTACTGGATTGTTGGACGATCCACGACCGTCAACATTTCTTTGGGAATAGCCTTGGTAGCAGGCAGAAATCTGGTTCCAAGCCCTGCTACAGGCACAACCGCTTTGCGAACCTTGAATGGAGATTTAACCATGATACTATTTTCATTCCCCTTTTAAACTAATCAACTTACGTTCTACCCGCTTCCAGTCGACTCTGGCTTTCCATGCATTTAAATATGAAACAGGATCTCCAGGATAATCCAACACATACGCATGTTCAGCCATATCAACACACAGAATGGGAATCAGCCCCACAGCCCACTCACTATCGGAGTCAAGGCCGCAAACGACCAACCTCTCCCTGTCCATGTCGAAGGCCAAAACCGTCCATGCCCTTACGGACAAGGCGGTAGCTCTAAATTTGACCCACCACTGATCAAAAGAACCAAAATCATGTTCAATAAGATCTCTCAACCTTTTTCCGACCGCGATATCTTTGGGGGTCAGATTGGAAAAATAGAGTCTATGGAACATGATCTTATTGTGGAGTTCAACCCAGTTGAGTACATGGTTTCTCCACCTTCCGTATACCGGGTTGGCCAAAAACAGGTCTATGCGCCTATCTTTTGATTCCAGATCATTAAATGCATCTACATAACGCTTGAAAAGGATCAAGTGCTCCCGGACAATCGTGGCTGAAAATCCTTTCAAGGCCCCAATCAACCACTTAAAATCATCTGGTTCAACCCCGGCTAATTCGTCGCTGTTTTCAATAACCTTTCCCTGGCTGGCAGCGTTAGATGACAAACCTTGCAACGACGCAGTAAAAAAGGCAATGGCTCCAGCCACTTTTTTTAAAAAAGATCTCCTGGTACCTAGTTTAACTTCATCCATATTGTTTTTCTCTTTTTATAGTGCCTGTTCCTCAAGACGTTCCTTCAATTCCAAAAAACCTTTATACATCGCCTGCCTTGTTTCCAAGACCAGGGGAAGTACCTCGGGAAGGTTCACAATATCCATGGGACTCAGGGTAAGATCAACGCCCATGGAAAAGGCACGCATGGAATCGGCCCTGTTACCGGAAAAGTGAATGAGGACCACGAAAGTCTTCCTGCGATCATCAATCGGCAGAGCGTGTATAAATGATAAGATGTCCGCCAGTTCTTTTTCTGCATCACGTCCCTTTTGATACAGAACAATCACATCATAGATGTGATACTTAAGCCTGGAACTTAAATCATCTTTATTTTCTATTAAACGCACCTCATAGCCCAACTCCTTAAGCCCCTTCAGCAGTTCATCAACAGCTTTTTTTTCTGGGCAGTAAAGTAAGGCTGTTTTCGTGTCAGGTTTAAAAAACTCAAGTCCCTTGAGGGTCGAAGAACGTCCCTCCAATGATGCATCCGTCAAGGGAATATTGATCGTGATCTTCTCTTGGCACTGGGGACACCTTACAGATACAACGCCCTTTTGGGGAAGTTTGTCATCAGCAATATGATATTGTTTGCCACACCCCTGACAAGTTATTTCCATGTCAATTACCTCTTTTTTACATCCCAGTCATCATCTATGCTGAGCCCTTCTATATCGGAGGTCTTTTCACCCTTTCTGCTCTTTATCATGTCTATATTATGACGTACCCTTGACCGGCTACTGGCATATGCCATGGCAGTTTCTTCGCTTATCAAACCCTGACTGAAAAGTTCGGTAATGTGTTTGTCAAAGGTCTGCATGTCATAGGCATGGCCACTGTCAATAATTTCATAAAAGGTCTTTCCTTCTCTCTCCCCGTTGATTATGGCATCCTTTACCCGGATGTTATTCTGCATGATCTCGAAAATCGCAACACGTCCGCCCCCTATTTTGGGTAAAAGTCTTTGGCCAACTATCCAGCGAATTGCGTCGGCCAGCCTGAATCGAATCTGTCTTTCCTCCTCGGTTGTGAACATACCAAGAATACGGTTTATGGTATGCCCGGCATTGACCGTATGGAGTGTGCTCATGACCAAATGACCAGTTTCAGCTGCATTAAGGGCTATCTCAACTGTCTCCCGGTCACGAATCTCACCGACAAGAATCACATTCGGGGCCTGACGCAGCGCAGATCTCAAACCGCTGGTAAATGCATCAAAGTCCTTTCCAAGTTCCCGCTGATTAAAGGTGGACTTTTTATGCGCATGTACATATTCAATAGGATCTTCCAAGGTGATTACATGCAGGGACTGAGTACTGTTGATCTCTTCAAGGATAGCTGCCAAAGAGGTGGTCTTACCGGTCCCGGTTGCACCAACGAAGAATATCAGTCCATTTTTCTCTTTGGCCATTTTTTTAAAACAACTCGGAAGCCTAAGCTCCTCTATTGTTGGAACCTTGCTCTCGAGTTTACGCATTACAATGCTATACACGCCTCTTTGTGAAAATACATTCACACGAAATCTTGGCCCGTCGGGCAGATGCCATGAGAAATCGCAAGCCCCATGCACTATCAGATCACTTATCAGCCTTCTGTTGTTGTCTATCAAGGTCAAGGCTATTTGTTCTGTCTGGAATGGGGTCAAGACTTTTGTATCCAAGTCGGGCTTAACGGAATGAAGCAAACCATCAGCCGCTATCTGGAATGGCCTCCCCACGGTAAAATTGAGGTCTGATATCCTTGGATGGGCCTTCAGCAACTCAGACACAATCACTTCAAGGTCTGCCCGTTTCATTTAAATCACCTCTGTAAAGTCCACAGGAGCACTCCTGGCAAAGGGCTTAAACTTTGCCTTATCCACACACTTACTATATGCCTCATCGGGATCCAGCCATCCCTTCTGAAGCAATTCCATAATCGCGTCATCCAGGGTCTGCATCCCATACTTTTTCCCTGTCTGCATGGACGATGGGATCTGATAGGTTTTGCCTTCCCTTATTAGATTCCTGACAGCGGGAGTTGTAATAAGTATCTCAAACGCGACACAACGGCCCTTGACATCCACCCTTTTGAACATTGTCTGGGAAATGACCGCACGCAAGGCATCAGCCAAGGTCGCCCTTACCTGTGGCTGCTGGTGCGTAGGGAAAATTTCAATCACCCTGTCCACTGTTTTGGCCGCACTAATGGTATGTAGCGTACCCATAACCAGGTGACCTGTCATGGCAGCCTCTATGGCCAGCGAGATAGTCTCCAGATCCCTCATTTCTCCTACGAGTATGATATCAGGATCTTCGCGGAGCGCTCCCCGCAAAGCGGCACTGAATGAACGGGTATGTGTTCCAACTTCCCTATGGTTGACAAGACACCCTTTGCTTTCATGCACGAATTCGATTGGATCTTCTATAGTAATAATGTGATCCTTTCTATTCCTGTTAGCATGGTCCACTATAGCCG
>CAZUIH010000091.1:0-9526 GCA_964620365.1 uncultured Desulfobacterales bacterium | reverse complement strand
TTCTTTTTTTTCACGCCTTGATTTCTGACTCGCCGTTGTTTCCTCAATCCAGCTTATACGCGACTGTCTCCCCGGTACATCTGCGCTTATAACGCCTGTAACGTAATTAGTTAATTGCCTCAACTTGTCATTTAGGACGTCCCCACGTCCCTGGATACCTGAATTTGCGTCACCTACGAACAAGGTCTTTACCTCGTCGAGTTTATTGGACAATGCCTTATCCAGGACCGTTTCATCAATCGATATCGTACCGTCCCTGTTCAATTCGAGGCCTAAGTCGTACAAAGAATTGATTGTCCCGCCAGTACCGACCATAGAACCCAGAACATTGATGAGTTCCGTGCTCATGGTTCTTGCAGTACTGTTATTGGCTAAAATGCCAGGATTTCCTTCTTGGTCATAACCTGCCTGTTCCCTGAGGCCCTTGATCACATCATTGAATCCCTCTACCAGACCAACAATCTTTTCTTTTAGACCAGACTGATCCGAGGAAACAGAAAAAGAGGTACTTCCCTCATGAAGTAGATTCAGGGTTACTCCTGAGATTATATCGTTCAAATTATCATTTTTTCCCCTTGTGTATGTAATTCCATCTATAACCACCTCACTGTCAAGGGATGCTCCTCCTGCCCCCTGGACTTCTGCCAATACATATCCAGAAAGCTGGGAATCAACGTAAATTCTTGACGATTCTCCAGTGTTATCGGCTTTCAACACGAGTCTGTAGGGATTGGATGGATCTCCGTCATCTATAACCGTCGCAGTGATGCCAGGATTGTTCGTATCTTCATTTATGAGTGAGGTCAGGCCTTCCAGGGTAGTCTGGTCAGGTACCGTTATGTTTATCACGTCTCCATTCCCCATGTGGTAAGAAAATGTTTCGTCTGCCCCGGTATTGTTGACTACCGCGTCCTTGGAAGAAAGCCCGCTACCCTGCCAGGAACTGAAACTCGCCAGACGATTTACCGCGATCTGATAAGTAGAAATCGTTGCGCCGTCACTTGCCTGGGCCGTAACTACTGATGAATCACTTACCGTCACCTGCCTGGCGATATAAGTGGATTCAAGACTTAGATCCAGCGCTGTAGACTTAAGATTTAAAAGGTCTTGATTGAGCTGATCGAATACAGCCAGCTGTTCGTTTAGATTTTCCTTATCAGACTCAAGCCTTTTTATCGGGACCTCGTCAGCCTCCCGCATTTGATCCAAAATATCCTGAAGCTGCAATCCCGAACCAAGACCTAGTGCTGAAATTGAGCCTGGCATGATTACTCTCCTCGGCTAGGTTCACCTATTTCTTAATTAAAATAAATTACAACGTGCAGAAGATGCAGGGACGCGCAATGACGCCCCTGCATTGACTTTATTTACTGGAGCAGCCGTAGCACGTTCTGTGCACTCGCATTGGCCTGGGCCATGGCAAAGGTACCAGCCTGCATCAGGATCTGCATCTTGCTGAAGTTGGAAGATTCCTCAGCAAAGTCAACGTCGCGGATCTGGGATTCAGCAGCGGTCACGTTCACCTGAGTGGTCGCGAGGTTTGCTATGGTGCTGGTAAGCTGATTTTGAGTGGAACCAAGATCAGACTTAACCTTGTTGATAGCAGACAAAGCGGAATCCACTATGGAGATTGCGACCTGCGCACTATCCTGAGTGAGTACGTTGATGTCTGAAAGCCTGTACTTCTCTACATCAGACAGAGATGTAGTTACAGAAGCACCACTTCCTGATGTCTCGGCAGGAGCCAGAATGCTTCCTGACTTAATGACCGAATTCGCTTTGAGCGTCATATCGGCATCAAGCCTGTTGGTACCTGAGGTGTATACATCGCCGCTTAATACTGTTCCGGCCTCGTAAAGCACCCCACCGGCAGCCCAAATGTCATCGGTAAGTACTGTACCCGCTTTCAGCAATGTGCTAGAAGCGAGCTCGGTTCCAGCGGCAAGAGTCATGTCAGAGGCCAGTGTAACATCACCATTTGTAGTGGTATATCCTCCAATGGAAGATCCCTTGGCAATCGTACTGTTACTTTGAATTACTGACCCTGTCTTTAGTGTCATGTCTCTTGACACTGTTACATCAGCACTGGTGGTTACGCGTCCGCCAATAGTGGAGCCATCTTTTATACTCAAGTTGGTACCATCAGCAATGACTGACCCGTTCTTAAGCGTCATACCGTTGGTAACGGTCATGTCACTTGTCAATGTAATGTCAGCATCAACATAAGAACCGGCGTTAAGCGTGGACACCTGCTCAATTACCGAATTCTGCTTTGCTACCATGTCCGCCAGCAATGTTGCACTACCAGACAGTGTAACATCACTGGAGATCGTGGTACCGGCCTCTATATACCCTACCGTAGTGGCAATACGTGTTGTAACCGTGGTGCCGGCAGCAAGTACCGTGTCATCGGCCAAGACAGATCCCGCCTTCAACAGGCTGTCGCTGTTAAGGGTAAGATCGTTGGCATTTTGCGCGGATCCCCCCAGGACGCTGTTGGCTTCGATAACAGCTGAGCCGGTAGTACCAGTGAAGTCTGCCCTGAGATTTGTGCCGGTTTTAAGGAATGTTCCTGTCTTTATTTGTGAACCAGTGCTAAGCGTAGTATTACCCGTAATTGTCACATCTGAGGTAAGGGTAGTGCCACCAGCATAGCCGGTTCCGTTTAAAGTGGCTCCTGAGTTGATGATTGTACCAGCCTCAAGAACACTGCCCGTTGCAATACTTGCAGTACTGTCAAGAGTAACATCAGCGGCGACAAAATAATCGGCGGTAGTAGCACCAGATGTGACCGTCTCAGTATCTGCGGACAGGACTGATCCAGCAGTAATGTAACTGTCCTGCGTGGTAGTTACATCTCCGTTTAGATTGCTCTGGGTGAGAGTAAATCCAAGAGAGGATCCTGCCTCCAATATGGACCCGGATTGCAAAATACTGTTCTCTGCAAGGGTGGAATCCATGATATTGGTCGTGTCCCCACTGGTAGTGAGATCTGAAGTGAGGTTCAGGGACACCATGTCAGCTTCATCACTGATCTTTATCTCGTTTGCCCCTGCCTGGTAGAGCTTGATCTGGCCGAAGGTAGTCATGTCGCTACCTGTCAGAACGGTTCCAGTTTCACCGGAAACCTTGATGGCACGACCATCGGAGGAGGTAAGAGTGAGGTAACCGCCCTCGTCGACGCTTGCGGTGACCCCGTGCTGGCCACTCTTGGCATTGATGGCATTCACAAGGGCGCCGTCAGAGTCATTGTCGAGAACGGTAACGGCCCCTATGACAACACCATTTATGGCAAAGTCTGATCCGGTAGTGCCCGCCTGTACGGCATTTACACTGGTCACACTAACATCCGCCTGTGCTGTCACTCCGATATCATCAGAGACGAGATTGATGGCGTCTGCCAGGGCGCCCATACTGTGTTCAAAGGAATTGTCAAAAGCCAATTCCACAGACTGCAGATCTACCCACTCATTTTTGACAGAACTATAGATGCTGAGCTGTGTTACTCCACCTGTTTTGGTATTAGGGCTCAGCACCGCTGTGGTAACATGTCCTATCTTGGTGGACTGGGTTGAGCCTATGTTGATATCAACGGTTTGTCCGCTATAGGCCCCAACCTGGAACTTTTTGTTGACAAAGCCACCGGAAAGGAGCTTTTGTCCACTGAAGGCTGTATTGTTCGCAATGTCGTCGAGTTCAGCTATAAGCTTGTCAATGTCTGCCTGGATAGCCTTTCGTGATTCAGTGGTCTGGCCGTCCTGAGCTGCCTGGATGGTTTTTGCCTTGATGCTGTTCAGAATATTTACAGTTTCATCAAGGGCTGCGTCACCGATCTGGACAATACTGATGCCGTCGTTCGCGTTTTTTATTGCCTGACCAATACCTATAGATTGGGATTTGAGTACGTTGGCAATTGAAAGACCTGCTGCGTCATCAGCTGATCGGTTGATTCGAAGACCTGTGGACAGTCTTTCCAGAGATTTGCTCAAAAGGCCGTCAGTCTTCTTTAAATTGGAATGGGCATTTAATGCCGCAATGTTGGTATTAATCCTTAAAGCCATTGTTTAATCCTCCTTGATTTTTGTTTTCTGGCGTTCCATGCCATACAAATTGGGATAGTAATGTTTTAATTTTATTAATGCTTTTTTCTGTTCTTCCCCCCTTTCTTTAATGGAATTTATTTTCTATTTTTACTATCGGTAACCGCGTCGATCAACTTTAAAAAAGGAGCAAAAAATGAATTCCTCTTTTGACCCGGGTATTGAGGCCAAAAACCTCTCAGCAATCAAGGAAAGATACCCAAAGCTGTACGCCCTATTAACAAAAGGTGATAAGGATAATCAATTTAATGGAGATATTTCTTTTTTGGAAAATGGCTTCCCCATAATAAAACTAGGTGGAGAGCCTGGAGGAATTCTTTCTAATAACCTCCTTAATCCGTGGAAGGATGCCGAAGTACACCTGGAAACTGTTTCCTGGAATTCAGATGGTATAGCCGTGTTCGTTGGGATGGGTCTTGGTTATGGACCACTTCTGGTCCTCAAAGAAAGGCCCAGTCTTGTCCAAATAGTGATTATGGAGCCAAGCATCGAGGTTTTTGATGCAGCCGTAAAGTTGATCGACCTGACTCCTATAATTCTTTCAGAAAAAGTAAACCTCTTTGTTGGCCCAACCGACTTCGATGCATTCAAGATGGTGATTCAGAGAAACGCCTCCTTAAGGGATATCCATATATTGAGACACCTTCCCAGTTTTAAGTGGAAACCAGAATTATATGAGTCTCTCAACAATAAATTATATGAAATCCTGAACTCCTTTAGCGCTTGCGGTGCCACTATTCGCGCTTCGGGCAAGACTTTCACAGAAAATATTTTTCAAAACCTGGACCTCTTCCCGCATTCGCACTTACTTGACTCCTTGAGCGACAAATTCAGCAAGGTACCTGCTGTCATTGTCTCTGCCGGCCCTTCCCTAAACAAAGACCTTGAAGCCCTTAAATCCATTCAGGATTCTGCGCTTATCATAGCGGTGGATTCTTCCCTGCCCACATTGCACGAAGCAGGTATATCTCCCCATTTTGTAACCACCATAGACATGAAAGAGGTAAACCTCGAAAAGGTCTTCCAGTTTTTGAATAACAAAAATCCTTTTTCCTTGGTAGCCATATTGAAATGTTGCTCCCTTATACCAAAAAGGCTCCAGACAAGACGGCTTTTTTGGGCGCTGAACGAAGACATTCCCGTCCAGTGGCTCTCGACATCGCTCGGAATCAAGAAATTTGTACCAGAGGCAACCTCCGTGTCCCACTTGGCCCTGGGTGCAGCTCTCATAATGGGGGCCGATCCTATCATCCTCCTGGGCCAGGACATGGCCTTGCCTCCCCAAGGAAAATGCGATCATGCCAAAGGGGTTGTCTTTAGCAGTGATGAAAGGCCTCCGAAAGAGAACATCTTATACGTCAAATCAATTTCAGGAGAAGAAATTCCAACAAACAGGACTTTTCTTGGAATAAAGACCAAGTTTGAAGAAATTATCAGGGATCAAAATAGGCGTTTTATAAACGCGACATCCTATGGCGCCCATATCGAAGGGACTGAAGTCATAGCGCTCAAGGAGGTTGTTGAACGCCATCTGAAAGGCCATACGACAGTATCAAGGCTGGTAGATGATATCCTTAACAATCTTGATCCCGTTGATACGCAACCTCTCCTCAGAGCACTTAGAAACATTCAAAAGGAGGTAAAAGGACAAGAAGAAAAGGCAAGAAAGAATCTTTCACTGGCAAAAAAGCTAATAAACGATCTTGACGGTATTGAGCCCAGTTCGAGGGCCTATATCAAACAATTTGAAATGTTGCCATCAAAGCTCAAAAAACAGCTTGGTAAGTTCGACAAATTGAATGTTACCATTGACAGGGCTACCGATGTCTGGATACTAATGAGTGACCTTACTTACGATGCACTAAAAGAGAATGACAACAAGCAAATTGAGAACCAAAAAATACTCGAAAAAGATGGCTACATACCCTGGGTAAAGGCTGAAATAGAACGGATTGTCACGGTTCAGAAAAAACGGCTGAAGGCCATTGATTTTTATCTGGAGAGGTTGACATGGCTTTTACATTACCTTGAGAAGGAAAGGAAGCTGTTAGCAAAGAAACAGGATATAAAAAGTGCTATCAAGCTAGCAAGGCTTTACGAGGACAGGGGAAATCTGGTCCTTGCCAAAGGAGCACTTGAAATGACATTGCCTGAGATCGAGGGTTATCCTGAGGCAATGGCCCTCATGGGTCTTCTCCACGCTTACAATGGGGACAGTGCCACTGCAAACAGTTTTTGGGACAAAGCCATCGAAAAAGATCAGGATTTGCGACCTGTTGTAGACAAATACAGAAAAAAGGTGGTCGATCTGTGGTTCAACTTCATTGAGAAGAGGAGAGAACTTCCTGATGATACCGGATATGCCCCCCTTTTGGGAGAGGTGGTGCCCCATCTGCTCAAAAACTGGATCAAGCGTATAGTTGAAATAGCCGGGGGGTTAGAGCCTGTCAGGAACAGACTTTTGTCATTGTGGAAACCCTATAAAGAGGCCGTAAAAAGGCTGGAGGAGAACGGGAACATCAAAAGGGCTCTAAACATAGTGTCGGCATGGGATGAGTTCAACGATGGTCTGGAGGGCCGACACTTGACAAAGGCAAGGCTTCTTTACCAGATGGAGGACCAGGAACAGGCTGTAATTGAGATAGAAAAAGCCCTGGTCGAAGATGAAGATAATCCAGAGGCCTTGGCTCTTGGGGCCAGGATAATGCTTGAGACCTCAAGATTTGAAAAGGGGATAGAACTATTAAACCGCGCAGTACAGAAGTCTCCAGAGAGTGCGGAACTATGGCTCGAGCTTGCAGAGACAGCGGTCGGCATCGAGGACTATGATGGAGCCATTTCCGCTATTGAACAATATTTATTGGTTTTTCCAAAAGATGCCCGTGCCTTCAGGCTACTTGGTGATTGTTACAACAAAAAGGGCTTGGTAGAGGCGGCAAAAGCTGCATACCAGGAGGCTTTGAAGGCAGCAAGGAACGGTGCTCAAGAACAGCTAGAAGCCCATAAAGAGAACCAAGTAGATCAACTGGAAACCTTGTACAACAAAGGAGTAGAACTTCAAAGGGCTGGAAAACACGAGGAAGCGATAAAATTTTACAGCAAGGCCATCGCCATAAAAGAAGAGGTTCCTCTTGTCTGGTTAAACCTCGGCGTGGCATTTCATAAGTCCGGACGGCATAAAGAAGCTGAACAGGCATTACTCAAGGCTGTCTCTTTAAATCCCAATGATCCAGATTCATTTTACAATTTGGGCGTACTTTATATTGACCTTTCGCAATTCGAAAAGGCCATTCAGTGTTTCGAGAAGACTCTCCTCATTAACCCATCGCATGTAAGAGCCATGAATAACCTGGGGCATATATTTACAGAACAAAAGGACAGCCCCGAGAAGGCGCATGCCCTGTTTGAAAAGGCACTTGAGCTTGCTCCAGATGACCCCAGGACACTTTACAACCTTGCGAATACCCAGTGGCGTCTGAAATTCCTGAACGAGAGCGCAAAAAATTACAAAAAGGCCATAGAACTTAGACCGGATTTTGTGGAGGCCCATTGGAACCTATCCAACGTTTTGCTTTTGAAGGGAGAAATAGAAGATGGCTTCATGGAGTACTTGTGGAGGTGGAGACGAAAAGGCATGACCCCGCCGGAGAGCATCCCCATCCAGCTATGGAACGGGGAGGAAGCCAAGAATAAGACGATACTGGTCTATACTGAGCAGGGTGCAGGAGACAATATACAATTTTCAAGATACCTTCCGATGGTAAAAGAAAGATGCGGAAAAGTCCTTTTTGCCTGCAAAAATGATCTGGCAGATCTTTTTGAGTCCTTGGACGGTCCAGATGAAATAATTTCAAAAAATTACATGCATCTTTTTTATGATTCAGTCCATCTTCAGGTCCCGCTTCTGAATCTGCCAACTATTTTTAGGACCAATTCAGGTAACATACCTGCCACAACTCCCTACCTTTTTCCTTCAAAGAGTCTTTATGAAAATTACGCCGGACTTTTCAGGCCGTTTGAAGATCGATTCAAGATTGGTTTTGTGTGGAAGGGAAACCCAAGACACAACAATGATAAAAAAAGGTCATGCGCCTTTGATCTCTTTGAAAAGCTCCTTGATATTGAAGACACGGCCTGGTTCAGCCTTCAGTTGGATGAAACCCCACTTCCTGTGTCACGGGATAACTTGATAAATCTGTCGCCATACCTCTTCAGCTTTGCGCATACAGCGGCTCTTGTACAGCATCTTGATCTCGTTATAAGCGTGGATACCTCAGTTTGCCATCTTGCCGGGGCAATAGGAAAGGATGTTTGGACTCTTTTACCGTGGCTCCCTGACTGGCGTTGGGGCCTAGAGGGGAATACTACCCCGTGGTATCCGACAATGAGGCTCTTCAGACAGGAAGAACCAGGGAACTGGGAAAAAGTATTCGCAAGAATAAGGGGGGAGATAGAAAAGAGAGCTAAAGGGTATAAAGCCTCAATTCGGAATGGAAACCATCCACTGTGAGATAACCGTAGGGGAGAGTATTTGTAGCTACCAGTTTATATTCGTTAAAAATGTCATCGTAGTGATGGGAAGTGATTGGTTCTAACACCCCTATTTTGTTAGGCGTACTGGCCTTTTGCTTCCCTTCCCTCAAGTTCCTGAGCAGGACATTACGAATTCCTAGACGTGTTATATTCCTTTTGTAATTTCTTACAATCTCTGGCTCCATCTCCTGAAACGAGATGAAGTTGACAAAGAGATCGGCCTTTCCTACTAGCATCGGCAATTGCCATGAACAAAGGACAATAGCCCTGAATTCTTTGCTCAGTGATCCTATGTCGAGAACATCTCTCGCCCTCAGCTCTGAATAATCGCCAATAGCCTCATTCCCAAAAACTTTCTTTAGATAATAGGTAGAAACACAGGCCACTGGCGGGATATCGACGTTGATGTAAAAAATATCATTCCTCTTGTCAGATAAGAGGATTTCACCAAGGGTACCAAATCCACCTCCTATTTCCACCACGACCTTTAGATCACTGCAGTCCACGTGTTTTTTAAGAAAGTTCAGGCCCAAAAGATAATTTAGCGAACTTCTACTGAAGTTGTGGCCCTCAAAACAAAATTGTTCCAAGGGATTGCCCACTGAACTTTCGCTGAAACCGTCTGTGTAGGGAGGACCGTCGACAGCTGAGGCAAGGTATACTCGATAATCACTAAGGGCCTGAAGCCGTCCGGACAAGAACGAGTCGAGAGACATGTGACTTACACGGGTGTCGAGGCCCAATTGGGACAATCCAGAATGAAAAATCTGAAAATCATCTCGGCTGAATAGCCATTTGGGGAACGCATATGTAGGGACGAAAAAATTCAAACAGGACTTTATTGACCTGAAATGTGCCATGCCATTCTCTTTCAGGTCTTCGACTATTGTCTT
>CAZUIH010000090.1:0-9538 GCA_964620365.1 uncultured Desulfobacterales bacterium | reverse complement strand
TATCATCTTTTTCATCTACGAGGGTGACGAATTCGGTCGTCATGAAAGTTTGGGAAGATATTTATGGTAGTTGAGCTTCGGGGATTCAGGGTATGAGTTATGCTGCAATAGACATCTTTTTCGAAAAGATGGTTCCCTTCTTTATGCCCTCGGTTCTCGTGGCACTATTGCTCTTTGTGGGGCTGTTCATATGGCCCTTAAGGAGAAAGCGGTTTATTGCAAGAAACTGTTTCATCTTTGCCTTCCTGATATATGTGGTTTTTTCAAACAGTCTCGTGGCAAATGGCCTTACCTCACTTCTTAAACCAAAACCTGCCTTGGACATTGGACAGTCCTATAATGTAAAGGGCGTTGATGGGATAATCGTGGCATGCGACAGCTGGAACAGGATTTTTGATTTACATGGCACTGAGACGGTATGTTCCGATCTGTTAGCCTGTTTTTCCAGGGCTATTGAAATCGCGGATGCCAATGATGGGGTAAAGGAACTTTTTCTGATTAGGCGGAACGAGGAAAATCTTAACATCTGTTTCGGTGAATGGTACCAGTTCTTTATAAAGAAGGCCTCTTCAAGGGGCCTGGCAATCAAAAGCCTGGAACCTTGTGACCTGGACCTCTTTTTCGATAACATAGCCCTTGGAAAGAATAAACGTTATTTTTTAGTGGGGCCTGGCATACAGCTTGGAAGATTGAAAATGATGGCTGAAGATAAAGGTATCCCTGTTATACCGGTCTCATGTGAAGTCAGGCAGTATGGGGAGAAACATGAGCACATAGATATCTGGCCATCGCCCACAAATCTTTTAAAGAGTGATATGGCCTGTTACGAATATAGTGCCCATGCAGTACTCTGGTTGAAGCGTTTTTTAAGGTCAATCTCTGACGAACTGTCAAAATTAAACTGAAAAACTGATTCAGTAAGATAAGTGTCACCTACCTATCTGTTTGCCTTTACTGTCATTCTCCTTTTATGGTTGCTCACAAGCGTGGCCTTTTGGGTATTTTGGCGGCGCCAACGCCTTTCCTGCAGGGATGAACTCTCCCGGTCCGATATTTTTATGGGGCTGGCATCTGAAAAGATAGCAGAGGCCCGGCAGGCCTTCCAAAATCTCAGGGAAGTTTCCGACGTACTTCAAATAGGCCTTGTGGAGCTTGATCGTGGAGAGTTAAAGGAGCTCAACCGGTTCGCAACGCAGCTGGTAACCAGGTTGGGTGATGGGAAAAATGAACTCAACACCCTGTTGAGGAAACTTGAAGTTGATGACGGTGCGAATACGTTTGAGAGCAGCGGACGCGTATTGTTACTTCGTAATGTTAGAAGTGAAGGGGCGAAAAAACTTATTTTGATACAGGATGTGACAAGATCCTTTAGGATAGCGCAAAAACTGAAGGAAAGTGAAAGGTTGGCCCTTTTGGGACAGATGAGCGCCCAGATAGCCCATCAGCTGAAAACACCTCTGGCAATATTGGCTGGGAGGGCCCAGATGCTTGCCAGGCGGCTGGGAGAATATCCTGAGATAAGGGAACATGCCGTGGAAATATTTGAGGAGGCCAGGGGCCTGGCCTTTCAAGTAAATGAAATAGTGGAGTTTTATAAAGAAAAAAAGATAAATAAAGAGGAAGTAATCCTTTTACCACTTCTAAAAGGTATGAAGAACAGGCTGGCCGCCATAAACAGTGAAATTGCCATCATGATAGAGTGCAAGGAAGATATTACCATCCAAACAGACCCTTCTATCTTGAAAAACATACTCTTTCTCATAGGACAGAATAGTCTGAAGCCGGAGATTGGCGCGAAAATGCTTAGAATTGGTGCCAGATTGCACAATGGAGTTGTTGCCATAAGCATAAGGGACGATGGCTCAGGTCTGGATGATCATGTGAAGGGAAGGCTTTTCGAGCCCTTTGTGAGTTCGGATGGAGAGGGGCTTGGGTTAGGCCTTTTCCTGGCCAGGGATCTTGCCAGGCAGATAGGTGGAACCTTGGAGTATCAGGATGTGGCAAAGGGAAGCTGTTTTGTGATGACCATTCCCGTTTCCTGAAAAATAAGGGCATTACTAATGCGTGGATCTCTAAAAATAAGATTTCTTGTTTGAGGACAAGGCGCAAGTTCCTGGCTGGCTTCAAGGTTCACAGCAACCTGCCGTTGAGTTAATTATTTTTTTAAAAAAATGGTTCTTGGATATTTGAACTGCATAATTCGGGATCAGTTGTTCAATCCCAGTTTCTTGAGATATATGCGGATAGCCGTTATGGCAGCAGGGGTAATGCCCGATATTCTTGACGCCCTACCGAGGGAATCCGGCCTTAGATTGGCCAGTTTTTCCTTGGCCTCATTGGACAGGCCAGGTATGCGATGATAATCAAGATCATAAGGCAGCTTTATGGATTCCCATTTCTTGAAGTTGGCTATCTGTTCCTCTTGCCTCTTCACATAGCCGGAATACTTGGTTTCTATCTCGACCTGCAGCTGTATCTCAGGGGAGAGTTCCCTGATCTCATGGAAACGTTCAGAAAGTGCCTCCAGGGTAATTTCCGGCCTTCTTAGTATTTCATTCAGGGAAACCGGATTGTGGATCGGCCTGGTGCCGAGTTTTTCAAGCCACACATTTGTTTCCTTGTCCGGATAAATGCGTATAGCCTTGAGCAGTTCAAATGCCTTGTCGAGCTTTCCTTTCTTTTTCTCGTAATGTCCCCATGCATCATCATCTACCAGGCCAATTTTTCTTCCTATGGGAGTAAGGCGCATGTCCGCATTGTCCTCCCTAAGTAGTAGCCTGTATTCGGCCCTGGAGGTAAACATGCGGTAGGGTTCCTTGGTTCCTTTGGTTACGAGGTCATCTATTAAAACGCCTATGTATGCCTGGGATCGGTCCAGTACCAAGGGTTCAAGCTCAAGGACCTTTCGTGCCGCATTTATGCCAGCAATCAGTCCCTGGGCAGCAGCCTCCTCGTAGCCGGACGTGCCGTTTATCTGACCGGCAAAATAGAGGCCTGAGACAACGTGGGTCTCAAGGGTGGGCCTGAGCTGTAGGGGGTCTGAATAATCATATTCAATTGCGTATCCGGGTCTTAGAATTTTTGCGTTCTCAAGTCCCTTGATGCTTTGGACCATTTCGTGCTGGATATCTATTGGCAAACTCGTGGAGATGCCATTCGGGTAGATTTCTACTGTGTCGAGTCCTTCTGGTTCCAGAAATATCTGATGCCTCGGCCTTTCAGAAAATCGGTGGACCTTGTCTTCTATGGAAGGGCAATATCTTGCCCCCACACCTTCTATTATTCCGGTAAACAGCGGGGAACGGTCCAGTCCCTTCTTTATGATTTTATGTGTTTTTTCGTTGGTATAGGTGATGTAGCATGGCACCTGATTCAGGGATATTTTAGAAGATGAATAGGAGAAACCCCGCGGCATAGGGTCGGGATCCTGCCTTTCAAGGCCATCGAAGTTTATGGTTTTAGCATGTAGCCTGGGGGTAGTTCCGGTTTTTAGCCTGCCGAGACTGAACCCCAGTTCTTCAAGGGATAATGAAAGCTTGTTTGATGGAGGATCCCCCAGCCTTCCTGCTGGAAAGCGGTTGAGGCCTATATGTATGAGGCCTCTAAGAAAGGTCCCTGTGGTGACTATGACCGTATCTCCGAGTATCTCTTCGCCAATAGTGGTTTCGACCCCCTGAACGCGGCCTTCTTTGACAAGTATCCTGGCCGCCATTGCCTGGTAGACATCGAGGTTGGTCTGTTCCTCTATCACTTTTTTCATCCGGATCCGGTAACGGAGCCTGTCAGCCTGGGCACGGGTCGCACGGACTGCTGGTCCTTTGGATGTGTTCAACTGTCTGAATTGTATCCCTGTCTCATCGATGGCCTTGGCCATCTCCCCACCTAGGGCGTCGATTTCCCTTACCAGATGGCCCTTGGCCAGTCCGCCAATGGCAGGATTGCAACTCATGGCCGCTATACAGTCGAGGTTGATGGTGAGAAGACATGTCTCGACACCCAGCCTTGCGGCAGCGAGTGCCGCTTCACAACCTGCATGTCCAGCACCTATTACAATTACTCCATAACGTTTTGGAAAAACAGACATGAGAAAATAGCCTTCTGTTATCAGTTGGTATTGGATGGAAAATTAGATGTCCCTGTTCTTTATCTGTGACCAGACGGTCTCCATCTCTTCCAGGGAGGCCTTGCCGAGGTCCTTTCCCTGGTCAGAAAAGACCTGTTCCATGGCGTGAAATCTCTTGATGAAACGGTTTATGGTTCCATGTAGTGCGTCTTCCGGATTCAATTCAAGTAACCTGGCCATGTTGGCCAGTGAAAAAAGAAGATCTCCCATCTCGTGTGCGACAGATTCCTTGTCTCCGCTTTTGATTGCCTGCTTGAGCTCTTGTTCTTCCTCTTTCACCTTGTTCCAGACATCGTCCGCGTTTTTCCAGTCGAATCCTACCCGGGAGGCCCTTTCTCCAACCCTGTAGGCCCTTTGAAGTGCGGGAAGCGCCTTTGGCAGATTTCCAAGGACACTGTGGCGTTCCCCCTTTTTCTTGGATTCCTCTGCCTTGATCGTCTGCCAGTTTGATATTACATCACTGGTGTCCTTTACCTTGACCTCTCCAAAAATATGGGGATGGCGTCTTTTCATTTTAACTGCCGAGGATTTTACTGCGTCCGAAAAGGAGAAGGCCCCTGTCTCTTCATACATGAATCCGATGAAAATGAGCATGAAAATAACGTCGCCAAGCTCTTCCATGACCTCGTTGTGATCTTCGGATTCTATTGCCTCTATAAGTTCATACGTCTCTTCCAGGATATACTTTTTTACCGATAGGGGGGTTTGCTCCCTGTCCCATGGGCAGCCATTTGGAGCTCTCAATCTTTTGATGATATCCCACAGCTCTGAAATACTGGTTTCTGTAGATGTGCTATTTTTTTCGTGCTCCATTTTATGTGCTCCGCATCCTTTTTATGGCATCCAAAAAAGTTCCAGAAATAGAACCATGCCTTTATATGTAAAAAACTTTGCGCTGCCAATTTTAGTGGAATGACAGGCTTTTTGCGAGTCCGTCATCCTCCTTGTTAACTAAAACAATATGGCCCTTTCTGACACAAACAGCAATACCGTATTAAATGTAAAGGGAAAAGCTGTCCATGGTCAATTTCTGTGCAGATTGTTAGGTAGTTGAACCCGGATTATGCACTGATATTAGGCGGTCTTGTTTATCAGGATACCCGACTGTTTGGTGGAAGAGATGTCGATTCCAAGGATTTCTTCCGGCGGGATCTGGCGGAGTATCTCCCCGGTATGTTTGTTTTTGATCTCAACGACGAGCATTCCGGCCTCTTCTGCAAAGGTCCAGCTGACATCCAGGTCCGGATTATCCGTCAGTCCTTCGCTCAGCACCTCTGCGGCTAGTTGGGCTCGTTCCTCTCTGGTAAGTGATGCGATTTTTTCGGAAAGCGTACGGGTAAAAGATTCCCCTCCTTCCAGTAAAGAGCGAAAAATATTTTTATCCACCTTTTCTACCGGGCGTACTGCAGGAGAATCCTTTTTATCGTTTTTTATTAAACTGGCAATGACAGGATTGAGGCCCGGCAGTTCTATCCCTTTTATGTCCATGACAAGATACTCCAACACATAATGAAACATAATTTAACTAATGGTGTTTCAATATTCTTATCGTTAAAAAGTGCACTGGAGTTTAAAAAGGTACCATTATATCACCAGGAGAGATTTCCTTGCAACATCAAGGGATTAATTGTCAAAAAGCCTTAAAAGCGAGACCGGATCCAAACGGTTTGCCATATAACTCACACCCCAGTGAAGATGGGGCCCAGTGGCTCTGCCGCTAGACCCGGAGAGTCCAACGACATCGCCTCGGCTTACCATTTCCCCTTCTTTCACCTTTATGGCTTTGAGGTGGGCATAGAGGGTAAAGAGTCCGCCTCCATGATCGATTACCAGTGTTTTACCACTAAGGTAACAATCTCGGACAAGGGCTACGCGTCCTGAATTTGACGCCCGAACAGGAGTCTCTAAAGGGGCCCTTAAATCGATCCCGGAATGAGGGCTTCTGGGCTTTCCGTTAAAGAATCTTTTCAGCCCAAAGGGACTGACTATTTTAGACTGGATAGGCCAGACGAAAGGGGCGTTCCAAAAGCGTTCCATGGTGATCCGGCTGCACACAGTTTTCACAGCCTGCTGATCGCTCAATACCCTTTTCAGGATGTCGGGCGGAAATTCCACCATCTTTCTGGCAACCTTGAGGTGTTCCTCAGGATAGGTTTTTGGCACGATCTCCACTGGTATCGAGGTTATCTCCTGTTCACCATTCCTTTTCCATCTTACGGTAAAGATCTCCCTGCCTGGTTTAGAGTGAAGAGGTGCGCCTATAATGGAGAAACATCTCCTTTCCCCATTGCTATAAAACGGGATATCCTTTTTCCCGAATCTGGTCGACGTGATCTTGATCGGCATGTCCGACGAGATCTCAACGAGGCCAAATTCTCCGATTCCAATCTTCTCTGGTCTCACCCTAATGGTCAAACGGACATCCTTGCCCATGGACAGGCTCGGAGAAATCAAACAGGCAATTGCCATGAACAAAAGGGAAATTACAATCATGGTCCGGTTCATCATGCAGACCCCTTTTTTCTTTCTCGTTCCTGCCTTGTCTCCATGACCTTGCACAATATTTTACCCCTTTGAGGAGATATCAGTACGGTATCTCCGACGTTGACCTGGCCCGAGTCCTTAATAAGCTCCCTGTCAGGCAGTTTGTAGGCCAGACTATATCCCCTGGCGAGGACAGAAAGAGGGCTCACCGCGTTAAGTGCGGCAGCATTTGCCACAACAGCAGCCTTTTTTTGTTTCAGCAAAGTAATGCAGGCAAGTTGAAGTTTTTCCGACAGGGCGTCCACTTTTCCCTTGTAGACCTCAATATTCCTTGCAGGGCTTACGGATCTCAGGTCGTTTCGGGCAATGGAGAGCCGCTCCTTTTGCCTGTTAATTTTTGAGTCTATCGACTGGACAAGCCTGGTGTTAAGTTCATCGCAATAGATTTTACTCTGGATTAGGCGGGTTTTTGGGTCCCTGAGTTGCTGTTTAAGAATTGTAACAAGATGCTTTTTCTTTTCTATTATGTAACCAACGGCAGAGTTCAGTGACCTGGTCAGCAACATAACCCTGTTCATCAACTCCTCTGTGGCCGGAAATATGGCCTGTGCCGCTGCTGTAGGGGTCGCAGCCCTTAGATCCGCAACGAAATCAGCAATTGTAAAGTCGATTTCATGTCCTACAGCGGAAACAGTTGGTATCCGGCAGGAGAATATTGCTCGGGCAAGCTCCTCATTGTTAAATGCCCATAAATCTTCAAGGGAACCTCCGCCCCTTGTTAGGACCGCCACATCTGATTCATCAGCGATTTTATCTACTATTTTCAATCCATTTATTATTTCTGCCGGGGCCTTTTCGCCCTGGACCTGTACTGGTACGAGGACAATATGTGCCCCGGGAAACCTCTGGCGGGCGGTTCTGATGAAATCCCTCACTGCTGCTCCTGAAGGAGACGTGATGAGAAAGACCCGTGCAGGTATAAGGGGTAGCTCTTTTTTGTGGTCAGCTGAAAACAGACCTTCCTCTGAAAGGCGTTTTTTAAGTTCCTCAAAGGCGATACGCAGTGCCCCTTCCCCTGACAGTTCAGCGGTCTCCACTATGAGCTGAAGGTCGCCCCTGGTCGTGTAGATGTTTACCCTGCCAAAGCAGATGATCTCGCTTCCCTCTTTTATTTCAAAGGGAAGCCTTTCCACGGAAGATCTGAACATTACCGCCTGTATCTGGGACTTCGAATCTTTTAGGGTGAAATACAGATGCCCTGAAGGTGGCCGTCTGGCATTGGATACCTCGCCGGCTACCCACAACAGATGTAGTGCGTCATTCAGCGTATCCTGGCATTTGTTCAAGAGGTCGGAAACCCTCCATATGTTTCGTTGATAGGAGGGGGAGGCAGGGCTTGACTCCCTGTTTATTATTCCATCCAGGGCCCCAGGAGGAAACAATGAGTCTAGAGAATCTTTTTCCATAATATATGCAATATAGATAAGGCGTTGGTTAAGAGCAAGGCTTGCCCTTAACCAATCTATGTTCTACTTTAAGACAGACGAGAGGCGAATCAGGAGGAAATTCCATGGCAGGCGGAGAAAAGGATTATAATAAGAGCAAAGATAAAGAGTCTACGCATAGCGCTGGGGCAGAAAAGAGTAAGGACTCATGTGGCTGTCGGACTGAAGGTTGCTCTAAAAATGGTTCCGTGCCGCTTCCTCAGGTCACGTTTGCAACTTTTATCATGTCTCTGAATACATCGGCCCTGGTTCATCTTGGTGTCATGCCAGAGCCTTCATCAGGAAAAATACAGAAAGACATTGATCTAGCTAAACATACAATAGACACCCTGGCTATGCTGCAGGAAAAGACCAAGGGTAATCTCAGCGAGGATGAGAAGGCCTTATTAGACAACATCCTGTATGACTTGAGGATGCGTTTTGTAGGGCTTACGTCATGAATTTTTTATGCCCGGGTGGCTTTAATAATTTCTAAAATGGCAGCCATTGATCTCAAGGCCCCTGCTAAACTGAATTTATTTCTTTTGGTTACGGGAAAACGGGAGGACGGATACCATTTTCTTTTTACCCTTTTTCACAGGATTTCCCTTTGGGACAGGATTAAAATAGAAGCGGTCAGGGGAAAAGGTACGATAGAACTTTCCTGTAGTGGGCTTGAAGTGCCTTGCGGGGATGAAAATCTGATTCATAAAGCTGCTTCAGTTTTTTTGCAAAACACATCGAATGATCTCGACGTGTTCATCGGTTTGGAAAAGAATATTCCTGTCGGAGGAGGGCTTGGTGGAGGAAGCAGCGATGCGGCATCGGTGCTTATGGGGTTAAATGAAATCACTGGCCGTCCTTTGAATCAGGATAAGTTGCATGAACTGGGTGAGAGTCTAGGGGCTGACGTGCCCTTTTTCCTCCTCGATACGACCTCTGCCTTTGGAAGGGGCATAGGCTCGGAACTTGAGGCTGTCCGACTGCCTCATATGTGGTTTTTGCTGGTAAGGCCAAATTTTGGGATTGAAACAAAATGGATCTATAAGAATTTCAAGTTGACAACCCAGGATGAGGACACTATTTTTGACGCTGGACACGTTTTTGAGCCCTCAAAGTGGAGGAATGACCTTGAAAAAGTGGCATTGCTCCATTATCCCGAAATAGGGCGGATCAAAAATGAGCTTTTGGCTTCAGGTGCCAGAACGGCATTGATGACCGGAAGTGGCTCGACAGTATACGGATTCTATGAAAACAGGGATAAGGCGCAATACGCCTATGATCATCTTGCTGGATTAAAAAACGTAACTGTCTACATGGCAGAGAGTTTGTAGGCTCGGTTGTATTAAGAGCCAGGAAATATATTTTATTATTACATAGAACAAAATAGGTACTGGGGTGTCGTCAAGCGGTAAGACACGGGTCTTTGGAACCCGCATTCGCAGGT
>CAZUIH010000089.1:0-9722 GCA_964620365.1 uncultured Desulfobacterales bacterium | reverse complement strand
GCCAGTCGGATTTCAGAACCCTGGTTACCGCTTCAATGTCCTCATGGGAGATCCACTGGCAGGAATAGGGAAGGATTTTCATGGAGTTTCAGCAGATAATACGCCTTCTTTAAGGAGTAGCTCCCTCAACTCTGATTCAGTAAGCCAAACTTCGTTGGTATCACTAGAATAGATGAATTCTTCAGGTAGCTGACGTGCGTTTTCGTATTCATGGCCGGAGCACCAGGACAAATTGGGTTTCACTATGTAGACGCCATCGTATAATACCGTATGTCGCCCCTCTTCCTCGTTTATCAAAACCTCGTGTATTTTTTCTCCGGGCCTTATGCCAATTATTTTATGCTCACATCCTGGTGCAATAGCCCGTGCCAAATCCACGATCTTCATACTGGGAATCCTTGGTATAAAGATCTCACCGCCCTGAATAAGCTGCACCGCCTTGCAAACAAGCTCCACTGCCTGTTCCAGGGTGAGCCAAAAACGTGTCATGCGCGGATCTGTTATCGTTATGACACCGGTCTTTCGCTGCTGAAGAAACAGGGGAATTACGCTACCTCTGGAGCCCATGACATTTCCATAACGCACACAGGCAAAACGGGTTGGTCTTTCACCGCTGTAAACATTCGCGTGAATGAACATCTTATCAGCGCAAAGTTTTGTGGCTCCATAGAGATTTACTGGATTTACGGCTTTATCTGTACTCAGCGCTATGACCTTCGGCACCTCATTAACCAGGGCAGCATCGATTATATTTTTGGCCCCAAGAACATTGGTTTTTACTGCCTCAAAGGGATTGTACTCACATATCGGCACCTGCTTCATGGCCGCAGCGTGTACAATAACATCCACTTTCCTGGCAGCCTTTATTAATCTCTCCCTGTCCCTTACATCGCCGATGAGAAATCGTAGCCTGCTATCGTTTACTTCTTGAGAAAGCTGATATTGTTTCAGTTCGTCCCGGCTGTAAACTCGAATCGCATTAGGATTATAATTCTTGAGGAGATATTGGATGAACGCCCTTCCAAAGGAGCCAGTACCGCCTGTCAGCAAAACAGTTTTGTTATTCCAGTCAAAAAAGGTAGCCATATTTATATATACATGTTGTTTCCATTAATTTCAAATTTTCTCCTCCAAACAGAGCCTTGATTTGACTATACACCTCAAATTTGAGAAAAACAATTTTTTATCCTCAATTATATATATACACAGTTGCCGAGTCTACTTGGGCGGAAAAACAGCGGACACAGCGCGAGGTACGTGCACCGTTTTGATGATTATTTTTTTCGATCGTTGATCAGTAACTTGCTTGTTTTATCAGCCCGTTTTTTTGCTTTTGGGGTGCGAAATTGTTGTCACATGGCCAGGCAGACTTTGTCTGTTGAAGGCCTATTGAAAATTCGTGGAGGGAAGCAAAAAAATAAATATTATGACCAGCATAAGGTGTGTGATCCATAGCCATCCACACATTGAAGGACGTATATGAATCACACACCAAATCAAATACTTATTTCTATTCTGAGGTCTTAGTGCGTTCTACCTTGGGAACCAGCATGACAAAGCGATCCTTGGCCTGACTGAGGATTGCGGCAACCTCTCTAGCCTCGTCCTGCTGAAAGCTCCTTTCAAGTTCCTTTATGTAGATACCAAGCAGTTCCTCAACGTCCCTGAGACCATCTTCATTAATCGACTTGATATTTATGTTGGCGCCACGGGACAGCCGCCGTTTGATGGAATCTCTGGTAAAGCCAAACTCCGGATACAGTGCCTGATAGATTACTCCACCTGTCATGCCGGCGCACATCCATGGACCAGGGTCACCCAAGACCACAGCCCTGCCGCCGGTCATGTACTCAAACGCAAACCCTTTCAAATGAGCGCGGCTTGCAATATTGCCGGCCTCGTCTCTTACAGGGGCAGTAATCCTGGCGCCGAATACGGCATCTGCCCCAGACATCCGGATACAGGCCCTTGAGTCAGCATAGTTCTGGACAATAAGGGTTCCACCAATGGCCCCGTAGGCAAAGCTCTTGCCTGTGGATCCGTCCACTCTATTTCCAAGTATATTGCATCCTTTGAGCACGGCCACCAGACCACCAAAGCTGCCCTTGGCAGCCCCGTCCTGGGACCCTCCGTCCACAATGGTATCGATATTTGGGATAGTAAAGGCACACATTCCATTGCCCGGCACCGAAGATTCCAGTCTGAGGACCGCCTTTTTGTCTGACTCAAGACCGAACTCCCGTACCATGGCGCCGGCAAGGTAGGTTCCAACGGCCCTGTCTGTACTTCTCACAGCCTCATCGGTGTAGTTGACAACGCTGTAGCCTGACCTGAATCGCTCCATCGTCATATCGGATATAAGTTTCGTCAGATAATTTAGGGGCTTGCGCACCATTTTAGGCCGCTCTCCATTGTCATACATCCCAATACTATTGGGCTTTCTGAGGATATCGCTTACGTCAAGCCTTTCAGGAAATCTGGTCTGCTCAAGGAGATCAGTTCTTCCAACCAGATCCTGAAGCCTCTTCTCTCCAAGATCAGCCAGGATCTCCCTCATTTCATCCCCTATTGCCCTTAAAAGCCGGGCAAGATTTTCTGATTCTGTTTCCACCTGACGGGGAGTAAAACCTTTGACGCCCTTTGCCTCGGCATCTTCCTTGGTCCTGAGCTGTGTTGAGATTCCCCTGGGACAACGGTCAAGATGACACCTCTGGCAACTAATACAGCCAACCCCCATCAAGGCGACGGTACCCAGCCCGACCCTGTTCGCGCCAAGAAGGATCATCTTCACGGCATCGGCACCGCTTCTAAGACCTCCGTCAGCCCAAACTTCTATCTGGTCACGAAGACCAGATTCCACAAGGGCGCGGTGGGCCTCGCTGATACCTACCTCTATTGGCAGACCCACATATTTCTTGGCGTGTTCCCTCGCGGCTCCGGTTCCTCCTTCAAAACCACTAAGGTTTACTATGTCAGCACCTGCCTTGGCTATGCCCACCGCGATGGTGCCAACCCCACTGGTTACAGGTATCTTAACCGAGACCTTCGCATTGGGATTAGCTGTCTTGAGTTCCGTAATGATCTGGGCCAGGTCCTCGATGGAATAGATATCATGATGGTTTGACGGAGAAATGAGAGTGATACCTGGCTTGCAGTGGCGGGCCATAGCAACCACCTCGGAGACCTTTGTGCCGGGAAGATGTCCACCCTCTCCAGGCTTTGCTCCCTGCCCTATCTTGATCTCCAGAAAATCAGCGGAATTGAGAAGCCCCATGTATACACCGAAACGGCCAGAGGCGATCTGCTGTCCCCTGTTTTTCCTGTATTTGCCCAGCATATCGGGAATCTCGCCGCCCTCGCCGTTCATGCACACTATGTTTGCCTTCTTTGCCGCCTCGGCATATGCCCTGAAAGAATTTTCTCCCTGGGAGCCAAAAGACATGGCGGCTATGACCAGGGGCATGTCATGGTGACCGATTGAGATATCCACCTCGTTCATGGTGAGGCGTTTTTCGTCCTGGGCCTTTCTGGGTGTTAAGAGATGACGGATTGCGACCGGATTTTCCTCATCAATCTGTCTCAAGCCCTCTGCCATCTCTAAATAGCCCTTCTTACCGACGGCCACACTTCTGAGGATCCTGCCTACCTTTGGATTTCGGTTTGGCTCTTTGTATATCTTTGCCTCTTCCTTGCTCACGGCCTTCTCATATCTGGCCCTGGCCATCTCTTCCAGCGTCTTGAAATCAAGGCCTTTTTCTTCTGAAGGGCAGAAATTCGGGATGTGGAATATCTCTTCAAGCTCCCTTGTAAGTCCAATTGAGGCAAAGATACGACCATAACCACACAATTCATGGATACCCATGGTGGACATGACCTTTTCCATGCCCTTTTGAAGGACATCCATAGTATTGAAAACCGTCTTTGCCGCAGGGTGTTTGTCACTCGCGTGTTCACAGGCCATCTGCCACAGAAGATAGGGGTTCAAAGCATCAGCCCCGAGCCCCATCAGGAACATTACGTCGTGGAGATTTCTTATCGCGGCAGACCTTACGACAACGGAACACCTTCTCCTCACCTTTGCCTTTTCAAGGCATTTTATAAGATAGGCCACAGCAAGGCTTGGATCGATGTAAACACGGTTTTCTGAAAAGCTCCTGGCATCATCCAATATAATGATTACAGCACCCTTTTTAACCGCATCTTCCGCCTCTTTACACAGTTCGTCGAGTCTGCTCCTAAGGCCCTGATCCGGTACAAAGGTGGCATCCAGCCTCTTGATACGCGACAGATCCCGACCGCCTCCTGTGAAAAAATCCAGTACGTCTTCCAGCAGCGCAGTTCCAAACTGATTCGCTATCTGTCTCAGCTCCTCGTCGCTGATTGCGCCATCTAGGGTCTTATCCAGAAGAAGGGGATTTTTAAGTTCCAATCCCACAGGGGAAGAGGTATTTCCTTCTTTAAAATCAGGCCGTTCACCCAGGATAACACGGGTAGTGAAGTGTTCAGCCTCTCTTTCACGGTCGATGGCGGGGTTGGTTACTACAGCGACATTTTCCTTGAAATATTCTGAGACATTTGGCAGGGCTTCTGGCATCAAGGCTGCCAAAGGCCCTTGATGCCCCATGGAGCCCACAATCAGTTTGCCTTCAGTGGCTACCCTCTTCCTAATGTCTAGGTCATATTGGTTCCATCCAAATGCACTCAAGTAATTGGATGAAGTAAGCTCCTTATTTGACCTGTTGGGAAGTGCTTCCTTGAAGAAGTCAGACAGGGTGGCCTGCGAGGCATTCTCCTTGATTGTTGCCCCCTTGTAAAAGGAATTGGCTATTTTAAAAACCCTCTTTCTACTCTTCATGAGAGAAAGGAGCCTTTTCTGAAAATTCTCGTAATCAAGAACTTCAGCGCGCCTCCCCCTTCCGGAAAGTATTGCTATCTTTTCACCAGGTGCAAGCGGCCTAGGATCATTTATGGTACGGCTCAGATCCACTACTCCCTTTTCTGATGAGAGAAAGAAATCGTAGTCACTCTCACCGAACCATAAAGGCCTGAGGCCAAGGGCGTCCACACTGCCCATGCACACATCACCGTATCGGGCCACGACAGCCGCTGGGCCCTGGGCAGAAGAACCAAAAAACCAGCGGTAAAGGTCATAGAGCTGCTGAAGCTCTCCGTCGTAACGTTCTACTTCGGTGTGAATGGCAGGAAAGACCATTTCCAGGGCCTCTATTGGATCAAGCCCATAAAGATTTATGAGTCCCTCTATAATCCTGTTGAGATCCTGGGAGTCACTTCCTCCGGGCACCGGTTCAATACCCAACACCCTACCGTTACTCCTCAATCTTTCTATGGTGTTGATCTCACCATTATGGCCAAGAACAGAAAAAGGCTGTGCCCTTTCCACTGTAGGAAGTGTATTCGTGGAATAGCGACTGTGTCCCAGGGAAATTACCGATGTGTTTTCCTCATCCAATAGCTCTGGATAGACCCTGGGCAGAAGTTCGGGAAGTCCCCTTAATTTATAGACAACTGAATCAAGGCTCAAGGATGCGATATGGATATCAGGGACAGCATCTTCTATCTCCATCTGGATTTTGAAAAGACGCTTTTGAGATTGAATTCTGTCCTTGCCTGGGGTAATGCCTGCAATTTGCCAGAAAAGAGGCGCCTCAGCCCGTGCTCGCGGCCCCAACTCATCGTCTCGGGTCTCTCCCTCAAGTTCAATGAGAAGATCTATGGAGTTATTACTAAAGATGTTTTTCACCCTTGCCATTATATCTTTGGCATCTGAACGGATATGGGCAGGAAGCAGAAAGTGTCCTACAAAAAAGCTCATGCTTTCTGCAAGAAAACGGCTCATTCCGGCTTGCTGAAGACGTTTTCCCCAAATATACCTGGGGATGTCTGACATGATACCACAGCCGTCTCCCTCACCATTTATATCCCCCGATCGATGTCCCATTTTCTTGAGGGCCTGTATGGTTTTTACGATATTAGCATGCGTGCTTCTTCCCCTCTTATCTACAAATGCAATAATAGCGCAGGCGTCTCTTTCTGGAACAAGATTTCTACTTTGCATTGCGTTAATTCCCCTCTTCACGTGCCTATTCTTATCATCTACCCATCTAGGGCGTAGCCAAACAATGTATACTTATACTGCTTCTATGCCAAGAGGCAAAAAAGTGATATTTTTTACCCTAAAAACAGGCCATCCGCATCAAACTTTTATCCCAGATTATGCGTTTTAAATGCCGAAAAATGATTTTTTTTGTAAAATAAACAAGTTAATGATCTGTCAACCTCTAAAAAGCTAATTTATTGACGTTACCACCACCCCTTGCGGGCCGCATTCCGGGTGGCCGGGTACTCGCAAAGGCCTAAATGGTATTTTAGCTAGTTATGCAAACGGCCTTAACAACCTGCTATCATGAAAATCCGGCATCTGGAATGGACAGGCTGCTGGTACTGTCAACTGCCCCATGAGACAAAACATGCAACTATAAGACTGTTCAGTTATACTGGGTCGACTGAAGCTATCCATGTTCTCTTACGATTATGAATGACACAGGATAAATCATGAATCTGGTTGCTGCCTTACAAACCGGCATAAGAAGTTTGAGGAGCAATTTGCTCAGATCAGGCCTGACCGCGTTGGGAATCATCATAGGGGTGGCTGCCGTACTGCTTATGTTTGCCCTTGGTACCGGCGCAAGCAGGGAGATCGAAAAACAGATCGCCTCCATCGGAGTAAACCTGCTGCTGGTCTTACCTGGGACAACCACCTCGGGAGGGGTCCGAGTCGGAGCAGGCAGCACCAACACACTTACCATACAGGATAGTTTGGCCATAAAAAGGAGTTCCAATAAAATAATTGCTGTCGCACCGGTATGGGGCAAGGCATCACAAATAAAAATGGGAAACCGAAACTGGTCTACCGCGGTTCGTGGATCAACTCCCGACATGTTTAAGATACGAAAATGGGGACTCAACTCCGGGCGCATATTTTCAGAACAAGAGCTAAGATCAGCAGCCAAGGTAGCGGTGCTTGGGGCCACGGTCAGGAAGGAACTTTTCGGCACCGCCAGGGCCATTGGGAAAAACATTAGAATAGGAAAAGTGCCGTTTAAAGTAGTGGGGATACTGAAACCTAAAGGCCCGACACCCCGGGGCACAGATCAGGACGACGTAGTCTATGTGCCAATAACTACGGCCCAGAAACGCCTCTTCGGCACCCATACTCCTGGCCAGGTTCAGGCTATAGTCGTACAGACGAGCTCCGTAAAATATCTTGAGGAAACAGCACAAAAAATTAGACAGGTGCTACGACACAGGCACCGCTTAAAACCGGGAGAGGATGACGATTTTTCCGTCAGAAACCTAAGCGAGATGATGGATGCCGCAAAACGTTCGGCAAAAGTAATGTCTGCCCTTCTTGGCTCCGTAGCCCTTATTTCCCTGGTAGTCGGAGGAATCGGAGTAATGAACATCATGCTGGTATCCGTTACCGAACGGACCAGGGAAATCGGAATAAGGATGGCCGTAGGGGCAAGGCCCAAGGACATACTCCTTCAGTTCCTTATCGAAGCAATTATATTGAGTGTATCAGGAGGATTGGTAGGAATTGCCGCTGGCTGGTCAGGAAAGTACTTTTTACAACATACAGTTAAATGGCCCATGGAAATATCTTTGATATCTCTTGCCGTAGCCTTTTTGTTTGCTGTCCTTGAGGGAATCTTTTTCGGACTCTATCCCGCCTGGAAGGCATCAAGGCTTGAGCCTATAGAGGCGCTTCGCTACGGTTGATCCTCTATCCCGGTTGACACGACTGGCTCTAAAACACGAGGGAGTGTGGAGAAAAAACACAGTATATATAGGCCATTGTCAAGACAGTTATAGTATTAACCTTTTCTTTTCGGCAGTTTTGTGGTAAAAATAAAATAATATATGGAAAGCAAGACCAAAGTATATTTTTTATTTTTTTTTTAATACTTACTCTAAATTAGGGGGATAAGAAAAAATGTTTAATGTGGGCGATCTAGCTGTTTATCCTGCTCACGGTGTCGGTGTAATAGAAGCCATCGAGACAAAAACCATAGGGGGAGCGGATCAAACCTTTTACATAATGCGCATTCTGGACAACGACATGAAAATAATGATCCCCAAGGGTAATGCCAAACATGTTGGCCTTAGAGAAATAATCTCTGATGAGGACATAGAACAGGTATATGCCATTCTCCAGGATACAGAAGTAGAATTTACTCCCCAGACATGGAACCGCAGATACCGGGAATACATGGAAAAAATAAAAACGGGTTCCATCTTCGACCTGGCAGCTGTCCTCCGGGACCTATACATCCTTCAGATGGATAAACCCCTTTCGTTTGGTGAACGCAAAATGATGGATACGGCAAAGGGTCTTCTTGTAAAGGAGCTTTCCATAGCAAAAGATGCAAAGGAAGAGGAAGTCGAAAAGGGAATCGAATCCATCTTCCGCAATGCCGGAGTAATCCTAAGCGAGGCATAACTTTTTTAAAGACAAGTTGACATCACAAGACTTCCCGCCCAGGGAACTGAATTTTTTCGTTGATAGCGATGAGGCAGGAGAAAGACTGGACAGGTATCTTGTCTCTAGAGATACGGGTCTATCCAGGGCCCAGATCCAAAAACTCATTAAGTCAAATCACGTAACTGTAAATGACAAGGGTGAAGTTGTTCCCCGCTACAAAGTCCAGGAGGGGGATCGCATCCATCTGCAAATCCCCTCTCCCAAGCCGCTTGAAATCAAGCCCCAAAAACTGGATCTCAGCATCCTTTATGAAGATGAACACCTGCTTGTACTAAACAAGCAGGCAGGTGTCGTGGTACATCCAGGCGCCGGACAGGAAAATGCCACTCTGGTACATGGGCTTCTGCACCACTGCAGCGATCTTTCAGGTATCGGAGGAAAACTTCGCCCAGGTATTGTGCACAGGCTGGATAAGGACACATCTGGCCTGCTGGTGGTGGCAAAAAACGATGCGGCCCACAGGGGGCTTTCACAACAGTTTAAAGCAGGGGCAGTATCAAAGAGATATTTGGCCCTGGTGACAGGCAGACTTCCGTTAACGACCGGCCAGATTGACAAACCCATTGGACGGCATCCGGTTAAACGTAAAAAAATGAGTGTGGACGTGAAAAATGCAAAACCCGCCTTGACCAAATGGAAGGAACTGGAGGTGTATCCAGGAGCCAGCCTCGTTGCCATCAAAATACTCACCGGCAGGACCCATCAAATCCGCGTACACCTTGAATCCCTAGGACATCCTATTCTTGGTGACAAGGTGTATGGCGGGGCCACCAAAATCAGGATAGGAAATGTCACCCTGGAGATCCCCAGGCAAATGCTACATGCCCAGAGCCTGCAATTCGTCCATCCGATTACTGGTCAGACCATGAAATGGGAAGCCAGGCTTCCCGAGGACATGCAGGAGGTTGTCGCCGCGCTTAGGCGAATGTCATGACCAGATAGGCATGACATAAAAATATATTAAAAGCATTACCAGGGTTAAGGACTGTGTAGCCCAGTAGCGTGTCCTGCTGACCATCCCCTGAAATTCATCATTTATAAAGATATACAAGAGATAAAAACTAGCTATGCCACTTATTGCCATCACGCCCAAGTCCATGACTGGAATAACCCATGATGGCACAGTGAAGGTCATATGTTCCAAATCCCAACCGAATTG
>CAZUIH010000088.1:0-9860 GCA_964620365.1 uncultured Desulfobacterales bacterium | reverse complement strand
CAAGCGGCACCTGGCCGAGGAGAAGATCCAGTTCTTTCGGGAAAAATGGGGTAATTTGTCTGAATATGTCCGGGAGATAAAACAGACCTTTTCGCGTTTTTACAACAAACGGCATCAGCGGAAAGGGTTTTTCTGGGGGGATCGCTTTAAGAGCGTCATTGTAGATAATGGTGATACCCTGATCAACTGCCTGGCCTACATTGATCTTAATCCCGTAAGGGCCGGTATCTGCAAGGTGCCCGAGGACTATCGCTGGTGCTCCCTTGGTCACCACGTCCAGTCCGGGAACAAGGACAATTTTCTCTCCCTGGACTTTGGGCTGAAGGACTTCGGAGTGAGCAACGACACCCAGCGCCTGATCTCATACCGCAAGTTTGTCTATGAGAAAGGGGCAATCTCCCCAAGTAAAGGGGCCGTGATCGGTTCTGACATACTCGAGCAGGAAAAAAAGAAGGGCTTTGCGGTAGACAATAAAGACAGATTTCGTTACCGGACCCGCTACTTCACGGACAGCGGCATCATTGGGACAAAGGAGTTTGTTACCCGTTGTTATCTCAAATTCAAGGACTACTTTTCCTCACGCCGCGAGAAGCACCCCCGGCCGGTTTCTGGTCTTGATGGGATTTATTCCCTGAAGCGCCTCTCGGAACAAATCTGAGATTCAGAACCTGCGACATTAGAAGGCTGCTCTGTCCGCCTCATAAGCTGTAGCTGTCGTTTGACCCCAAAAGGGCTTCATAAGGGTTTTCTGTATCTGATAACTTTACTTCCTTAATACCCCCCCAACCAACACATCCGTTTTGGCCAATGTTCCTTTGCCTGTGAAATTTATTGATTCCGACAGAAAAGCCTGAGGGTGCAAACACCGCTTGAGAATTGGCCAGGGAAAAGGATGAGTTGCAGTAACATAATTGACCTGATCCATCTATTTCAATTCAGGATTTGGAATAAATTTTTGTTTACTATCTATCACACCAGTGTAATATCAAAAGAGGTGGGAATAAAGAGAACTATTTGATATCTGGAAAGAAATTTCCATGTTGGGAGTTTTATTTCTAAAATAAATGGAAAATATGGCGAGTTATAAGCTAATATTATAGAACCGTTCCATATATTGACAGTGTTGGGCGGTATGATGCCTGCTTATGTAAGCAAAATGACTAATCAACATATCAGAGAGTAATAAAATGAGAATACTTGCCCTTAATTCCAGTCCCCGGAGTGGAGGCCAGAGCAAAACCAAACTGATGCTCAATCACCTTGTCGAGGGCATGAGGGATGCCGGTGCCGAGGTCGAGATCGTGAACCTGCGTGAGAAAACCATTAAGAATTGTATCGGTTGCTTCACGTGCTGGACCAAGACTCCTGGCAAGTGTATTCAAAAAGACGATATGACCAATGAACTATTCCCGAAATGGCTCGAGTCTGACCTTGTTGTCTATGCTACCCCTCTTTACTTTCATACCATGAATGCCATTATGAGCACTTTTAGGGAACGTACTCTTCCTGCGCACCAACCCTTCTTCGAAGACTCTGATGGAAAAATGATCCACCCTTTGCGTAACAAGATTCCTGCGGCTGTATGGCTTTCCGTGTGCGGATTTCCAGAGGAATCAAGATTTGATGTGCTTTCAGACTATCTGCATCGTACGCTCCACAAAGACGCGGTACTTGTGGCTGAAATATATCGGGCTGCTGCAGAAACAATGACGAATCCTTTCTTCGAAGAAAAAACAAGCGACATATTGGAGGCTACAACACAAGCAGGGAGAGAATTGGTGCAGTTTATGAAAATAGCACCTGAAACCATGGCGAGGATCAGGCAACCCTTCGTGGATTTCCAATCCTTTGCCCAAATTGGCAACCTCCTTTGGAAGACCTGCATTGCAGAAGGAGTAACGCCCAAAGAATTTCGAGAGAAAAACATGATTCCCCGTCCAGATTCACTTGAAAGCTTTATGAGCCTATTACCTTTCGGCATTAATTCCAAAGCAGCTGGTGACAAAAAGGTGATATTGCAGTTCAAGTTTTCTGGTGATGTAGAGGACTCGTGCTATTTTTGTGTTGAGAAGAGGCGCATTGAACCCATATTATGCAGCAGCCAAGTTTGCCAAAGATGTGAGGCGGAAGGCACGCAGACGTACTCTTGTACTTCAAGTTCCTGACAACAAAGCAGATTTGGTAAAATTGACTGCCCCTTGAGGCTTCAAATGCCGAACAATTTTTAACTTTGATGAGGTGCACTTTTTGGGTGAACATTTCAACCTGGACAACACACAATAACTTGCTGATTTTTTTTATTTATTCCTTGTTGTTCGGTGTTTGAAGTGCATAATTTAGGTTGAAACAAAAAAAGGAACATGGGAGAACCCGGATCTATTAATTGAAACCCCCTTTAACGTATGGGTAGACATCATGACCGGCAAGGCTGACGGCCAGCAAATGCTTATGAAACAAAAGTATAAGGTATATGGTGATATCTCATTAATGACACAATTATTATTCCAAAGGGAAAGTACCCAGTGATAGTGCCCAACAAGCGGGTATAGGACGGAGAGGGCCGGCGGCTTATTGCCGCACACGTTATGCCAACCAGAATAAATAAGGAAATTGGTGTTTGCTATGAAACTGTTACCACTTGATCAACTGGGCCCACATGAATTACCGAATAACCAGGTGCGTTTTGGCTTTTTACTGCCTTGGGTGTCGGCAACGAACGGTAACGCACTATTTGTTAAGGTCATTCATGAAGCAGACCAGTTTCTTCAGATGACATCTCCCAAGCGTTTTCCTCTCACGCACTCCGTGCATCCGATATACGGAGACCTCTGGAGTGGAGAGATCACAATTGACCCGTCGGATCGGCCAACTTCTGATTCCGCGTGGGGTAAACCAGGACGATATGTTTATCGCTTCGAGTTGGAAAGCCCGCTGTTGCCGCGTCCACTCGATTGGATCATCGACCCTTATGCCCGCGAATATGGAATTGGACGGCAATCAGCGTTTACGCTGGGCTATAAGGATCACGCCTGGGGCCCAATCGAGGAGACTTGGAAGACGCCTGCGCTCCAAGATTTAATCGCGTATGAAATCATGCTGCATGAATTCGCTGCTGACCTGCAAGGAGCCCAAGCAAAGCTGCCATATCTGCAAGATCTTGGCATTAACTGCCTCGAAATCATGCCCGTGGCAAACGTGGACCGCTCCGTTGACTGGGGCTTTGAGCCTGTTGGCCCCTTTGGACTGGATGAAAGATTCGGCAGGCGCAGGGACCTGCAAAACTTTGTCCAGGCCGCGCACGAGCATGGTATAGCGGTGATACTCGACATGATTTACGGCCACGCGGGCCATGCCTTTGCCTATGAACGGGTCTACAGCAATCTCCATTACAGAGAAAACCCATTCATGGGGGCTTACGCAAAAGACATGTTTGGCCCCAGCACCGATTATCGCCGTGAATTAACGCGGGACTTTTATTTCACCGCTAATTACTACTGGCTGGACCGCTACCACGTCGACGGCATTCGCTACGATTGCGTGCCCAACTACTACGAAGGCATCATGGACGAAGGATATTCGAACCTGGTCTACCAGACTTACCAGAAAGTGAAGGCAACTAACGGGACAGGACATTGGCAGCGCTTCTTTCACGGTGGGGGCATGCACTTGATTCAGTGCGCTGAGCAGTTGGAGAAACCGGTCGAGATTGTCGAAAAAACGTACAGCAATTGCACCTGGCAAAATGAAACACTGAATGCCGCCAAAGACGTAGCCGCCGGGCAATTCGGGCGTCTATACAACTTTGGCATGCAACTGGGCCTTGCCGGCTATCCTGAACAGGCGAACCATGGAGCCGATACGATCCCAAAGAGCGCATTCCAGTACCTCGAGAACCATGATCATCCACGTTTCATCTGCCGCTTTGGCACATACTCCCTTTACCGGGAAGTTCTGCGTGAAGGGAACCGGGATAACTGGTTTAAGCTTCAGCCTTACGTTATAGGGCTGTTGCTGGCAAAGGGGGTGCCTATGCTTTGGCAGGGGCAGGAGATTGCGGAAAACTACGACGTGCCCGATAGTGGCCCGGCCCGTATTGGCACACTTCGGCCTGTTCGCTGGGAGCGGTTCTATGACGACGTGGGGAAATCGATGATCTGGCTTTTCCGTCGGTTAATCGCATTGCGGCAAAGGGAGCCAGTTTTCCGTTACGGTAACTATTACTTCATCAATAGCTGGGACCAGCATCAATGGCGGGGGCTGCTACTTTTCGAACGCCAGCACGCGAACGCATCGGCATTGGTAGCCCTCAATTTTTCTGAATACGACCATGACGTGGACTTCACCTTCTCCCGTGACGGCGATTACCACGAGCAACTGCATGGCCAGGATAACCTGTTGGGAGTCCATGCCGAGAGCACAGTGACATTAAGCATCCCTGCTAATTACGGCCGGGTATGGCTGACCAAGTGATGCTAGACACGGATGCGATATCACTTCGTTCCGATTATGGCAAAGCGTTATAACGTGATATATGCGTAACTGTTTCATGACGGTGGACCTGGCTATCGCCGACGCTCCAGCCACGCCACCCGGTAAATGGTCAAATCTCTTCTTCAGGCAACACGAATCCTATCTGGTCAACGGGGTTTATGACCGTGGTAGCCACGTTTTTGAGATGGGCGGATACCCGCTTTATGTATCTCAACACCAGGACCATGTGCAAAAACTCCCGCGGGACATATTCCTCCCCAGCGGACGCGGTGAATATCTCCCTTAGTCCTTCTTCACAACTTTTGGCGATTTCCTCATATCCCCTTACGGCCGCCCTTGCCTCGCCATCGTCGTTTTCCTTGAAGGCCTTGTAAACTCTGTCAAACAGCGCAAGGGTCTTCTCCTTGAGTTCCTCGACAGTCGCCGCCTTTTTACCCCAGCAACACTGTTCTGGCATCATGACCACGAGTTCTCCGATATTTTTGGTGTAATCCCCTATTCTTTCAAGATCAACCACTACTGTAAGAAGGATTATCGCATCTATGATATCCTCCCCCCTACAGAACACCATGTGCTCAAAGACCTTTTTACGCACATCCCTTTGGACCTTGTTAATATCCTTGTCCATGCCGCGAACCTGGTCAAGCAGCTTCTCATTTGCCTTTGCAAGCATGGCATCCATGACCATGTCAAACATGTTTCTGCCCTGTTCCAGCATCCTTACTGCCTCTGCCTGGGCCTCTGCCATAAGACTCTTTTTCTGACTGAAAAGTCTTAACAATTGATCCAACATGACTCCTCCTTTTGACTTTACTTTCCGCCCAAAAGACGCAGCAGGCCGGAAAAATTCGTAATACCAATCAATGCAAGCGGCACAAGGAAAAAGACCGTCAGGACATATAAAAACGCGATACTCCGCCTTTTAGAGACCATAAAACTGAGTCTCCGGGCCATATTTATCGGAATCTTGCGTATTTTTTCAAATGGATAGATTATCATGATCCCGGTCACGTTAAACAGAAAATGGGTCAAAGCCACTATCAGTCCGCTTGCCGCAGCTGCCTCGGAGGAATCAACAGCCATTGCGGCGAGAAGGGCGGTGACGGTTGTGCCGACATTCGCGCCAAGGGTGATGGGAAAGACCTGGCGTATGGTAATTATCCCCGCGCCGGCCATTGGCACCAGGAGTGAAGTGGTGACTGAACTGGACTGGACAATGGCTGTACAAATTGCCCCCAAAAGCATTGCAACCAGGGCAGAGCTTCCCACAAACCTGTTGAAGACCAGTTCAAATCTTCCCATAAAGATCTTGCGCATGACATTGACTATGCCGCCCAGGGCCAGAAAAAGAGTAACAAGGCCGAATACCAGCAGGGCTATCCCTCCCCACGGATCGCCTAAACCATTTTCAATCCATGCAGAAATTCCATGCACAACAGGCTTTGTAATGGCCTTTAGAGGGCTCGAAAAAGACATCCCTGCGCCATGAAAAGTGAGAACTGATCCCAACCATTCAGCTGTCCTTTCCAGGGGAGATGCCACTATTTCAAGAGGCAGCAGGAAAATAACCGCCATGAGATTAAAAAAGTCGTGCACAACAGCTGCCCCAAAGGCCCTTCTAAATTCCGCTGACCTTGTAATATGCCCCATGGAAACAAGGGTATTGGTCACAGAGGTGCCGATATTAGCCCCCATGACAACAGGGATGGCATGTCTTACGTCTATGGCCCCTGATGCGACCAGGGCCACAACGAGACTTGTTGTTGTGGAAGAACTCTGGATTAAACTTGTTGCAAGGATCCCTACAAAAAGCCCCACCAGAGGATTGTCCGTAATGGTCAAAAGATTAGTGGAAAACCCCGCTCCAAATCCCTTAAAGGCCATCTGCATCGCGGTAATACTGAGAAAAAACAGATAGAGGAGCAGAAAAAAAGATATAATATACAAAAATTTTGAGTCTCTTCCGCCGTGGAGACCAACTGATTTCCTGGTTATAAATTTTGACGCTTCCGATTGACTCACTGGAACCTCATCCCATCTAAATCTATGCGGTTTATAAACAGTTAACGTGCAATCCTAATTATGAAGTGAGAAACCTTTATGCCGGCTGGCCACGCATGGATCTAGGTCAAAGACCGCATTCTATGGCCGAGGTTAAATCGTAAGGATCGGCCAGGGCCCTTCCGTTTGAGTCACAAAGGATGCCGTTCTTTATGGAAATTTCGCCCTGTGAGAAGGCCTTGATAGTCTGGACAATCAAGGGGAGCTCTCTTTTGACACCTTCTTCCCTTATACGGGCAAAGAGTGGCAGGGCCTCTCCCCTGGACTGTTTCACCGCTTCAAAGCCGGACTGTGCTACTTCCCGCTCGAATTCTTCCCAGAGTGAATCCCATTCAGCGCCTTTTATGGGAAACATGCAGTAGGTGACAGGAGGCCCCTTATCGAGTTCAGGAGTCACAAGATGCATCATAACACCCGTTGTGTCCGCCTTTTTCTCAAGCAACTGCCAGATCACCTCCTGCCATGTGCCCGCAGGGCCGCCGGGGGCTGCCGGATGAAGATTGATCACATTTAACCGTTCACATACCTCGGCACTCACCACCCACATGTATCCTGCAAGCACCACGATATCGTGTCTGTAACTGTCAAGCCTTTCCATCACCTTGCGGTGATATTCTGTTCGCCATTTTTCAATGTCCTGTTTTCTAAGCTCGGGACTGAACCTCGATGCGGAGAAGGTCACCACCTCCACTCCACAATCCCTGGCAAAGGCAATAAGCCTGTCGCTGGGTTCACTTTCCCCTTCGTCCCTCGAACAGAATAGATATGAAATTTTTCCGGATATGACTCCGTCTGATACGGCATTGTTGACTGTCCTGAAGAGTTCAAGTGCCGCCTCGTCTCTTCCTGTAGTCCACCACCCAAATTGAAACATCATCTCTCCCCCATGAGATCAAATTTATTAACCCAACTTCTGCCAAAACCGTAAAGGGAAAAGGTGGCAACATCTATCCCTTTCTTCATGCAGACGTGATATCCCTCTCCCTTTAACACGCCGTCCAGAAATCCGGCATTAAGACTATCTCCGGCCCCTGTATTATCAACTATATTTTCAACCTTTTTTGCAGGAAAGAAAAAAGACTCCTTGCCAAAATGAACAGATGCTCCCTGCTTACCATGTTTGACCACCAGTACCGGCCCCCTGCTCTCCCGAAACAAAGTTATTCCAGGCAGATCTGTTTTCTTTTCGCGTTCCCTGTTCAAAGAGGCCAGAAGATCCGGCGCCCCTTCCTGCCATTTTTTTCCCGTAAGATTCGAGACTTCGTCTTCGGTGATAAAAAGTATATCGGTCCTGGACAGGAGCTTTTCAAGTTTTTTAAGTCCCTTTGCCGCATAAATTTCTCCTGGGTCAAAGGAGAGAACGGTATCGGGCCGGAGAAACGCGCAGAGTTCTTCCTGGAAAACTATACCCTCATCCTGGACCAGGGAACTGAGGTGAAACAGGCGGGTGCCTGAAAGGTACTCTTCTACCCTGCCATCCATTTCAGGCCATGCTTCCGTGTCACTTGGAGCAACAAACATGGCCCTGTCCCTTTGCCGTTTACCAAGGATTACTATGCATATTCCACTTCTTCCTGACTTTTTTACCAGGGAGCAGTCCACCCTCTCCATTGAACCAAGCACCAGGCCCCCCGCCCTGTCATGGCCACAGGCCCCGACAAATCCACACTTCCATCCCAAACGGCTCAAAACATATATTGTGTTGGCGGATGAACCTCCTCCACACTCTGCCTTCTTCTCGCCATGGGCTTCAAGCAGCTCGATCAGCCTTTCAGCCGTTTCATGCCCTCCAGAGATCTCCCTTCCCGGGAAAAGATCAAATCCCTGCTGCTGAAGAAACGTAAGATCCTCCACTTCATATATCAGGTCCAGGTTCAGGGCCCCTGAGCCCATGACATCCACAATCATACGCCAGTCTCCTCTACTATGCGACCGTCTTCCAGGGTGTAGACCGGTATTTCAGGATCGATATCAAGGAACCGCTCCTTTGTCCGCCTGTGGCATGTAAAAAACAGTATCTGCTGTTCGAGTCCCAGCTCAAGTATGGTCTTGATGGCCAGCTTGGCCCTCTGGGCATCAAAATTGACCAGTATATCGTCCATAATCACAGGAAGTCTCTCTCCTCCCACTTCATAATTTGAGATATAGCCAAACCTTAGGGCCAGATAAAGCTGCTCCCGCGTACCCCTGCTCAATTCTATCGGTCCCTTGACTTCTCCCCTCGAGTTCATCACCTGCACAATGTTCTGCCCAATTGGAGCCACTATCCTGGAATATGCCCCGCCGGTGATCATTTCAAAGTATGAACTGCCATCCTTTATGACCTTCGGCTGCTTTTCCTGCTCAAATCTTCTCTTGGCTTCGTTCAACAGGAAAGATGCGACACTGTATCTGGCCCATTCCATGGCATCTTTTCTTATTTTCTGAATTATCGTCTCTTCCTTGAATCTCAGTCTCGAAAGATCGTCCGATGAAGCAAGATGCTCCATATCTTTCAATAATTCAGCCCGTTTCCTGTAAAGCTCGTCCTGCTCACTGGCGATATGATCGAGTTCCTTCTCGAGTCCAGCAGCCTCGGCCTCGAGATCTTCTCTTTTCAGATTTTTAAGTTCATCGTCGATGAGTGAGACATCCTCTTTGCCAGAGACAGCCCTCAGCCTGGCCTCCAGATGCCTCAGTTCATCCTGCAATTCCAATCTCTTTTGATGGATCCTTGCCTTTCTGCGAAAGGCCTCCTCATCCAAGACAGACGCGCTTTTGAAAAGCCCCTCTATCTCATTCTCAACACTGGTAAGGCCTTGCTCAACCCCCTTGATCTTTTCATCCAACAATTCAAGTTGATCATTGAGTTCATTGAGGCGCACCAGATCCTTGCCGGCCTCATCGAGCTCCTTGAAAAGAAGATCGAGATCCTGGGATATCTCTTCTTCTCCAGGAAAAGATCGCCCTATTACAGAATAAAGGGCTCTTGCCCTTTCCAAAAACTGGTTGATCCTCTCCTCGGCCTCCCTGAGCAGATCCAAAATCTCGTCTCTTCTGTCAATATGCATCACTGCTTCATCTATCATCTTGAAACACTCATATGCCACTGGAGGAGAGATGTCCGCCTTCAGACCCTTTTCTGACAGGTATTGCCTTACCCTGCCTTCCCACTCTTTCAAAATTTCTTTTGCCGAATCAAATTCTTTCCGGGTAAGCTTTAGAAGCTCGGCCTTATCTTTTTTCCTTTTCTCTGCCTTGGTGAGCCTTTCTTCAAACTCCCGCTTCTTCTTTCTGAGTTCTTCCTGTCTCTCTATTCTGGACAAAAG